>CANJQT010000033.1 GCA_947476475.1 Paracoccaceae bacterium | reverse complement strand
GGCATCGCATCAAGGTGCTTCAGGATTTCGGCGCAAAGGATATCTTCCGCTTCGGCCTTGTCAGCGATTGAAATTGTCACTTCGGGTTCGATGATCGGCATCAACCCGTGCGACAGGATCTGGTGCGCCACTTCGAACTGTTGGGCGACGATGGCGGCTATGCCCTTGGGATCCGCCGCGTCGATGACCGACCGCATCTTGGTGCCGAATATCCCCATCGCGGCGGCGCGGGTCAAAAGCGCATCCAGCCCCTTGATCGGTTTCATCAGTTTGACGCCGTCCGCCGCCTCCATCAGCCCCTGATCGATCTTCAGGAACGGCACAACGCCCTTCTTTTCCCACAGGTAGCGTGCCGAAGGCATGCCTTCGATGTCGCTGTCCATGGTCCGCTCGAACAGGATGGCACCGATCACCCGGTCACCGCTGAAGGCGGGCGAGGTGGCGATACGGGCGCGCATCGCATGGATCAGACCATACATTTCCGCCTCGTTGGAATAGGCGCTTTCGTCGATTCCATACAGTTTCAGCGCCTTGGGGGTTGATCCGCCACTTTGATCAAGTGCCGCAATGAAGCCCTTGCCCGAGCGCATCTGCTCTGCCTGTTTTTGCTGTGACATCTCTTGCTCCACCGCGATGATCTTAAAGGGAATGGCCAGCGACTGGCCGATAAGCGGGCTTTTAGGACAGCGGTCCCGTCAATGCAAACATGGTGGCGCTAACGCCTCGACCCAGCGTTCACTTCAGAAACAATGCCACGATCCGGGCGGTCAAAGACCGTGGCGCAAGACGTGGCGCAAAGGCAAAGATCTTGTTCATCAGGCCGGTCACGCGAATCCTTTTGCCCTGCAACATCGCGCGCCAGCCTGATTTGGCGACACTTTCCGCCGAAGGAACGGGCAGGGCGCGAAACAGCGCGATCCCTTCCATCTTCGCATCGCGGGCAAAATTGGTGGCTGTGGCCCCCGGGCAAAGCACCGTCACCGTCACGTTCGATCCGCGCAGTTCTTCGGCTACGGATTCGGTCAGCGACAGGACATAGGACTTGGTCGCGTGATAGACGGCCATGCGCGGGCCGGGCATAAACGCCGCTGTCGAGGCGATGTTCATGATCCGCCCGCCGCCCGCCGCCTGCATGTGCGGGATGGCGCGCTTCATCAAAATCGTCAGCGCGGTGATATTGACATTGATCGAACTTTGCTCGCGGCTGAAATCTTCGGCAGCGAACGGGCCGTTATAGCCAAGACCTGCATTGTTCACCACAATATCCACCCGCCGTCGCGACGACGCACGCCGCCACAGCAGCTCAACTGACGCCTCATCGGCAAGATCGGTGGGTATCACCTCGACGGCGATCTTGTGGCGCACCCGCAGGGTTTCGGCCAACGCTTCCATCTTGTCGGTCTGGCGGGCGGCCAGAATCAGATCGCGCCCCTCGGCTGCGGCAATGATCGCGAATTCACGTCCCAACCCTTCGGAAGCTCCGGTGATCAGGGTCCAGCCACGCAGTCCGCTCTTTCCGCTCATCCCGCCCGCCTTTGCCTATCAGGTACCAACGTAAGCCGGTCCACCCACCATACAAGGTTTGGCATACCCCTGGCAGGAACTTACGCCATAAGTGCGGCAACACCGGGCAATTCTTTGCCTTCCATCCATTCCAGGAACGCGCCGCCGGCAGTCGAGATGAAGGTAAAGTCCGCCGCCGCGCCGGATTTGTTCAGGGCGGCCACGGTATCGCCGCCGCCTGCCACCGAAACCAGCTTGCCAGCGCGGGTCAGCGCCGCCGCTTTGGCGGCTGCGGCATTGGTCGCCGCGTCAAACGGGGCGATTTCGAACGCGCCAAGCGGCCCGTTCCAGATCAGCGTGCGGCAGCTCTCAAAGACGCCCGACAGTGCCGCAACCGTGGCTGGACCGGCATCCAGAATCATCGCATCGTCAGGGCAGGCACCTTGCGCGACCACTTCATTGGCTGCACCCGCCGCGAATTCGCGCGCCACAACCAGATCGACCGGCAGATGGATCTTGCAGCCAACCTCGTCGGCTTTCACCAGAATGGCGCGGGCGGTGTCGGCCATATCGCGTTCCGCCAGTGACTTGCCGACCCCAACGCCCTTGGCCACAAGAAAGGTGTTGGCCATGCCGCCACCGATCACCAGATGATCGACCTTGGCGACCAGATTGCCCAGCAGGTCAAGCTTCGTCGAAACCTTCGCCCCACCCACAACCGCCACCACCGGCCGCTGCGGCTGGCCAAGGGCCGCGTTCAGGGCCTGCAGTTCGGCCTCCATCAGCCGCCCGGCGCAAGCGGGCATCAGCCGCGCGATCCCCTCGGTCGAGGCATGGGCGCGGTGGGCCGCCGAAAAGGCATCGTTCACATAGATATCACCAAGGGCCGCAAGCCCCGCCGCCATTGCCGGGTCATTCTTTTCCTCGCCGGCGTGAAAACGGGTGTTTTCCAACAGCAAGACCCCGCCTTCCGCCAACGCGGCCACAGCCTTTTTGGCCGGCCCTCCAATGCAGTCGCTGGCAAAAGCCACCGGAAGACCCAGCGCCCCTTCCAGTGCGGGCAACGTCACCTGAAGGCTCATTTCCGGCACCACCTGACCCTTCGGACGACCGAAGTGCGCCAACAGCACCACCTTGCCGCCCTTCGCCAGAATCGCCTTCACCGTAGGCACGATTTTTTCGATGCGCGTCGCGTCCGTCACGTGGCCGGCTTCGACAGGGACGTTGATGTCGACCCGCACCAGCGCGACCTTGCCTGCGAAGTCCATCTGATCGAGGGTTTTCCAGCTCATCGCCGCATCCTTTCAAAATCGTCCAAATCACTCGGTTTCAGTGCCTCTCATCGCCCGAACCGGTGGCCAAGGTCAACCAATGCCAAGGAAGCCCCTTTTCTTGATCGCCGTCAAAGTCTAGGTTCCGCGCCGAACCCTATTCAGGAGGCAGACATGGCCGATATCAAAGACCCGGAAAACACGATCATCATCACGCTGAAGGATGGCCCAGTTGTCATCGAACTGCTCAAGGACGTGGCCCCGAAACATACCGAACGCATGAAGGTGCTGGCGCGCGCCGGCAAATACGACAACGTCGCCTTTCACCGGGTGATCGACGGCTTCATGGCCCAGACCGGCGATGTGGAACATGCCAACATGGAAGCGCCGGGCTACAATCCGCGCCGTTCGGGCACCGGCGGCTCGGATCTGCCGGACCTTCCGGCGGAATTCTCGAAATTGTCGCACGACCGTGGCACCATCGGCGCCGCACGTTCGCAAAACCCGAATTCGGCCAACAGCCAGTTCTTCATCAACTTCAAGGACAATTCCTTCCTGAACGGCCAGTATACCGTTTATGGCCGCGTCCTGTCGGGGATGGAACATGTCGACAAGATCCAGCGCGGCGAACCGCCGGTGAACCCCGACCGCATGATCTCGGTCAAGGTTGCCGCCGATGTCTGAGAATCAAGCCATTGTCACAGGGGGTTTGGCGGCTCTGGGGGCGATCGGGTTGGCGTTTTTCATCTACACCCAGTCAACCGGTGGCGCGATGGCTTCGGATGACGGCCCTGGCCCCAATCTGGTGATCGACGTGGCGGGCGAGGCCGATGGCAAGATTGTCATAGACCTTTTTCCCGACGTGGCACCCAAGCACGTCGCGCAGATTGTCAGCCTGGCCAACTCCGGGGCCTATAACAATGTGGTCTTTCACCGGGTGATCGATGGCTTCATGGCCCAGACCGGCGATGTCCAGTATGGCAAGATGGGCGATGATCTGTCGCGCGCCGGTCAGGGCGCGTCCGACCTGCCGAACATCCCGGCAGAGTTTTCCGAAAAGCCATTCCTGCGCGGCGTTGTGGGCATGGCCCGCTCGAGCGATCCTGACAGCGCCAATTCACAGTTCTTCATCATGTTTGCTGCCGGAGAGTTCCTGAACGGCGAATACACAGTCGTCGGCCATGTCGTCGAAGGGATGGAGGTCGTGGACAAGATCAAGCGCGGAAACGCCGATCTGAACGGTGTGGTCGAAGACCCGGACCTGATGACCGCAGTCGCGGTCGCCCCATAAGAAACGTGGGGCTGCGGCCCCCCGTTTCAACTCTGGTTCATGTCTGGTTCAGGCTGCGCGCGATCAGTCCAGCACCACCAGCGCATGGCGTTTCTTGCCGGCAGTCAGTTTCAGCGGTTCCACCAGTTGGCTGGCCCCGATGCGCAGGCCCGTGTCGGTGACCGGTTCGTCATTCATCCGCGCGCCACCTTCCTGGATCAGTCGCTTGGCATCCTTGCCCGAAGCGGCCAGCCCAGTGCGCACGAACAGCTGCACAATCCCCATCCCCTCGGCCAGTTCCGAAGCCGTGACCTTCAGCGTCGGCAGATCGTCGCCAACGCCGCCCCGCTCAAACACTTCGCGCGCGGTAGCCTCGGCCGCCTCGGCCGCAAGGCGGCCATGGGCAAGGGCAGTCACCTCATTGGCCAGAATGACCTTGGCCTCATTGATCTCAGACCCCTGAAGGGCACCAAGACGGTTGCACTCCTCCACCGGCAGCTCAGTGTAAAGCTTCAGGAAACGTCCCACATCGGCATCGGTGGTATTGCGCCAGAACTGCCAGAATTCGTATGGGCTCAGCATGTCGGGGTTCAGCCAGACAGCACCCGACAGGCTTTTGCCCATCTTCTTGCCGTCCGACGTGGTCAGAAGCGGCGAGGTCAGGCCAAAGATTTCCCCATCCAGCACCCGCCGCGTCAGGTCGATACCGTTGACGATATTGCCCCATTGATCCGATCCGCCCATCTGCAACAGACAGCCATAACGGCGGTAAAGCTCCAGAAAATCATAGGCCTGAAGGATCATGTAGTTGAATTCAAGGAACGAAAGACTCTGTTCCCGGTCCAGCCGCGACTTCACCGATTCAAACGACAGCATCCGGTTGACCGAAAAATGCCGCCCGATGTCGCGCAGGAAATCAAGGTAATTCAGCGCATCCAGCCATTCGGCATTATTGACCATGACCGCATCACCCGGCTGGTCACCGAACGTCACATAGCTGGTGAAGACCTGCTTGATCCCGGCAATATTGTCGTCGATCTGCGCCGGCGTCAGCAGCGGGCGTTCCTCGGCCCGGAACGAGGGATCGCCAACCTTGGTGGTGCCACCCCCCATCAGGACGATCGGCTTGTGCCCGGTCTTTTGCAGCCAGCGCAACATCATGATCTGGATCAGCGATCCGACATGCAGCGACTTCGCTGTAGCATCAAAACCGATATAGGCGGGCACGATCCCCTTGACCAAAGCCTCGTCCAGCCCCTGATAATCGGTGCAGTCGGCCATATAGCCGCGTTCCATCATCACACGCATGAAATCGGATTTCGGGTGGTAGGTCATCGGCAGATCGTCCATTCTGTTGCAGAACCGGGGTATAGCCACCCGGACGGCCAAGGGGAAGGGCATGTTGAAGGCGGGCACTCTGCGGGTACTAGGAACCATGTCCGGCACCTCGCTTGACGGGGTCGATGCCGCGTTTGTCGAGACAGACGGCAAACGGATCTTCGCCTTCGGACCCAGCGCCTACCGCCCCTACAGCGAAGCAGAGCGCGCCACGATCCGCGCAGCCTTCGGGCGCTGGCCGGGCGAAGCGGGGGTGGATGAAGCGGCAGAGGTGGTGGAAACCGCCCATGCCGCCCTGTTAACCGGGTTTGACGGTGCCGATCTGGTGGGGTTCCATGGCCAGACGCTGGCCCACGATCCGGGCGGACGCGGCACCCATCAGGCAGGCGACGGCGCGGTGCTTGCGGCGGCTCTGGGGCTGCCAATCGTGTGGGATTTCAGATCAGCCGACGTGCGGCTGGGCGGGCAGGGCGCGCCACTGGCGCCTTTCTTTCATCATGCCTGCGCACGCTGGATCAGCGCGGATCAGCCGCTGGTGTTTCTCAATCTTGGCGGGGTAGGTAATCTGACGTGGGTTGATCCCGACATCACCGCACCCGAGGCCCCGGGGGCCTGCCTTGCCTTCGACACTGGCCCCGCCAATGCGCCGATCAACGACCTGATGCTTGCGCGGCGTGGGCTGGCGCAGGATCATGGCGGGGCATTGGCCGCGAAAGGGCAGGTGGATCAGGCCATTCTAGACCGGTTCCTGTCTCACCGCTTTTTCCTGAAAATGCCGCCCAAATCGCTGGACCGGAACGATTTTCATGGACTCCTGGCCGATGTGCAGCCCTTGGATGACGCCGATGCCGCCGCCACCCTGACCGCCGCCTGTGCAGCTTCGGTTGCACGCGGGGCCGAACATTTCCCGTCTGCCCCCGCACAAATCCTGGTGACGGGCGGCGGGCGGCACAACCAAACGTTGATGCATATGCTGGCCGAAAGCCTGCCCTGTCCGGTGCTGCCCGTAGAAAGCGTGGGGCTGGACGGCGACATGCTGGAAGCCCAGGCTTTCGCCTATCTGGCCGTGCGGGTGCTGCGCGGTCTGCCCACCTCATGCCCCTCGACAACCGGGGTGGCGGCGGCGGTGGGCGGCGGCAACATCAGCTATCCCGGAGATGACCAATGAAGCCGCACATCATTGTCGTTGGTGCCGGGATCAACGGGGCGGTGTTGGCCTATCATCTGGCACAGGGCGGCGCACAGGTCACGCTCATCGAAGCGCAGACACCGGCTTCGGCGGCCTCAGGCCGCTCCTTTGGCTGGATCAATGCCAGCTTCTATCTCGACGAAACCCACTTTCACCTGCGTCATGCCGGCATCGCAGCCTGGCAGGCACTTGGCCGCGAACTGGGCGACCTTGGCCTTCACTGGCCGGGCTGCTTGTGGTGGGAGGAAGAAGGCGCCGCGTTCGACCGCAAGGAAGCCGAACTTCTGGCACTGGGCTACCCTTGTCGTCGGGTGTCGCGCGGCGAATTCGCGGTGCTTGAACCCGCAGTTGCCTGCCCGCCTGAACAAAGCCTTCTGTTTACCTCCGAAGGGGCTGTCGATCTGGTGGTGGCAACCGAACGGCTTCTGTCCGCCGCGGCTGCCCACGGCGCGGTCCTGTGGACAGGGGTTGCGGTCACCGGTTTTCGGTGCGTCGGGGGCAGGATAACGGGCGTCGATACGCCTGCAGGGCCCGTCGCCGCCGATCAGGTGGTTCTGGCGACCGGAACTGCGACTTCCGGGTTGGCGGCCGGGGTAGGGGTGACACTGCCCATGCTGGATCGGCCCGGCGTTCTGGTGCGCACCCTGCCTTGCCCGCCGCTTCTTCACCACATCCTAGCCTCACCGGGACAGGAACTGCGCCAGACGCCGCAGGGACACATCCTTGCGCCGGCCAGCGCCGCCCACCAGACCGACACGGCCGAAGTGATTTCGGAAACGCCCGACCGGCTGGCCGGGCAGGCGCTGGCGCGTCTGGGTGCGTTGCTGCCCGCCACTAACTTGCGCGCCGATCGCGTGCTTCAGGCCTGGCGCCCGGTTCCGGCTGACGGTTTGCCAGCCGTGGGTCCGACCACCATGGCCGGGCTTTATATCGTCACCCTGCATTCCGGCGCGACGCTCGCGGCCCTCGTCGGGCGTCTGGCGGCGACAGAGATTCTGACAGGGGTGGCCGACTCGGCCCTTGCACCCTTTCGCCCAGCGCGCTTCGCCTGACTATTTCTCGACCGCCCGCACCCGCCGGATCAAGGCGCCGGTATAAAGGATCAGCGCCAGCCAGATCAGCGGGAAGGCAATCATCCGCGCCCTGCCGAACGGTTCGCCAAACACGAAGACCGCGGTCAGAAAGATGATCGTCGGTGCGATATACTGCATGATCCCGATCGTCGAAAGCCGCAGCAGCTTGGCACCGTTGGCATAAATCATCAACGGCCCGGCGGTCACCAGCCCGCAGCCGAAAAGCAACCATGTGTCGCGCGCGCTGCCCATGGCAAAGTGGCTTTGCCCGCTTATCTGCAACCAGCCGGCATAGGCCAGTGCCGGCAGAAACAGGATCAGCACTTCAAGCGTGAAACCCTGATTGGGGCCAATGGGCAGGGTCTTGCGCAGATAGGCGTAAAAGCCCCAGGTGATCATCAGGCCCAGCGACACCAGCGGCAAGCGACCCGCCTCCCAGGTCAGAACCGCAACGGCCAGCAGGGCCAGCCCGATCGCCGCCCATTGTGCGGGGCTCATCCGTTCCTTCAGCAAGATCCGCCCAAGAAAGACCGAGAAAAGGGGGTTGATATAATAGCCAAGTGCTGCATCCAGCGTATGCCCCTTGACGATCGCCCAGACGTAGATGCCCCAGTTCACCGTGATCAGCGCCGCCGTCAATCCGGCCATGCGCAACATCGAAGGCGAGCGAAGCGCCACCCTCAGGTCCGCCGTGCGCCCCTGAATCAACAGCACCAGACCGGCAATCGGCAGCGACCACAAGATGCGGTGGGCAATCACCTCGGTTGGTGGGATATTGGCCATTGCTTTCATGTAGATCGGCAAGAAACCCCACAGAAGATAGGCACTGAGCGCAAAGCCAAAACCGCGCAGGCTGTCTTCGTTTTTTGGTGCTGATGGGTGGCCGGTCAAGTTCGGGTCGCCTTTTGATTGCTGCTGCTGCCTAGCGCAGCCCACCGGCAAGGGCCAATCCAATATTGTGCGGGATACATTGTGCCACCTTACCAGAGGCCGTCACGCAAGGCTTGGGCTAATCCTGCCGTTTGCGCACGTTTGGCTGTTGACTCTGCTGCGTTCCTCCGTAAAAGGCGGGCTTCAAGGAATTTCACGGGCGATACAGTCGCCTGACTAGTGGAGAGCGACTATGGCGAAGCCGGCGACGATCAAGATCCGTCTGAACTCGACGGCGGGCACCGGGCACTTCTATGTGACCAAGAAGAATGCCCGCACCATGACCGAAAAGATGGTGATGAAAAAGTACGACCCCGTAAAGCGGGAACATGTGGAATACAAAGAAGGCAAGATCAAGTAAGATCTACCTCTTGACGATACCGCGAAAGCCGCGCCCCTTGGGCGCGGTTTTTCCGTTTTCAATAGGTGTCGCATGGAACGCAATCATCGCGAAGAACACTATGTCGCCCGCGTCGGCTGGCTGCGGGCCGCCGTTCTGGGCGCGAATGACGGTATCGTCTCGACAGCATCCCTGATCGTCGGTGTGGCCGCGGCATCTGGCCGGGCCGAAGTGCTGATCGCCGGTATCGCCGGGCTGGCCGCCGGGGCCTTGTCGATGGCGGCCGGGGAATATGTCTCGGTCAGCTCGCAAGCCGATACCGAAAAGGCCGACATCACCCGCGAAGCGGCCGAGATTGCCGCCGATCCGGCGGAAGAGTTGCGCGCACTTGCCAGCATCTATGAACGCCGCGGCGTGCCGACAGAACTGGCGGCGCAAGTCGCTGCCGCGCTGCACGAAAAGGACGTCCTTGGGGCACATGTCCGCGACGAACTGGGGATCTATGAACATACCGAGGCCCGGCCCCTTGTCGCGGCAGGCGCCAGCGCGCTGACCTTCGCGGTAGGTGCAGCACTGCCCCTTTCCACGGCGGCGCTGGTGCCAGAGGCGACGATCAGCCTGTGGGTCACGGTGCTGTCACTGATCTTTCTGGCGGTTCTGGGCGCGGTCGGCGCCAAGGCCGGTGGCGCCTCGGTCTGGCGCGGTATTGCCCGCGTGACGTTCTGGGGGGCCGTTGCAATGGCTGTCACCGCAATCATCGGCAAGCTCTTCGGCGCGGTGGTCTGACCCGCACTGATGCCGCAAAGCAAAAGGGCCAAGGTTTCCCCCGGCCCTTTGTGCTTTCGCGTCCCGATCCTTAGCGGCGGTCGCCAAGGAACTGCAGGATGAACATGAACATGTTGATGAAGTCGAGGTAAAGGTTCAACGCCCCCATGATCGCCGACTTTGCCAGCCACTCCTGATCGCCATGCACGGCATGGGCGATATAGTCGTTCTTGATCTTCTGCGTATCAAACGCGGTCAGGCCTGCGAACAGCAGCACCCCGATGACCGAAATCGCGAAGTGCAGGGCCGACGATTGCAGGAACAGGTTCACCAGCGACGCCACGATGATACCGATCAGGCCCATCATCAGGAACGATCCGAACGCCGTCAGGTTACGCTTCGTCGTGTAACCGTAAAGCGACAGGCTCGCGAAGGCGACCGAGGTGACCAGGAACGTCTGGGCAATCGAAATGCCGGTAAAGGCCGCGAAGATGAAGCTCAGCGACAGGCCAACGAGGGCTGCATAGACGTAAAAGACCAGCTGCGCGGTCGCTGCGGACATGCGGTTCAGCATGCTCGTCATCCCGATCACGACGACCAGCGGCGCAAACATCACAACCCACTTCAGCGGTGTGCCGAAGATCGCGCTGATCATTGCCGGGTTGCTGCCCACGGCCCAGGCAACCAGCCCGGTCACGATCATCGCCACGGACATCAGCCCGTAGACCTTGTTCATATGGGTGCGCAGTCCTTCGTCGATGACGCCGTACCCCGCACTGGCCCGCCCAGCGTTGATGGTCTGATAGTCGGCCATATTACCCTCCTCAAAGTTTCCCTTCCCCCGGACGCCACGCGCGCGAGGTTCAAGAGGGGATATTGGGCCTGCGCCGCGCAATTTCAAGCTTTTCCAAAGCTGAATGTTCCTATCTGCGCCAATGATCCGGTGCGCTCCAGCGCGCGCGCACCAACGCATCCCGGCGTTCGTGGTCAAGGCCGATGTCGTCCAGCAACCGGTTCTCCAGGCGTTCCAGCGCCCTCCGCTCACGCGCAAGCTGTATCCACATCCATAAAAGCCGCATGACCCGCCGGGGCGTGGGGACGTTCAGCGCAAAGTTTTTTCTGGTCGGAAGGGTGCGTGCCATGGCTGCCTCTCATGACGATGTATCATTCTGATCGGGAATCACATGACCGATCTTGATGATCCTGCGTGCATATGTTCTATTTCGGAAATGAATGATGGTTGGATACCCCATCAAGGAGTGTGATGTGCCGCGCAATCTCGACCTCACCGCCCTAAGGGCCTTTGTCGTCACCGCCGATGCCGGCGGGGTGACCCGCGCCGCTGCCTTGCTGAACCTCACCCAGTCTGCGGTATCGATGCAGATCAAACGGTTGGAGGAAGCCCTTGCCCGGCCTTTCTTTTATCGCACCTCGCGCCGCCTGACCCTGACGCCCGAGGGTGAACAGCTGATAGCCTACGCCCGACGAATGCTGTCATTGAATGACGAGGTGCTGGCCCGGCTGACTGACACGGCGCTGGTGGGCGAACTGCGGCTGGGCGTGCCGCATGACATCGTCTATCCGGTGATCCCGGAAATCCTGAAGCGGATGGCGCAGCATTATCCCCGGCTCCGGATCAACCTGACCTCCTCCTTTACCGTGCTAATGAAAGAAGCGCTGGCCAAAGGCGAGATGGACCTGATCCTTACCACCGAAGGGGCGCCGGATGCAGGCGGCGAAGTCCTGGCAGAACATGATCTGGTCTGGGTAGGCGCGCCGGGCGGGACCGTCTGGCAAAACCGACCCCTGCGGCTGGGGTTCGAAGAAGCCTGCAAATTCCGCCCCATCGCGCTTGATGCGCTCGACCGGGCGGGCATTCCTTGGGAAATGGGTTTTACCGGCCGCTCGAACCAGGCGGTGCAGGCGATGATTGCCGCAGATCTGGCGCTGACCGCGCGCCTGCGCGGCATGTATTCCGAAGGCTGCGCCGAGGTGCCGGACCCGTGCGATCTTCCACCGCTTGGGCAGGTCAAGGTCTGCCTTTATGACGCGGGGCTGCAAAAAGGGCCTGTCGTCGAAGATCTCAAGCAGCAGCTTCGCCTTGCCTACGCGTCCTGATCGCAGCGCACTACCACCTTGCCGGTCGATTTCCGGTCGCGCAGCAGTGCCAGCGCCTCGGCGGTGCGCGACAGCGGCAGGACGTGGCTGATATGGGGGCGGATGCGACCATCGGCATGCCAACAAAGAATCTCGGTCAGGCTGTCATGCAGGGCCTGCGGGCAAAAGCTGTCGTAACCGCCGACATAGAGGCCGATCACCGTCAGGTTCTTGACCAGCAGCAGATTGGCGGGGATCTGCGGAATGGTGCCGCCCGCATAGCCCAGGGTCAGGATTCGTCCCTCGGGGCGCATGGCCCCTAACACCTGCATGAACACTTCACCGCCGATGGTTTCATAAGCCACGTCAACCCCGCCAAGGCCGCGCAAGGTGGCCTTCAGGTCGGCTGCGTCACTGTCGATCAGATGATCGGCCCCGGCAGCCTTTGCCACAGCAAGCTTGTCCGCACCCCGCGCCAGCGCGATCACCCGGGCGCCGACCAGCTTGCCGATCTCGATGGCTGTCAGGCCAATCCCGCCCGCCGCTCCGGTGACCAACAGCGTCTCGCCCTCTTGCAGGCGCGCACGGCGCAACAGCGCAAGGTGGCTGGTGGCATAGGCGACCTGCAGCGCCGCAGCCTCGTCAAACCCTATCGTGTCCGGCAGCAGCAGGCATTGCCCGGCGGGCACCGTCGCATATTCCGCCAGCCCGCCCGTCGTCCTGAAGGCGGCAACCCGCGCGCCAAGCGGCGGAAAGCTGACCCCTTCACCCAATGCATCAACAGTGCCGGCCATTTCCATGCCCAGCGTGAAGGGCAGGGGTGGGCGCTGCTGGTAGCGGCCCTGAAGCAACAGCAGATCCGCGAAGTTCAACCCGCAGGCGGAAACCCTGATGCGAACCTCACCTACCGCCGGTTGGGGAACCGCAATATCGGCCAACTGCGGTGGCGCATCGGTGGTTGTAACCTGAAAGGCCCGCATTGGCCGACCTCCTTGTGAATATCTGCGGTTTTTCAGGTTTTCTACCTGCTTGTGCGCCCCGGTTCCAGTGCTGGACTTGTTGCATAAGGCAAAGTAATGGCGGGCGGTAATTCGCAAAATCCGTTGCAGAATGCAAGATGCGATTCGGGCGACTGGCAATCTCGCGACGCTTCGATTTGGCGAGCTGTCCTTTAGTCTAGGTTGCCTTGCCCAATGGCAGGCCGAAGATGTCATTTAGGCCTGAAAATAATTCTGCTTTTCGCGGGCGCGAGTGTAATATTTGGCACGAATTGTGCTTATCTATCTGTGATGGAGTTGGAGAGTATCATGAAACACCCCGTAGATGTCCATGTCGGAAAACGCGTTCGCCACCGTCGCTGGATGGTCGGCATGACTCAGCAGCAGTTGGCCGACAAGGTTGGAATCAAGTTCCAGCAGATTCAGAAATATGAAACCGGCATGAACCGGATTTCAGCTTCGCGCCTTTGGGATATTGCCGATGCGCTTGGCGTCTCGATCAGCTTCTTCTTCGAAGGGCTGGGTGGCGATGCACCTGCCGTTGACGAACAGATCGGCGATATTCTTGCCGACAAAGAGGCGCTGATGCTGGTGCGTTCCTATTATGCGATCCCGGAACCGCAGCGCCGCCGTCTGTTTGATCTGGCCAAGGTCTTGTCCGAAGCCGCATGATGTTCGCGTGGTAAAGACGAACGCGGCTTGACCGCCGCGTTCGATGCGCCATAACCCGGCTGCCACAGGCTGGGGGATTTCATGGCGGTTTCGAAAGACACACGGCAAGCACTTGTGCGCACCGCCCATGCCTTGGCCGATGCCGCACGGATTGAAACGCTGAAACTGTTCCGACAGCCTGGCCTGTTCGCCGACAACAAACATGCCTCGGGCTTTGATCCCGTCACCGCCGCCGATCACGCATCTGAACTGAAGATGCGCGAATTGCTTGCACAACTGCGCCCCGATGACGCGATCCTTGGCGAGGAATTCGCCGACACGCCCGGAACCTCGGGCCTGACCTGGGTGCTCGACCCGATCGACGGAACCCGCGCCTACTTGTCGGGCACGCCCACCTGGGGGGTATTGATTGCGGTAGATGACGGCGACGGGCCGATCTTCGGGATCATCGACCAACCCTATATCGGCGAACGGTTCATAGGCGGGCTGGGTCTGTCCCAGATGACAGGCCCGATGGGCAATCTCCCATTGGCAACACGCGGGCCCCGTCCGCTTGATCAGGCGATCTTGTTCACAACTTTCCCCGAAGTCGGCAGCACCGCAGAGCGCAATGCATTCGAAACCCTCGCCGGACAGGTCCGGTTGACCCGCTACGGCACCGATTGCTATGCTTATGCGCTGATTGCGGCGGGTCAGATTGATCTGGTGGTCGAAGCGGGCCTGAAGGCGTTTGACGTTCAGGCCCCGATCGCGGTGATCTCCGCCGCGGGCGGCGTCGTGACCGACTGGAAAGGCCGGCCTGCGCACCGTGGCGGGCGGGTTCTGGCCGCCGCGAACCCGGTGATTCATGCGGCCGCTCTGGCGGTTCTTGCGACCGCACCTGACCCCTGACCGCGCGCGGTTGGCGGCTGCAGGACGCTCCGCGGGGGATATTTGAAGACAGAAAATGTCCGGGCGGTTGGTTTTGACCTGGGCCCAGCTTTCGACTAACTTGCATCTGCGCCCGAGTCCTTACGCTCCCTTCTGTCGGCCGCCCCACAGACACCGAAGGGGGTGTTGAATGATGGGACAGAGCGATGCGGGATATCCTGATCCGGAAGGCTGATGTAATCGTAACGATGGACGGGACGCGGCGCGAACTTGCGCAAGCGGACCTTTTGATCCGCGGGGGCCAGGTGGCGGCGGTGGGGCAGGGACTCTCAGCCCCGGAGGCCGAGGTGATCGAAGCCGCAGGCTGTGTGGTCACGCCGGGGTTGGTCAATACCCACCACCACCTTTACCAGTCCATGACCCGCGCGGTGCCCGGCGGGCAGGATGCGCTGCTGTTCGGCTGGCTGCGCACGCTTTACCCGATCTGGGGGCGGATGGGCCCGGAAGAAATGCGGGTATCGGCGCTGACCGGTCTGGCCGAACTGGCGCTGTCGGGCTGCACCATGACCTCGGACCATCTTTATCTGTTCCCCAACGGCGCGCGGCTGGATGATACGATTGATGCGGCCGGTGAAATCGGCCTGCGCTTTCACCCGACACGCGGGGCGATGAGCATTGGCGAAAGCCTGGGCGGCCTGCCGCCCGATGCGCTGGTCGAGCCCGAGGATGCAATTCTGAAAGACATGGTGCGGCTTGTGGACCGCTTCCATGATCCGGCGCCGGGGTCCATGCTGCGGGTGGGGCTTGCCCCTTGCTCGCCCTTCTCGGTCAGCCGGGATCTGATGCGCGAAGCGGCCGTGCTGGCGCGCGACAAGGGCGTGATGCTGCACACCCATCTGGCCGAAAACGAAGAGGACATCGCCTATTCGCTGGCAAAATTCGGCTGCCGGCCCGGGCAATATGCCGAAGATCTGGGCTGGACCGGCGATGATGTCTGGCATGCGCATTGCGTAAAACTGGACGCCGAAGAGATCGGTCTTTTTGCCAAAAGCCGGACCGGTGTCGCCCATTGCCCCTGTTCGAACTGTCGCCTTGGGTCGGGCATTGCCCCGGTGCGGGCGATGCGGGACGCAGGCGTCAAGGTGGCGCTTGGCGTCGATGGATCGGCCAGCAATGACGCGGGCAACCTGGTGGCAGAGGCGCGGATGACCCTGCTTTTGCAGCGTGTGGCCCGGGGGGCAGACGCGATGTGCGCGCGCGAGGCGCTGGAGATCGCGACCCTGGGCGGGGCGCAGGTTCTTGGGCGGCCCGATTGCGGGACGCTCGCGGTGGGCAAACGCGCCGATATCGCCATCTGGGACATGCGCGGGATTGAGGCCGCCGGGGCTTGGGATCCGGTGGCGGCCCTGATGCTGTGCGGGCCTACCCGCGTGAAGGATCTGTTCGTCGAGGGGCGGCAGGTGGTGCGGGACGGGCATTTGCGCACCGTTGATCTGCCGGATGTCATAGCTTACCAGACCCGGCTGGCGCGCAGGCTGGCAAGTTAGCCGCCAGTCCGGTGGGGCCGGTCAGCGCAGGAAGATGCCCACAACCACCATCATCAGGCCGATGACCGACAAGAACAGCGTGGCCATGTTCCAGACCACGATCCTTTGCAGCCGGGCTTTCAGCGCCTCGTCGTTCAGCCCCGCGCGGCGTGCGGCAAGGATGCTGACGATGCACCAGATCAAACCGGCCAATCCGGCCAGTGTCACTGCGGTTCCCGCCCAGATCAGACTGTCCATGGTGTTTTGCCTCTCTCTGCCGCGCTGGCAGCCGCCTAGCGGCTTTGCCCGTATCAGACAAGCCCCCGCCGCAAAAGCCGGACAGGCCTTGAACAGCCGGGGCGGCTTGTCTAGTCAGAGAGAAACTCAGCCATGGAGCCCACAATGAACGACGCCGCCTCTGATGCCGCCTACAGCGTAACCGCCGCCGAGCTGCGCCAGTTCATCGAACAGTACGAACATCTGGAAGCCGAAAAGAAAGACATCACCGAACAGCAAAAAGAGATCATGGCCGACGCCAAGGGTCGAGGTTATGACACCAAGGTGATCCGCAAGCTGATCGCCCTGCGCAAGCGCGACAAGGACGACATCGCCGAAGAAGAGGCTGTGCTTGAAATGTACAAGGCCGCCCTTGGCATGAACTGACCGCGGGTATCCCCTCAGGGTTCAAGAAACGTCACACCCGGCAGCGCGGCAATCGCCGCGCAGTCGGCAAAATAGGTTTCCGTCACGCTGTCGATGACATCCTGTGTCCAGCCGGGCAGGGCAACTTCGACCTCCATCAGCTCGGGGCTGGCAAAGTCCTCCAGCGCCTCGCTGATCCTTTGACGCCAGGCCGCAACATTCTGCGGCGGGTGGGAAATCATTTCGCGCGTCATCACGGCCAGACCATCCTCGGTCAGCAATGCCGCCGCCATATCCAGATCGCCCTCATGCGGAACATCATGCCCAAGCCGGGTCAGCGTCCGCAACACTTCGGGCCAAAGCAGTGGCGTGTCTTCGTTGCACCAAAGGGTCAGCCGCAGACCGGGGTTTTCGGCCATCACCCGTTCAATGGTTGGCAACCAGCGCAGGTTCATCGCGTTTGCCGCATGGATTACCCCGCCCAGATCCGGCGTCCGCGCGCGCTGAATGATCGACGGGATCAGGGTTGCGGGGTTGCAAAGCGCCATGGTGAATTCGGTTTCATGGCTGGGGAACAGGTTGACCAGCGCCCGGAAACGGCCCGGCGCACTGGCATAAAGACCCTCTTCGCTGAACACCTGCGAAGGCGCACAGATCAGGTTTTCATGGAAGAACAACGCCCGCTTCGCATCCTCGCTGTCCAGAACCGAACCCAGCAACAGCTTTTGCGCATCCTCCGAAGCCGGGGCGCCGTTCAGAATCCCAAGCGTGTCGGGCAAAATGTTGCGGTAGCGGCGCGGCCCTGGCACATGAATGCCCCGCGCCACCAGGACATCGCGCGACCGAAGGACCGAACGCACCAGTCTGCCCTCGTCCGTGGCATGGCACCCAACGTGAAATGCAAGCTGCATCAGATTTACCTGTAAATGCGTGGTTTTCACGGCCGGGCAGGGGCCGCTTGTCCCCCGTGAGCTACAACAGCCCGCCGCAGGAGGCAATGAAAAGGACGCCAACGGGCTTACGCCCGCTGCAGCAGATCCCAGCGGTTGCCAAACGGATCCTGCCAGACCGCTACCCGCCCATAGGGCTCATTGCGGGGCGCCTCCTCGAACTTCACACCAGCGGTCAGCATTGCCGCATGATCCCGGTCAAAATCGTCGGTTTCCAGAAACAGAAAAACCCGGCCACCCGCCTGATTGCCAATTGCTTCCTTTTGCAAATCGCCCTTGGCCTGGGCCAGCAGCAGCGCACAGCAACCTGATCCGGGCGGCGCGACCGTCACCCAGCGTTTGGGGCCGGGTTGGGCGATGTCTTCCAAAAGGCGAAAGCCAAGTTTTCCGACATAAAAGGCGATGGCCTCATCATAGTCGGGTACAAGAAGGGCAACGGCGGCAATCGTCTGGTGCCTTCCGGGCGCCCGTTCCCGCGCCATCCTCAGGGCCGGACCGGTCGCGATTCCGGCAAGGCGATGCGTGCCACCTGCTCGGCGATCGGATCAACCGACAGCGGATGCATGGCGGCAGAGTGATCCGCCGGGCAGCCAATCGCCTGCCATGTCCCGTTCTTGTAGATCTCAAGCGCACTGAAGTTGGCCTTGTAGCCCATCTTGCGGCTGCCCGGCACCCAATAACCCAGATAGACATAAGGAAGCCCGGCCTGACGGGCGATTTCAACATGATCAAGGATGATATAGGTGCCGATGCTGTCCACAGCGCGCTCGGGGTCGTAAAAGCTGTAAACCATGCTGACCCCGTCATCCAGAACGTCGGTCAGGCAAACCGCCACCAGTTCGCGCCTGCTTCCCGCCGCGCCGCCCGTATCCGAATACTCGACCACACGGCTTTTGATCGGGGTTTCCTCGATCATTGCGGCAAATTCGAATACGTCCATGTCGGCCATGCCGCCGTCAGAATGCCGGCTGTCCAGATAGCGGCGAAACAGACCATACTGTTCTTCGGTGGCCCATGGGCTCGTCGCTTCGCGGCGCAGATAGCTGTTCTTTCGGGCCGCCCGTTTCTGACTGCGACTTGGGGTGAAGTCGGCCACCCGGATGCGCGCAGACAGGCAAGCCGTGCATTCGGCGCATGACGGCCGGTAAAGCACGTTCTGCGATCGCCGGAAGCCCTGCTTTGACAGGGCATCGTTCAGCCGCACCGCATTTTCACCCGGCAATGCCGTGAAAAGCTTCCGTTCCTGCCGCCCATCAAGATAGGGACAAGGCTGCGGGGCCGTCACATAAAACTGCGGCGCGATGGGCAGTGTATGGCGCATCTAGGGGTTCGGAAAAGAGTGAGGTTTACCTTTGCGGCACGTTAGCAAGCCAAAGATGATCCGCCAAGTCTGCACTTGCCCCAGCGAAACAATCATTGCCTAGGGCCGCAAATGATATCCGGGCCGAAGCGATCCGGCCCGGATATCCATTGGTTTCAGTAACTCCCGGTCGCCGGTTCGCTTTTTTCCGGGGCGCTGTCGCCCTTGGTTTCTCGGGCGGCCTGCGCGCGGTCATCCAGATATTGGTCAAACTCGGATTTGTCTTTCGACGCCCGCAGTCGCTCCAGGAACGCCTCGAACTCGTCCTGTTCCTGTTGCAGACGTTTCAGCGTGTCTGCCTTGTAGGCGTCAAATGCGCTGTTGCCGGAAGAGCGGAAGCCGCTTTGGTACATATTCCAAGACCGCGCGGCTTGTTCGCGGTGGTTGTTGTGGCTGCGGCAGCTTCTTGAAAACATGCGTTTACTCCAGATCATGTAGGCCAGCAGTGCCAGACCCACGGGCCAGAAGAAAATGAAGCCAAGGACCATGGCGGCGATCCATGCCCCCTTGCCACGATCATCGAGCCACATTTCGGCACGTGTCGGCCAAGAGGCGGTGGTAGTGGTCATCGGGAACCTCCGTTGAAGTCTCAATTCGATGTGAATGTCTTTCACATGGAAGGAAGATGGCACGTTTTTCTGCATGGTCAAGGGGTAATGTAAACTATTTTAACATAGAGGCACACAGCAGTCGCACAGCAGTCGGCCAACAAGGTCCCCGGCGTGCGACGGTGCTTTATGCGCCGCTCGTAAAGCTTTTGCAGACCGCCCCGGACAGGGTCAGCAGCCGCTGGGGCGCGATGGCAAAGATGTGGCGCGGGGTCCCCGCAGCGGCCCAGACCCGGTCGAATTCCAGCAAGCGCGGATCAAAGAAGGCCCGGACCGGGTTCAGATGACCAATCGGCGCGACGCCACCAATGGCAAAGCCGGTCTCGCGGCGGATCAGGTCGGCGTCGGCCTTGCCCAACCTCTCACCTGCCAGTGCGCTGGCCAGATCCGGATCAACCTGCCGCCCGCCTGCCGTGATGAATAGGATCACATGCCCGCGCTCCAGCCCCTGAAAGATGATCGACTTGGCAATCTGATCAACCATGCACCCCGCCGCCGCTGCGGCCATTTCCGCCGTGCGGGTTTCGCCGGGCATCTCGATGACCGCAACCTCAAGCCCCGCCGCCGCCAAAGCCGCCTTGACCCGTTTCAGACTTTTGCTCATCCGTCCGCCCGTTCCCTGATCTGACGCGACCCTAGCCGCATCCGCCCAAAGGGTTAAGGGCGCAGATTTCGTCCCAATCCGGTTGACGCCCCGCCGCCCCCGGCTACTGTCGGGCCATGAATTTTGCATCCCGCCTGACCCGTTCACCCATCCCCTACGACCCCGACCGGGCCGCCGATGTGCGTACCCGCTTCGCCCATCTCCCCCCCGAACTGCGGGGCCTTCTGGACGGGACGGCCGCTTGCAGCCCCTATCTGGCCGATCTGATGACCCGCGAAGCCGACTGGCTCGAAGCGGCGCTGGCGGGCGCGCCCGAATCGGCGCTGGTAGCGGCGCTTAGCGCCGTCGAAGGGCTGCGCTCGGAAGATCTGGGCCCCGCCCTGCGCCGCGCCAAAGCGCGGGTGGCGCTTCTGGCGGGCCTTGCCGATCTGGGCGGTGTCTGGCCGCTCGAACAGGTGACAGGCGCGCTGACCCGTCTGGCCGATCAGGCGGTGCATCAGGCCTTCACCACCCTCGTCGCCGACGAAATCCGCCGCGGCAAGCTGCCTGGTGCCACCCCCGATGACGCCGCCACCGCTGGCGGCATGGTAGCCATAGCCATGGGCAAGATGGGCGCTGGCGAACTGAACTATTCCTCCGACATCGACCTCATTTGCCTCTTCGACGAAAGCCGCTACAGCCTTGGCGACGCACCCGAGGCGCGGGCTTCTTTCATCAAGGTGGTCCGCCGCATGACCGCGATGCTGTCGGACCTCACCGAAGGCGGCTATGTCTTTCGCACCGACCTGCGCCTGCGCCCGGATGCGTCCGTCACCCCGGTCTGCATCTCGATGGCCGCCGCCGAGGCCTATTACGAAGCGCAGGGCCGCACCTGGGAACGCGCCGCCTTCATTAAGGCGCGCGCCTGCGCGGGCGACATCGCGGCGGGCGAGCGGTTCCTCAGGGCCCTCACCCCTTTCGTGTGGCGCCGCCATCTGGATTTCGCCGCCATCCAGGATGCCCACGACATGCGCCTGCGCATCCGCGACCACAAACGCCTGCATGGCCCGATCACCCTTGAAGGCCACAACATGAAACTGGGTCAGGGCGGCATCCGTGAAATAGAGTTCTTCACCCAGACCCGCCAGCTTATCGCCGGCGGGCGCGACCCCGACTTGCGGTCGCGCGCCACCGTGCCGGGCCTCGCCGCCCTTGCTGCCAAGGGCTGGGTGCCCACGGACGTGGCCGCCGACCTTACCAACCTCTACCGCGACCACCGCGAAGTGGAACATCGCGTCCAGATGGTCGCCGACGCCCAAACCCATGACCTGCCCACCACGCCCGAAGGCTTCGACCGTCTGGCCCGGATGATGGGCGAAGGCGATACCGACCGCCTGCGCGGCATGCTTCTCGACAGGCTGAACCGCGTTGCCGAACTGACCGAAGGTTTCTTCGCCCCCACCGAGGCCCGCCCCGGTCCCGAGATGACCGAAGAAATGCGCAATCTGGTCGAAGGCTGGCGCGCCTATCCGGCGCTGCGCTCTGACCGGGCGGGCAGGATCTTCAAACGCGTGCAGCCCGAAATCCTTACCCGCCTCCTGCGTGCCGCCAATCCGCAAGAGGCCCTCTTGCAGTTCGACGGTTTCCTGCGCGGCCTTCCCACCGGCGTCCAGCTGTTTTCGCTGTTCGAAGCCAACCCCCAGCTGATCGACCTGATCGTCGATATCTGCGGCACCGCGCCCGGTCTTGCCGCATACCTGTCGCGCAACGCCGCCGTGCTGGATGCGGTGATCGGTGGCTCGTTCTTTGATCCCTGGCCTGGCGCCGCCGGGCTGACCGCGCAACTGCGCGCGCACCTCGACAGCCATGCCGATTACGAGGCAAAGCTGGTTGCGGCACGGCGCTGGGTAAAGGAATGGCACTTCCGCGTCGGCGTCCATCACCTGCGCGGCCTGATCGACGCGGCCGAAGCAGGAAAGGAATATGCCGATCTCGCCTCGGCTGCGGTTGCCGCCGTCTGGGATCCGTGCCTTCAGGAATTTGCGCGCAAACATGGCCCGGCGCCTGGCCGCGGTGCGGTGGTGCTGGGCATGGGCTCGCTCGGGTCCGAACGGCTGAACGCCGCCTCCGATCTCGACCTTCTGGTGATCTATGATGACGCGGGGGCCGAAAGTTCTGACGGACCGCGCCCGCTGGCCACCCGCCCTTATTATGCACGCCTCACGCAGGCTTTCGTCACCGCCCTGACAGCACCCATGGCCGAAGGCCGCCTTTACGAGGTGGACATGCGCCTGCGTCCCTCGGGGCGGCAGGGGCCGGTCGCCGTGTCGCTGACCGCCTTTCGCGATTACCAGATGGCCGAGGCCTGGACCTGGGAACATCTTGCCCTGACTCGCGCGCGGGTGGTCGCAGGCCCCCCGCCGCTGGCCGAGGATGTCGAAACCACGCGCCGCGCCGTTCTTGCGGCAAAGGCCGGGGGCGATGCGGTTCTGACCGACACCGCCGAAATGCGGGCGCGGATCTTTGCCGCCAAGGCCCCGGATGGCGAATGGGAGGCAAAGATCGGCCCCGGTCGCCTTCAGGATATCGAACTTCTGGCCCAGTCCTGCGCGCTGCGCGCCGCCGACCCCGCCCGCCGCACCGACGCGCAGTTGCGCGCGGGTCTGCGCGCCGGGTACCTCGACAAGGCCGACGAAGCGGCCCTGCAAGCCGCTTACCGGTTTTTCTGGCGGCTTCAGGCTGGCGGTAGGCTCTTGACCGACAAACCCATCGACATGGAAGCTGTTGGCGAAGGCGGGCGTGTTTTCTTGCTGCGGGAAACCGGAATGTCGTCGCTGGATGCCCTTCGGTCGGAACTGAAGGGCCATATCGCGCGTGTGGCGGAAATCGTGGCACGGGGGCTTGGCCAGGATGTGGCGCGGGCCTGACGCAGTTTCAGGAACCAGCAATGGCGAGGAAAGTCATGGAAATGTCACTGGCGGACCCCAAGGGGCTGATCCGCGAAAGCTATGCAATCGAAGGCATCACCGCGCCGGAATGCCGGTCGATCTTCCTTGATTGGGCGCTCAGCCTCAGGGCTGGAACTGATCCCGCAGAAGCGGCGCGCGTGCTGATCGCCCATTACGCGCTGGCCCGCCCGGAACATCCGATGAGCCCGGTGCTTGAACAGGGCTTGAAAACCCCGCCCCAGCCAAGCCGCCGCGGCGGTCGCGCCGCCCGGATGGCCCGGGAAGGCTAAGCCGCAGCAAAGCCCAAACCGAACGGCTCCCGGCAGGTGTAATCCCCTAAAATCCGGTTAAAGTTAACAGGTGTAATAACTTAATTTCAATGGGTTACTCATTTGTCCGAGTTCGGACATTTTTGGAACGGACTCTCGTTTCAAGTCAATTTTTGGTGCTTCGCCGCCTTCAAGGCCGCAATATCCAGCTTGGCCAATCGGGCATAATGGGCATAGGCAGGCCCTTGGTTTGACAAGTGCGCCAAGGCCGCCGCGCGGGGGATCAGGGCGGTGCCGCGTCCCTGCAAGGGCTCAGGATAGACGCGAGGCCCGCTTCAGCCCGGCCGCCGCCCGCGCCAGATCCTCGATCCGCGCCCAGTCGCCCGCCGCCACCGCATCCGCCGGGGCCACCCAGCTTCCGCCACAGCACAGCACATTCTTCAACGCCAGATACGCGCCAATATTGTCCGGCCCGATGCCGCCGGTCGGGCAGAAGCCAACCTGCGGAATCGGCGCGCCCAGTGCCTTCAATGCCGCGGCCCCACCGATGCTTTCGGCCGGAAAGAACTTCTGCACAGTGAAGCCCTTTTCCAGAAGGCTCATCACTTCGCTTGCGGTCGCGGCCCCCGGCAAAAGCGGCAGCCCCTCGTCCTCGCAGGCGGCAATCAGCCGGTCGGTGGCGCCCGGCGCCACCCCGAACCGCGCCCCCGCCGCCTTGGCGGCCTTCACATCGGCAGGCGTCAGCAGCGTGCCCGCGCCGACCATGCCCCCCTCGACTTCGGCCATCGCCCGGATCGCGTCAAGCGCGGCCGGGGTGCGCAAGGTCACTTCAAGGGCCGGCAGCCCGCCTGCCACCAGCGCCCGCGCCAATCCGGCGGCGCGGCTTGCATCAGTGATCACCAGAACCGGGATGACGGGTGCAAGGGCGCAGATATTGGCGGCCTCGCGGCTTTGGTCGGCGGGGGTCATGGACGCACTCCTCGGCGCAAACGGTGGGTTCGGAAGCCTCCGGCGGGGATATTTGGACCATGATGAAGGGCAGGCCGATGTGCCTTTTCAACTTGGTCCAAATACTCCCGCGCGGAGCGCATTGAAGATTAAACAACCAACGCGCCGCCGGTCTCGGCGGGGCCGGCATAGGCGCGGAAAGCCGCAAAAAGTTCGCGCCCGCTGCCATGCTGGTTCGCAGTCAGATCGGGTGGGACGGGGGTGCGGGTCATGAGGTCAGGAACCAAGGCCACGAGTGTGCCCTCGCTGGCATCAAGGCGCAGGATGTCTCCATCACGAAGATAGGCAAGCGGGCCACCGCAAGCGGCCTCCGGGCTGACATGGATGGCGGCAGGCACCTTGCCCGATGCGCCCGACATGCGGCCATCGGTGACCAATGCCACGCGCAGCCCGCGGTCTTGAAGCACGGCAAGTGTCGGGGTAAGCGAGTGAAGTTCCGGCATGCCATTGGCACGCGGCCCCTGAAAACGCACGACGACCACGGTGTCGCTGGTGAATTCTCCGCGCTTGAAGGCGGCCTTCACCCCCTCCTGGTCAGCAAAGATGCGGGCCGGGGCTTCGATGACATGGCGATCCGGAGCGACCGCCGAAATCTTGATAACCCCGCGGCCAAGGTTGCCGGTTAGTTGCTTCAGCCCGCCTTCAGGTTGGAAGGGGCTGGCGGCGGGCCGCAGGATCTTTTCGTTAAGCGATGTGCCAGCACCCGGTTCCCAGACCAGCCGCCCATCGCGCAGCTTCGGTTCCTCGGTGTAGCGGTGCAGCCCGTCGCCTGCGACGGTCATCACATCCTCATGCAAAAGCCCCGCTTTCAGCAGTGATCCGATCATGAAACCAAGGCCACCCGCCGCATGGAAATGGTTCACATCGGCCAGCCCGTTCGGATAGACCTTGGCCATCAAGGGCACCGCGGCAGACAGATCGGCAAAATCCTGAAGATCCAGAACAATGCCCGCCGCCCTGGCCATGGCGGGCAGATGCAGCACCAGGTTGGTCGAGCCGCCGGTGGCCATCAGTCCGACGATTCCGTTCACGAAGGCCTTTTCGTCCAGGATTCGGCCCACAGGCCGGTAATCATTGCCAAGTGCGGTGATCTCCGCTGCGCGTTCCACCCCCGCAACTGTCAGCGCATGGCGCAGTTCGGTGCCCGGGGTCACAAAGCTGGCACCCGGCAGGTGCAGGCCCATGAACTCCATCAGCATCTGGTTGGTATTGGCCGTGCCATAGAAAGTGCAGGTGCCCGGCCCGTGATAGCTGGCCATTTCGGCGGCCATCAAAGCCTCGCGCCCTACCTCGCCGGTTGCAAACTGCTGGCGCACCTTTGACTTTTCGTCGTTCGGAAGGCCTGAGGCCATCGGTCCAGAGGGCAGGAAGACTGCCGGAAGGTGCCCGAACGTCGCCGCCGCCATCACCAGTCCGGGTACGATCTTGTCGCAGATCCCAAGGAAAAGCGCGGCATCGAACGTGTTGTGGCTGAGCGCCACACCCGCTGACAACGCGATCACATCGCGCGAAAACAGCGACAGTTCCATCCCCGGCTGGCCCTGCGTCACGCCGTCACACATCGAGGGCACACCACCCGCGACCTGGGCGGTGGCACCGGCCGCACGGGCGGTGGCGCGTATCAGCTCCGGGTAATGTTCATATGGCTGATGGGCCGATAACATGTCGTTGTAAGCTGTCACGATCCCGATGTTCGGCGCCCGCGCGGCTACAAGTGCATCCTTGTCGGTGGACATGGCAGCATATGCATGGGCCTGATTGCCGCAAGACAGGTGTGCGCGCGCCGGGCCTGCCGCAGCGGCGCTTGCCAGCCGGTCCAAATATGCGCCCCGCGCTTTGGCAGATCGATCGCGGATCCTGTTAGTCACTTCGGCGATGATTTGGTGCGCTGTCATGGTCTCACTGTCTTTCGCTCATTGCAGGCCGGGGTGTTTATAGCATGTCGAGTTAGCGCTAACAATGACGTCCGTTCCAGCTGCGCGACTGGTGCGTCCCCTTAAGTCAACCGCCTTGCTGCCTTGCGCGAAGGGAGGTAGCCAACATCAACACCGATGGATGGCAAGACAGGGAGACGAAGCATAGCCGACAAACTTGAACCCGAATTCGATGTGAACACCACCCGCAATATACGGACAGGAGAGCAACATGTCGAAACCGATTCTGTTTGCCGCGGCTACGGGCTTTGTAGGCGTTATATTGGCCGCCGCCAGCCAGTCGGGACCGTCAAAGGGTGACCCGACCAGGCAATCGTGATGCACAGTGAAGCTGGAACCGCGCCGAACCGTGCGCAGGCCTATTCTCTTTAGGCGAGCAGCACAGAGGGTTGATCCCGCCCCTTGGATCAGTTGGGGCGACGCATTGATACGGATTGGGTTGCGTTTGGGGGGGGCGGTGACCTAGAGGTGTCTGCGAAAACACCGAGAGGCTCCGATGACCGACCCCATCCAACGTCCAGTCATAAGGTTGCGCCCGAAGGCAGAAGCCCGGGCGATCCGGCACGGCTTTCCCTGGGTCTATGCGGACGAACTGGTGACAGACCGGCGGACGATGGCGCTGGAGCCCGGAAGTCTGGCGGTGCTGGAGGATGACCTGAGGCGCCCGCTTGGGCTGGTGACGTTCAATCCGAAGTCGAAGATCATCGCGCGCATGCTGGATCGGGATCCGGCGGCGGTGATCGACAAGGACTGGTTCGCGGCGCGCCTGACCCGGGCGCTGTCCCTGCGTGAGCGGCTTTATGATGCGCCTTTCTACCGCCTGGCCCATGCAGAGGCCGACGGGCTGCCCGGGGTCATCATCGATCGGTTCGGCGATGTGGCGGTGATCCAACCGAATGCCGCCTGGGCGGAACACCATATCGAGTCACTCGCGGCGGCACTGGTGGAAGTGACGGGGGTGAGCGTCATCGTCAAGAACGCAACCGGGCGGTCGCGTGGCCTTGAGGGGCTGTCCGAGGAAACGCTGGTTCTGAGGGGCAAGATTGATGGGCCGGTGCCGGTACAGATGAATGGTGCGACCTATCTGGCCGATGTAATGGGCGGGCAGAAGACCGGGCTGTTCTTTGATCAGCGCGACAATCATCATTTTGCGCGCAGGTTGGCAAAGGGTGCGCGCGTTCTGGATGTCTTCTCGCATGTGGGTGGCTTTGCCTTGGCGGCCCTTGCCGGGGGCGCACGAAGCGCACTGGCAGTCGACAGTTCTGCCGCAGCACTCGTGCTTGCGGAAAAAGGGGCGGTGGCGTCCGGTTTTGGCACGCAGTTCGAGACGCGGCAAGGTGATGCCTTTGCAGTGATGGAGGCATTGGCCGAGGAAGGCGTGACGTTCGATCTGGTGATCTGCGACCCCCCTGCCTTTGCCCCGTCGAAGACCGCGCTTGAAGCCGGCCTGCGCGCCTATGAACGGGTGGCGAAGTACGCAGCGGCATTGGTGGCGCCGGGTGGCTATCTGGGGCTTTGCTCTTGTTCGCACGCGGCTGACCTGAGCCACTTCCGCAATGCGTCGGCGCGCGGTATCGGCCGTGGTGGCCGGCGAGGTCAGCTGATCCATACAGGACATGCGGGCCCAGATCACCCAATGCTGCCGCAGCTGGCCGAAAGCGCATATCTCAAGGCGCTGTTCTTTCGGCTTGATTGATGAAGGTTCTTCTGGATGCCTGCGTTCTTTACCCCACGGTCCTGCGTGAAATCCTGATCGGCGCGGCAAAAGCAGGGCTTTTTCAGCCGCTTTGGTCAGACAGGATCCTTGAGGAATGGGCGCGCGCCACAGTCAAACTTGGTGCCGGGGCCGAAGTCGTCGCCCGGGGAGAGATCGCCGCGCTGAGGGTGGCCTTTCCAAAGGGTGCGGTCTTGCCGCCGCCATCCCTGCAAAATCGCCTTTGGCTGCCCGATCCAAATGATCTGCATGTGTTGGCGGCGGCCATTGCCGGCGGGGCCGATCTGATCGTCACCTTCAACGCCGCCGATTTCCCGCGTCAAAGCCTGCAGGAAGAGGGTCTGAACAGGATGGACCCGGATCAGTTCATGATGTCGCTTTGCGACCGCGCCCCCGACCAGATCGCGACAATATGCGAAACGGTGCGTGCCGAGGCGGCACGGCTTTCTGGGCAAGCCATTGACCTGCGCAGCCTGATGAAACGCGCCAAGCTGCCTCGGCTTGGCAAAAGGCTTGCGGCCTGAAAGTCCCGCCGGGGCCTTCGCATTTATTACGGCGAAATCATCCCCGAGGGCGTATGCGCAGGCGACGGACCCCCCTAGAGCAGGTCTAACAACGCAGGTTCAGCCTGATAGCGGCCTGCCAGCGCGGGTGGGGCCGCGGTCTTCAGTCGTGCCAGTTCCGCGATGATCGCGTCTTTTCCCAAAAGGCGCGCACTTTCGAACGGGCCGCGCGGGAAATTCAGGCCCAGCTTCATTGCAGCGTCGATGTCGTCAGCCCGTGCCGCCCCTTCGGCCAGAAGGCTTGCTGCCTCATTGGCCAGCATCGCCTCGATCCGAAGCTGTATCGCCGACGCGTCGGCCGGGGTCGCGCCGGGGGCATGGGGGAACAGAAAGCCGCGCCCGGACTTCCGGCCAAGATGCCCCCGCGCAACCTGATCCTTCAGGGACTGAAAAACGTGGTAGCGCGGATGACGGCCCATGGCGCAGGCCAGCCCCTCGGTCGCCGCCAGATTTATGTCGGCCCCGATCAGGTCGATCAGGCTGAAGGGTCCCATCCGGTAGCCTGCCGCCAGCATCGCGGCGTCAATGTCCGATGCGCTGCGCCCTTCCTCCAGCATCGCCAGCGCCTCGCCGTAAAAGGGGCGGGCGCAGCGGTTGACGATAAACCCTGGTCGGTCGGCGCATTGGATGACCACTTTTCCCGCCCGCTCGGTCAGGGCGCGGGCGCGCGTCAAGGCGTCGGCTGCCGTGCCCTTGTGGGCCACCAGTTCCACCAGTTTCATCACTGGGGCGGGGTTGAAAAAATGCAGACCCAGCAGTCGTTCTGGCCGGGTCAGGCCTTCGGCCAGCGCACCAACCGGCAGAGCCGAAGTGTTGGTCGCAAGGATGGTTTCTGGCCCGGAATGCCGTTCGATCTGGCGGAACAGATCCTGCTTTATGGCCAGATCTTCGACCACTGCCTCGATGATCAGATCGGCGTCGCTGATGCGTTCTGGCTTTTCGACGATCGTTAGACGTGCAAGGGTTTCTTCCAGTGTGGCTTCGGTCAGCTTTCCGGTGGCAACGCGCTGCTGAAGGGCTGCGCGCAGGCGCGCCAAGGCGCTTTCGCGTGTCGTCTGGTCAGCATCTGTGGCCACGACCCGAAACCCAGCTTGGGCATAGACCTGTGCGATGCCGATCCCCATGGCCCCCAGGCCGACAACGGCAATCCGTTCCATTCCGCTACCTCCTGCTTTCGCGGGATCATCCGTCATGTCAGGAAAATTTCAAGTAGGAAATTTCAAGCTTGAAATAATATCGACCGGGTGGCAGGGTTTGACCAACGACGGATCGGGAGGGTTCGATGAAGATTCTTTGCCTTGGCGGTGGTCCGGCGGGCCTTTACTTCGCCATTTCGATGAAACTCCGTGATCCATCCCACGAGGTGACTGTGCTTGAACGCAACCGCGCCAACGACACGTTCGGCTGGGGTGTGGTACTGTCGGACGATGCGTTGGGGCGGATGCAAAAGAACGATCCGGTGTCGACCGA
The DNA here is from genome assembly GCA_947476475.1 of Paracoccaceae bacterium. Lineage (GTDB taxonomy): Bacteria > Pseudomonadota > Alphaproteobacteria > Rhodobacterales > Rhodobacteraceae > TMP-24. Next base: position 4,062 of record CANJQT010000033.1, on the reverse strand, counting down.
GGCGATCCGTGGTCAGTTTGCATATTGGGACGACATCGCTGTTGTGCATGGCGGCCAGCGCACCGTGTCGGGCGGGCATGGGTTTGCCGGGATCGGCCGCAAGGCGATGTTGGTACTGTTGCAGGCGCGGGCGCGCGAACTTGGCGTCGATCTGCGGTTTGAAACGGAATTCCGATCTGCCGAGGAGTACCGGCGTGAGTATGATCTGGTGGTTGCAGCCGACGGGATCAATTCGCTGGTCCGGCGCGAGTATGCCGATCATTTCCGTCCCGACATCGACACCCGCAAATGCAAGTTCGTGTGGCTGGGTACACATCAGAAATTCAACGACGCCTTCACCTTCATCTTTGAAAAGACTGAGCATGGCTGGGTCTGGGCCCACGTCTATCAGTTCGATGACAAGACCGCGACTTTCATCGTCGAATGCCTGCCCGATACCTGGGACCGCTGGGGCTTTGAACATATGTCGAAGGAAGAGACGATCGCCACCTGCGAGCGGATCTTTGCCGCCCATTTGGGAGGCCATGCGCTTATGTCGAATGCTACCCATCTGCGCGGTTCGGCGGTCTGGATGCAGTTTCCGCGGGTAATCTGCGATCAATGGTATCATGAAAACGTGGTTCTGATGGGCGATGCTGCGGCAACGGGGCATTTTTCCATAGGATCCGGCTCGCGGTTAGCCTTCGACAGCGCGATTGCATTGGCCGAGTATCTTCATTCCGAACCGACGCTTAAGGGCGCTTTTGAACGGTATCAGGACGAACGCCGGGTCGAGGTTCTGCGGCTGCAGTCCGCTGCGCGCAATTCGCTGGAATGGTTCGAAGAGGTGGAACGCTACCTTGACATGCCGCCCTTGCAGTTCGCCTATTCGCTGCTGACGCGCAGCCAGCGGATTTCACATGAAAACCTGCGGTTGCGTGACCCGAAGTGGCTGCGTGAGGCTGAAGATTGGTTTCAGGCGCAGGCGGGCGGCCAGGCTGGCCGGGCACCGATGTTTGCGCCCTTCCAGTTGCGCGACATGCGGCTTGAAAACCGGGTGGTCGTGTCGCCTATGGCGCAATACAAGGCCGTGGATGGGTGCCCGACCGACTGGCATTTTGTTCATTACGCCGAACGCGCCAAGGGCGGTGCGGGGCTGGTTTATACGGAAATGACTTGCGTGTCAGCAGAGGGGCGGATCAGCCCCGGTTGCCCCGGCCTTTATGACGATGCGCATGAGGTGGCCTGGAAGCGGCTGGCGGATTTCGTTCATACCGAAACGCGCGCGAAGATCTGCTGCCAGATTGGCCATGCGGGGCGCAAGGGATCGACCCAACTGGGATGGGAAGACGGCGATGCGCCGCTCAGGTCAGGCAACTGGCCGGTCATGAGCGCCTCAGGCCTGCCGTGGTCGGCGGCCAATCAGGTGCCTAGGGCAATGGACCGTGCAGACATGGACCGGGTGCGGGACGAATTCGTCGCGGCCACCCGGCGTGCCGCGCACGCAGGCTTCGACATGGTCGAATTGCACGCGGCACACGGCTATTTGATTTCTAGCTTCATCAGCCCGAAGTCGAACATCCGTGCAGATGATTACGGAGGGGTGCTGGAAAACCGGATGCGCTATCCGCTGGAGGTATTTGCGGCGATGCGCGCCGCATGGCCGCAGGAAAAGCCGATGTCGGTTAGGATCTCTGCTAGTGACTGGGTGGGGGATGACGGGGTGACGCCGTCAGAAGCGGTCGAGATTGCGCGGCAGTTCGCCACCGCCGGGGCTGATATCATCGACGTGTCTGCGGGCCAGACATCGACCGAGGCGCGGCCCGTCTATGGGCGCATGTTCCAGACCCCGTTCAGTGACCGGATCCGGAACGAGGCGGGGCTGGCCACCATGGCGGTCGGCAATATCACCGAAGCCGATCAGGTGAATGGTATCCTGCTTGCCGGGCGGGCCGATCTGGTCTGTCTTGCGCGGCCGCATCTGGCCGATCCTTATTGGACGTTGCATGCGGCAATTCAGTTGGGTGATGCTGGCACCGAATGGCCGCTTCCCTATGAAGCCGGGCGCGATCAGGCGCGCAGGCTGAGGGAGCGGGCGCAGGAGGTGATACGGGTATGAGCCTTGCAGGCAAGCGGGTGCTGATCACTGGCGGCGGATCGGGGGCGGGGGAAAACCTCGCGCTTGGCTTCGCGGCGGCCGGGGCCGAAGTCGTGATTACCGGGCGGCGTCTTGCTGCATTGCAGGCGGTTGAGGTTAAGGCCGCGGGTATCCGATCCGTGCAGGCGGATGTAACCGAAGAGGCATCCGTCAAACGGATGTTCGACGAGGCGGGCCCATGTGACATCGTTATCGCCAACGCGGGGGCAGCCGACAGTGGCGTGATGGCAAAAACGACGCTTGATCAATGGAATGCGATGATCGCTGTCAACTTGACTGGCGTGTTCCTGACGCTGCGTGAAGGGCTGGTGCGGATGACGGGCTGGGGGCGGCTCATTTCGGTTGCCTCCACTGCGGGACTGAAGGGTTACGCGAAAGTCGCGCCTTATGCGGCGGCCAAACATGGGGTGATCGGACTGACCCGGTCGCTTGCGCTGGAGATTGCGCGAAAGCCGATCACGGTGAATGCGCTTTGCCCCGGCTTTCTGGATACGCCGATGACCGACCATTCGATCGAAGTGATTGCGGAAAAGACCGGCCGGAGCCTTGATCAGGCCAAGGCAGCACTCGAGGCGATGAACCCGCAGGGGCGGCTGATCCAGCCGGCCGAAGTCACCGCCGCCGCACTTTGGCTGTGCGGACCCGGGTCAGAGGGGATCAACGGTCAGGCGATCACCATTGCGGGGGGCGAACTGTGAGTGATCTTTCCAAGCGCCGCCTGAAACTGTGGATCCGCTTGCTGGGCGTGGTGCGCGCCAGCGAAAACCATCTGCGCGACTATCTGCGCGTGTCCCATGGCACGACCCTGCCGCGCTTCGATGTACTTGCCGCGCTCTATCGCCGCCGCGAGGGCGTCACGATGAGCGAACTGAGCCGGATGCTTCTGGTTTCGAACGGCAATGCGACTGCTGTGGTGGATAGGCTTGAAAAAGATGGGCTTGTGCGGCGTACGCCGTCCGAGAGCGATCGGCGCACGGTGTTTGTTGCGCTGACCCCAGAGGGGCTCATGCAGTTCGAGTTGCTGGCCCGTGGCCATGAGGCCGAGGTGGACAGTCTGTTTGGTGATCTGTCTGAGGCGGATATCGAACGGTTGACCGAGATATTGAAGCGGATGGGGAAAACATGAGCAAGATAGTGGGCTTGCAGCCAGTGCATTTCCTGTTGGAGGTTGCAGACGGGGTGGCCGTGGTGCGCCTGAACCGTCCCGAACGGAAAAACCCGCTAACCTTTGAAAGTTACGCCGAATTGCGCGACATGTTTCGTGCCTTGCCTTGTGCCGAGGATGTGGATGTGGTGGTTTTTGCCTCGAATGGCGGGAATTTCTGTTCGGGCGGCGATGTGCATGAGATCATCGGCCCGTTGATCGGCCTGCCGATGAAAGACCTTCTGGCCTTTACGCGGATGACCGGCGATCTGGTCAAGGCGATGCTGAATTGCGGCAAGCCGATCATCGCCGCGGTCGACGGTGTGGCGGTGGGTGCCGGTGCGATCATTGCAATGGCCGCCGACCTTCGGCTGGCGACAGCGCAGGCAAAGTGCGCCTTCCTGTTTACCCGTGTGGGCCTGGCCGGCTGCGATATGGGAGCCTGCGCCATGTTGCCCCGGATCATTGGCCAGGGCCGTGCGGCGGAACTGCTTTACACCGGTCGGGTAATGACTGCCGAAGAGGGCCGCGAATGGGGCTTCTGGAACGCAATTCACGCACCGGATGTCTTAGTGAATGAGGCTATGGCGTTGGCGCGCCGCCTTGCAGTGGGGCCGACCTTCGCGCATGGGATCACAAAGACCCAGTTGAACCAGGAATGGAACATGAGCCTTGATCAGGCGATCGAGGCGGAAGCACAGGCGCAGGCGATCTGCATGCAGACGAAAGATTTTGAACGTGCCTACCGGGCGTTCGTGGCGAAGGAAAAGCCGGTGTTTGC
>CANJQT010000032.1 GCA_947476475.1 Paracoccaceae bacterium | reverse complement strand
TCCGGGCCATCTCTTTCGCCTCCGGAATACGTCCGAGGTAGGCAAGGCAGATTACCAGTCTGCTCAGCACCCAAACCTGTGGTCGCGTGCGCCGTTTATAGGCCTCGATCGCATCCTCATAGCGCCGTGCGGCCAGAAACGCGGCTCCGAGCTCCAACCAATACCATTCCGGATGAAAGGGATTCAGTCGCATCGCCTCACGGATATGGCGCAGACCCTCTTCATGCTGGCCAAGGCTGGCAAGTGCCGTGCCGTAGCTTGCCTTAGCGTTCGCGTCATTAGGATTGAGGAACAGAGCCCGTTCTAGCTGGCGTTTCTCATCATCGAACTCGCGCAAACAACTGTGAACAGTTGCCAGCAGCCAATGGATCCTTCCGTCATCGGGGTCGATGGCCAAGGCCTGATCGATCCGCGTCTTACAGTCGATCAACAGGGCGCGCGAGGCTGAATCGTAACCGTTGACCACCACCTCGGCAAAGGCGAGATAGGCTTGCGCCAGCGGATAGTTCGGGTCAACTTTCAGGGCTTCGCGGAACAGGGCCAGCGCCTTGTCATTGTCGTCGGGAGCGTAGCCGCGAATATGCCGAATGCCGCGCATCGTGCATTCATAGGCCGCCATGGACGGCTTGCCCTTGCTGCGATCCGTGACGATGTTCTCTGCCCTATTGTGCAGTGTGGCGATTATCGCGCTGACAATCTGCTCCGGGATCGAAGACATGTCGCCGGGAGCGCATTCAAAAACATCGCTCCAAGTCTGGGCGCGGCTGGCGCTGTCGACGAGACGGACGGTGATCCGAAGGCGCGAAGCGGCGGCCTGAATGCTACCCTGCACCAGTGCCGCCGCGACGAGCCGCTTGCCGATCTCGACGGTGTCGGAGGTGGCCAATGCGACCGTTGCCGCGGAATACCTGTCGATGACAAGCATGGACCGGAACCGACCCAACCCGGTTGAAACTTCCTCCGCAAGTCCTTCACACAGGAAGTTCAGGCCATCGTTTCCGGTCAGGTTTGCAAAGGGAAGGATAGCGATCGCCGGCTTGCTCGGAGCTGAGTCAGTCAGGATGTCTGTCGGCGTTTGTGGCCGTGCGGGGCCATCCGTCAGTATGTCACGATAGAGCTTTTCGGTCTCGTGATCCGGCTCGACACCCAACTCGTCGCGCAGTGCGTTGCGGCAGGTTGAATAGACCTTGAGGGCGGTCACTCGGTCACCTCGCACGCGACAGATCCGCATTGTGGCGCGATAGATCGGCTCAAGCGTTGGATCTTGCGCCAACAGCCTGCGGCCAAGCTGAAGGCCAGCTTCAATGTCACTGGGCGGCAGGACCGAAATCGACGCCGTACAGACCAGTTGTTCGGCCATCGCCGAGAGTCTCTGGCGTTCCTGCGTGACCCAGCGTTCGAATTCGGGGGTCGATGTCTCAAGCCCTTGCAAGAAAGGCCCCCGGTACAGCCCGGCCAACGCAGCCGAAGGCACCGAACCAACGCATCCTGCGGCGAAGGTCAGCACGTCGGTCGACAGTTGGGACCCGTCCAGACGGGCCTCGGTGCGGTCGCTGGTCAGGACGTCCAGGCCGCGCGCCCGAAACGCCCTGCGCAAGGCCGCCAGCGACTGTCGAAGACTGTCGCGCGCCTGCTCCTCGGCACGGTCGGCCCAGAGCAAGTTCGCAAGCCTTTCCCGAGGGACAGGACGACCATCCTGCGTCGCCAGATAGGCCAGCAATTGCCGGTCCTTACGGGTCGGCAAAGGCAGATCGGATCCGTCCGGGCCCGTCAGGGACCAACTGCCAAGCAGGTTGAGTTGGCAAGGCGACACGGCAGAGGTCCTTCTGCTGACAGCGTCCCAACGCACTTTTTACAATTAATTCACGATCTCACCTGCGTGCAAAGCTTTTTTGCCAAGGGATTTCACGGTCTGTGGCCCGTTCATTTCACGGCACAGGTCTAGGATCATTGTATCGAAACTGCAGTACAGCAGGGAGCCAGGACATGAAGTACCTACCCAAACTGATCGCCAAAATCCTTTCTTCGGGACTTTCCGAAGCAGCAGCCGGGAACTCACTCTCTTTGGACAGTGGGGGAGAACATTCTCGATTTGATACAAAGTGGGAAGAGGCACTGATGGCCTCCATGTTTGACGAAAACGCCCGCAGGGTTCTCGATTACTGGGGGCCGCGCTGGAGATGAACTATCCCATCCATCCGCATCACGAACTGACGCGCGGTGCCTCGATGTCTCTGACAGCAGATCTTGTCGCCCTGTGCCACCGCGACATCCCCGAACCGCCCCGCGATCCGGATGCGGTCCGCTTTACGGATGCCGATTACGATTGCGCGGCAACCGAAGTCTTATCAGAATTCGCTGATGGACCGATCTGGGTCTTTGCCTATGGTTCCCTGCTCTGGAAGCCGGCCGTCGACATCGCTGAACAGCGCAGATGCATTGCTCATGGCTGGCACCGGTCCTTCTGCCTCGAAATGCGCAGTTGGCGGGGATCTCCAGAGCAGCCCGGCCTGATGATGGCCCTGCGCCGTGGCGGCTCCTGCGCGGGCATCGCACAGCGACCTCTGGGCCAAGACCGGCACAGCCTGATGGTCAGATTGCTGCGGCGTGAGATCGGTGGACCGAAAGGATACGCGGCCCTGCGATTGATCGAGTTACTGTCGGACGAGGGGCCACTGCGGGCGCTTTGCTTCTATGCCAACCCCCCTGAGGTCACCGATAAGCCCGAACTTCCCGCAGAGCGAATCGCGTCGATTCTTGCCCGCGCTTGTGGCCACGTCGGTTCTGGCGCGGAATATCTGTTCAAGACGGTGGCGGCTCTGCAAGCTGCCAACATCCAAGATCCGCATCTCTGGCACTTGCAGGACCTTGTCGCGAAGGAGATAAGGATGATCCACTTTCGTCCCGTGGGGTTACAATATGGACCTGCACCGGTTTCGTTCCGGTCTTTTGAGAGCGATACTCGCCATCAAGGAGACCGGAACGAAACCGGTGCAGGTCCAGTCACCAAGCGCCGGGATCGCAATGCTGCCTAGAAAGCCCTCAGGAAATCAATGCGCCGCCACGGGTCTCCCGAGGTTTTGGTCACGGAAAAGCTTCGATCCTATGGTGCGGCGATGAGGGAACTTGGAAACGTCGGGCGCCAGGAAACCGGCCGTTGGTTGAACAATCACGCCGAGAATTCACTTCAACCTTTGCGACGACGCGAGCGCGCCATGCTGCGGTTCCGACGAATGCGAAGCCTGCAGAAGTTCGCCTCCGTTCATGCCTCGGTCCACAACCATTTCAACCAGGAACGCGCCCTCTGCAGCCGACAGAATTTCAAGTTGAACCGCGCCGCTGCTCTGCTCGAGTGGCGTGGTCTTTTTGCTGCCTGACGGCAGGGTTGGGTAGGGCAAACAGAGACTGGTTCGCATTTGTCTGACACCACCGCCTGACGAATTATCAGCATCGCTTCTGCGGCAACTCGTGAAAGCTTTCGTCCATGATGCAACGATTTGCAGGGGTGACTGAGGTTGGGGGACCGGAAGCGAACAGGTTAGAGTCCCTGCAAATCGCCCTCTTGGTGACCTCCCGCAGCACGGCAAACCTGCAAACTTTCAAGCGGATTCCCCGGGAAGACACGAACGAACTGTCAAGGCGCGGCAAACTCACAGGCCAGTTTGTCGGCGACACAAGGCGATGCGGGCCAATTCGAGCAGGCGCGAAACGAGTGCGGTGACTAAGTTTCCAAAGGTTATCGGGACTACGACGACCAGTCCGTGCCCTTCGGTGTAGCCCGGATTGCGCGCCTTGAAGAACTGCACGTCGGCCCGGTCACCCCGCCGGTTCAACGCCTTTTCTTGCGGAGTCTCGATGGTCACCCATCCAACGTCACGCACTAGCGGATCGGATTGAGCGACGGGCGGATCAGGAAACCCATCGGCAAGTTCGCAGGCGATTTCCTGCATGTCGGTCGGTGTCTGTTGAGCGGGATGGGGGAAAACCCGCGAAAAATACTTACAGAACAGGTGATAGCTTGAGGCGTGAACAAGGGTTCCGAGATAATAGATCGGCGTGAACGGATGCCGGATCCTCTCGGCAGCGGCGCGGATCATTCCAAAGCCATAAGCTGCTCCACGGCCACGGTATTCGGGCAGTAGTCCGGCCTCCGCTCGCAGCACGATCGCGTTGCGCCCGCGCACGCGGCGCCGGAAGCGGTGAAGGGCACAGTAGCCCACGACCTGACCATCGCTGGCAAGGTAGAGCTGGATCACCGTGGACTCGGCGGGTGCGTCCACCACATGGCGGCGGAACCCCTCGGCGGAAACGCCCGCGAATATCCTCTGATGCACCTTGTAGAGCTGACGCGACAGCTCAGCACGTTTGGGCTCGGACAGTCGTGTTGGCACAACGATTTGCCGGCCGGCAATCTTGGGCAGAACTTCCTCCGTGTCAGGCTCTTCCGTCATGGGGTCGACTTTCATCTTGCGGGGGCGATGATTGGTAGCCGGCATGCACCCCTTGGATGGCATTTCATCTTACAGAGTGGCGGCGCGACGCCTGTCGCGCGTAAAGCTCCTCAATCTCGGTCTGATAGCGATCTTCGATGACTTGCCGCTTTTTTTTCAGAGTTGGCGTCAGGCCACCGTCCTCAACCGTCCAGGTCTGCAGCAAGGCATGGACAGCGCGCACTTGGGCAAAGGGCGGCTGATCGCGTATCGCCTCTGTGATGCGGGTCAGTATCGCCGCTGTGGCCGTAGGCGTATTGGGGGCTTCCGGGTCCAGGTCGTGCAGTTTGGCAAAAGCTTCCCAACGACTGCGGCAAAGGACCACGACGGCGACGATGGCGGCGCGATTGTTGCCAAGGACGCAGCACTGTTCGAACAGTGGGTCCGCCTCGATTGCTGCCTCAATACTGGCGGAGGCGACTTTCTTGCCGGTCGACAGCACGATCAGCTCTTTCAAGCGCCCGGTTATGAAAACGCGGTCCGCGCGAAATTCAGCGATGTCGCCGGTGTGCAGCCAGCCGTCGCCATCAATCGTGGCGGCGCTGCCTGCGGGATCCTGCCAGTAGCCGCGCATCAGTGATGGGGATTTGACCAACAGCTCGCCTTCGCGGCCAAGCCGGATTTCGACGCCACGCAGGGGTCGTCCGACGGAGCCTGGCGCGTTATCCTCCAAGGTGGTCGCGGTGACGACAGGCGCCGCCTCGGTTAACCCGTAGCCCTCGACAAGCGGGAGTCCAAGACCGATCAGGAAATGGCTGACATTTGTCGACATCGGTGCGCCACCGTTGACCGCAACCCGCACACGCCCCCCAAAGGCCCGCAAGAAGGGACGGGCGACCAGCCGTTCAAGGAGTGGCCACACTAGAAAGCGTGTGATTGCGCCGGGAGGGTCTGCCCTGCCGTGGTGCGCTTCGAACTGCCGCCAGCCGATTTCCGCTGCCCACTGGGCCAGCCTTCGTCTGAGCGGGCTTTGCGCGGCTTTGCTTTGGATTGTGTCATGGATCCGTTCATAAAGCCGCGGCACCGCGATCAGGATCGTCGGCCGCACATCAAGAAGGTCTTGGCGCAGGGTTTCGGTCGAACGCGCGAAAACCACCCGGGAGCCACCCATCATAGCCATATGATAGCTCAGCGTCCGCTCGAAGGCATGGGCCAAGGGCAGGAGCGAAAGAAAGACGTCGCTGGTCAGCGGCGGGATGAATTCCGTGACCGCTTCGGCATTCCAAAGCAGCGCATGATGCGACAGCATCGCGCCTTTGGGTCGGCCGGTGGTGCCCGAGGTATGGATCAGCGTGGCAATATCCTGCGCAGCGCAGCGCAGCGGCCCCGGAACGCCTTCAGCATCGCGCAGGACATCGGCAAGGCGGCGCACGTCGGTTCCGTCCAGGTTCTGCGGCGCCTGGTCACCGCTGCGCGCCCAGACTTCGGTCAAAGAACCGCCACGCGCAATGACAGGGGCCAGCTTATTCCAACGCTCCGTGCTGTCGATCAGGCACAGCCGAACACCGGAATTCCTCAAGATGAAGTAAATGTTGTTGGCGCTGTCGTGAAGATAGAGCGGCACGGTGATCAGGCCGTTTGCCATGGCTGCAATGTCGAATGCGATCCAGTCGATGCAATTTGCCAGCAAGACCGCGACACGGTCACCACGCACCATGCCTGCCAGATCCAGCGCGATGCGATAGCGGGCGACGGTTCTTGCCATCTCTTGCCAAGTGACGTCTCGCCACGCCCCCTTGCGGAACTCGGAGTAAGCCACGGCATTCGGCAGACGTTCGGCCCGATGCAACATCAGCCCCGGGATCGTCCCTGCGACGTTGCAACCGATGATGTCGATATCCAGTGCCGATGAATGGACCATACCCTTAATGCAGCCATTACAGAGCTCTTGGTCATTGACCCTTGTCAATTTGGACTTGCCCGAAAAAAGTGGAGAGCACCAACTGAGGAGCCAAGAGGTGTTCTATGGGAAACGGGAACAGACCGACGCCGGAGTTTCGGCGTGAAGCGGTGCGGCTTGCGCTGACCAGCGGCAGGACTCAGCGAGAGTCTGCGGAAGATCTTGGTATGAGGTTGTCGACGCTGACGCGGTGGCTGGGTCGCCAAGATCGCAGCCAGCATGGCCGAGTTCGGCTGGACCGTAGAGTTACTACACTTCGGGCCTTTAACACCCTTAACGAAGATCCACCAGAATGTCCGTCTGACACTTGCTCGTGAGAAAATGGCCTTGGCGGTCGTCGCCGGCCAGCTTTCCAAGGCCCAGGCTGCCTGGGTCGATTGATTGATTCAGACAATTCGAACCCTCGTTCGCGGCGCATGCGCACTGTTTGCGTGGGGCTGTCGTGCGGGACAAAGTGAACTGTCGATACGTCAGCGCCAAAGACTGCTTTCGGACGGCGTGTCAAAAGAAACGTCGCGTTTACTCAAAATGGTGAACTCCGCCAGTGGTGGATACCATCCGACAAAATCCATTTCGTTGAGCAATCATCACGGTGGATTATTTCAAGTTCAAGTTGATGCCCGTCAGAAAGAGACCTGACTAAGCACCTGCCGCAGGAACGACACGTCGAGTTCATCGTTATCGCAGAGGTCCTGAACGCAATATCGCATCAGAAACAGCTTATAGAATGCGTGGTTCTCGGCGAAGTCCGTTGGAAAGACGAGGTAGAGTTCCTGCCTAATGCGTCTAATTCCGTTTTCGACCGGAGGATCGTACAGGAGAGTATGCCTTAGGAAATAGAAGGTATTGTCAGCGACCGTCGTGTCACCCATCTGCACATCCGCTAGGGCAAACTCTTCATCCTGGCGCATATTCCAGATTTCCCATTCCCGATAGCGCGTCGCCAGTTCCGCCGCGACCCATTCCCCGAAGATCGGGTCGGACATGACATCCCGGTCAACCATGATGGCGTCGCTTGTCAGCAGCGCACCGGTCTCGTCGAACCTGCGCCCCCCAGAAATCTGCAGCGCCTCTTCACTGGATTTGATTGACCACTCTTCGCCGGCCGGAAGCCGGAGTCTCAGGTCGCCAACCCGATAGTCTCGCCAACCTTCCAGATCATCAACCTCGACAGGAAATGAATAGCCAGGAGAATAGGGAACCGAGGGCTGGATTTCCGGCCTATCCCCGTCGGTCAACGCCTTGCCGATATCCGCCGCAATGAGATCTGCGAATTCACCGATTGGGTCGCCGACGCGGAACTTATGTTCATCCATCTCTTCGCCAAGTCGCCGCGTCTGGAACACGCCTTCAACGATGGGAATTTTTTGGAAAACACCATCGACAATGTGCTCGCCCCAATCCAGCCCGCCGTCGAAATCATCGTCGTAAAGCCATAGGACGTCTGTCGCCGATCCCTGACCGTCACCGTCATAGTCCAGATTATTGACGGCGTAGGTGTCGAAACTGCTGTCCCGGTTTCGGTCAACGAACTGGTAGTTGACCCAATACATAACCGGGTCGCCTTCGTCGGACAACTCAATGCTGGGACCACTATTGAAGACAAGCCAATACGGCGCGACCTTGTTTGGTTCCGTGTAGAATGCGCCGAATTCCTGAGTAGTGTCCTCGCGCCTCTCATTGTAATAGACGTAGAAATCCGCCCGCCCGTCACCATCTTCATCAGTCAGGACCAAAAGCGGGAGACCCTCGAACCTGTCTGTCATCAAGGTGGCAATCTCGTTGCCATAGGCGTCTGTGTATCGGAGCTTTTCGGTCACGTCTGTGATGATGGCGAAGGCGTCGAACCGGGTATTGTCTCGCCAAGGCCAGACATGCGCGATGTGTCGGTCTATATACATCGACAAACCTGTTCGGTTTTCGGTGAGCGCAGGAGATGCCAAGGAAAGTGACAAGCATACTGCCGTGGCCGCCCGGTGAAATGGACTGAAATGCATGATGACATTCCCCCAATCCCTTAAACCCAATTAATTACTTGCTTCGGCAAGTGGTGCATTGATCCGAATCAACGACTAATCCGCCCCAAAAGTAATGGGCTGCAAAAGTAGAATTTTCTCGGCAAGATGAACGAGGAGATTCTGAATGAAGACAAACAGATACACTGAGGCGCAGATCCTCGCGATCTTGCGCAAGGCTGAAGGCGGGATGCCAGTGGCCGAGCTGTGCCGTGAGCACGGCATGAGCAGCGCGTCGTCTTATAAGTGGCGGGCGAAGTATGGCGGGATGGATGTCGAGCCATGGGAACGCCACTGGTCCGAGTGACCATGGCGAGGGCTGATCAGCCATATGAAGGCGATGAAAGAGGAGAACCGGCGCCTGAAGCGGATGTATGCGGACCTTAGCATGCAAGCTGATCTGCTTAAGGAGGCTCTGGGAAGAAAATGACACGGCCATCTCAACGCCGCGAGATGGCCGAGAACGCGGTGGCGCGACACAAGGTCAGCATTGCGCTGGCCTGCCGGGCCTTTGGTGTCAGCGAAACCTGTTATCGCTACAGCCCGAAGCTGAAGGGCGAGAACGAAGAGATCGCCGATCTGCTGGCCCGAGACGATCGTGACCCGTCGCGGCCCTACGGCGCTGCGCTGAAAGACCTTGGCCGCGGGGATGATCGCGAGATAGGGCGCTGGCTCAACAACTGGGCCGAGAACTCTCACTTGCCGTTCCGACGACTAGACCGGGCGATGTTGCGGTTCCGGCGCATGCGAACGTTACAGAAGTTCGCCTCTATCCATGACTCGGTCCACAACCAATTTCCGACGGAGCGCCACCTCCAGAACCGCAACACCACAAGCAGACCCGCGCCGCCGCTCTTGCCGAGTGGCGCGGCCTTCTCGCAGCCTGAAGGCTCGGCTGGGTAGGGCAAACAGAGACTGGTTCGCATTGGTCTGACAGCACCGCCATCATCACCCTTGCGCAAGCATTCCTCCGATCCAGCCGCAGCCGGATTTTTCCGTTGTTTTCGTGGGTTATGCGGGATGGGCTGTGAGCCGGCTTCGGCGCAAGGAGGCCCGGAGGCGTTCTCTCGGGGCATACATTCTTCTGGCCTGTTGCCTGCGCCGTTTTGGTGTCTAGGTATAAACACATTGTTTTATAATTGATTTTGCGGGTGTTCGCCTGCTTTTCGACCGGGGCGGCGTTTGGCTCAAGATGCGACCCAGGGCCAACCTTCGGTGATGGTTTTGGGAGACGATCCGAATAGCACTGAGGGGGAAAGCGGCCATTCACTGCGGGCTGACTGAACGTCGGAAAACCGATAGTGACCACCTGCCAATCTTTCTTCAGGCACTGTTCCCAACGGCAAGCCGCTCGCGGTTGAGGGCGAGCCCGGCAGGCACCCCGGTTTGGCAGAAAACCCGTTGGTCGAATGCCCCGAAGCGCCTGTCTAGAACCCCAAGGCTCGTTTTCTGTCTTCGGACCATCGGGTGATGAGGTGGTCGGTCATCAAGCCCATGACGGCAACGGCGAAACCCAGAACCAGACCCTTGCCGACATCGGTCGAGGACAGGGCGCGCTGCATCTCCTGGCCGAGGTCCTGCGTGCCGATGAAGGCGGCGATGATCACCATGAACAACGAAAACATCACCGACTGGTTGGCACCGACCAGCATGGTCGGCAGCGCCATCGGCAGGCGGACATGCCAAAGGGTCTGCCGCCGGGTTGCGCCGCTCATCTCGGCGGCCTCGATCAGTTCAGGCGGCACGTTGGATAGGCCCTCGATCGTGTAGCGCACGATGGGAACCGCAGCAAAAACGACCACGGCGGCCACGACAGCCACGTCGTTCACGCCGAACAGCATGATGACAGGGATCAGGTAGATGAAGCTGGGGAAGGTTTGGGCGGTGTCGCAGATGAGCAGGATCCGTGCGGCACGCGGCGGATTGCGCGCGGCCCAGATGCCAAGCGGCAGACCGATCAAGGCGGCGATCAGGACCGAGATGTTGACCATATAGACCGTTATCATCGCGCGGTCCCACCAGCCCGAAAGGGCGATCAGCCCGAAATAGCCAAGGCAGATCAGGGCCGAGCGCAGCCCCCCAATGGCCCAGCCGACGGCGGCAAGGAGGGCAAGAACGGCTGTGAACGGAAGCCACAGATAGGCATCGCGCATGGGGATCAGCACCCAGGTGATCAGAAACCAGCGCAGCCAGGCGGTAACCGGGGCGATCACGCGGATGACCTGATCCATCGCGGCATCAATCGGCCCAGCAACTGACAGCGCCTGCTTACGCTCGACCTCGTGGAGATAGGGCACGAACTGCGCCAGCACGAGCCCCGCGATGCAAAGGGAAAGCCAGATCACCAGCAAGCGGTTGCGGTGCAGCCATCGGGCACTTGGCTCGTCATGTTCGGGCAAGCGCAGAGCCCAGGCCTTGGACAACCGGTCCAGCGTGACGGCCAGCAGCACGATGGTCACACCGATTTCCACCGACAGTCCGATCTTCAGCGCCTGCAGCAGTTGCAGCAGCTTTTGCCCCAACCCCGGCATTCCGATGAAACTGGCCAGCACGACCATCGCCAGACATTGCATGATTACCTGATTGACCCCGATCAGGATTTCGGGTCGCGCGGTCGGAATGCGTACCCGGGACAAGAGCTGCCAGCGGGTGGAGCCTGCCATCTTGCCCGCCTCGATCACCTCTTCGGGCACTCTCTTCAGGCCCAGAAGGGTCATGCGGATCATGGGCGGGACCGAAAAGATGATGGTCACGATGGCCCCGGCCTTGGGGCCGACCCCGATAAAGACCACGACCGGGATCATATAGGCGAAATGTGGCAGCGATTGTGCGATGTTCAGGATCGGGTTCAAGATTCGTTCAAACCTTGGCGACCGCCATGCCAGCACCCCCATGACAAGCCCCAGAAACACCGAGAAGGGTGCCGCCACCACAATCACCGACAGCGTCTCCATCGCCCATTTCCATTGGCCCATGAGGGCAATCCAGACGAAAGTGCCGCCCGACAGGGCCGCCAACCGCCAACCTTTGAGCGCATAGCCCGCCATGAAGGCCGTGGCAGCGACGACGATCCAAGGAATAGGGCCGATGTCGGGCCAGCGGCTTTTGCCGTAAAGCAGGTTGGCCGTGACATCCAAGAGCCACTCGACCACGTCGGAAAAGGCGCGGGTCAGGGCCATGAGACCCAAGTCGTTCTGAAGGAAATAGAACGCGGCGTTGATCCAGTCGGCAAAGGGCTGCACCAGCCATTCAGGCGGGCGGATCAGGCCTTCGGGCAGAAGGAGTTTGCCAAAGGCGAGAAATAGCGCGAGGGCAAGCAAGAGGCCGGCCATGCCTGAACTGCGGGCGGCGGGTCGCGTCATTTCGCATCCCCAAGCAGCACGTCCAGCGCCTCTTGCCGATCCATGCCGCCAATGATCTTTCCTTCAGCGTCGGCCACAGGGATCACCGCGCGGCGGTCCGCCACAAGGTGGCGTGCCAGATCACGGATGGTCAGGGTCGCTGCAGTGGCGTCGCCCTCGGGCACAGCCGCCAGCGGTCGCGCAAGGCTGCCCGCCCGCACCACGCGGGCGCGGTCAATCTCGGCGGTGAACTTTGCAACATACTCGGTCGCCGGATGCAGAACGATCTGGTCGGGCGTGTCGCATTGCTCGATCCGGCCGTCCTTCATGATGGCGATGCGGTCTGCCAGACGCAGGGCTTCGTCGAAATCATGGGTGATGAAGATGATGGTCTTGTTCAAAAGCCCCTTCAGACGCAGGAATTCATCCTGCATCTCGCGGCGGATCAAGGGATCAAGCGCCGAGAAGGGTTCGTCGAGAAACCAGATGTCCGGCTCGATCGCCAGCGACCGGGCGATGCCGACCCGCTGTTGCTGGCCACCAGAAAGCTCGCGCGGGAAATAGCCTTCGCGGCCCTTCAGCCCCACCAGATCCAGCATCTCGCGCGCCCGGGCATAGCGGGTGCTGCGGTCTTGCCCCCGCATCTCCAGCGGGAAGGCCACGTTGTCCAGCACGGTGCGGTGCGGCAAAAGACCAAAGCTTTGGAAAACCATCCCCATCTTGCGACGGCGCAGGTCGATCAACGCGGTTTCAGACAGGCTGGCAATGTCCTGCCCCTCAATCGTCACACTGCCCCCGGTGATCTCGATCAGGCGCGACAGACAGCGCACCAGCGTGGACTTGCCAGAGCCGGACAGGCCCATGACCACAAGCATCTCACCGCGCTGGATATCAAGGTCGACATCGCGCACCGCCTGCACATACCCCACGGACGAGGTTTGCGGGTCCGCTTTCAACCGTGCCAAATGCCCGACAGGGTCCGGCCCGAAGATCTTGCTGACGCTACGGCAGGAGATGACGGTTTCGGTCACGTTTGGCCCCATTCTTTCAATGTCTTGACCCACCCGGCATGCTGCCGGATGGGCCGTAGGTCACGATCCTGCAAGCTTAATTCAGCCAGGCGTTCCAAACGTCGGGATTGGCATCCATCCAGGACTTGGCGGCATCTTCCGGTTCCATCCCGTCAATGTCCACCAGCTTGGCCATTTCGGCGATCTGAGCATTGGTCAGGCTGACCTTGGAGATCGTCGCATATGCGGCGGGCCACTTGTCCTTCATGCCGTCCCACGCCGCGATCTTCAGATAGCCGGTGGCCGGATTTCCGCAGTCATAGGTCTTGTCTGGGAACATGCCGACAGCCGGGTCCTCGTTGCAACCCGCTTCCCATTTCGGGAATTCGACGAATTCACCAGGCCAGACCGCTTCGGCAAAGTTCGGGGTCCAGTTGAACACCACAATCGGCGTCTTGGTCTTTTCGGCAGCCCCGAGTTCAGCCCAGATCGCTGCGGCGGAACCGGCGTTGACCACGGCGAAGTTCAGGCCCAAAGCATCGACCTTTTCGGCGTCGTGCTTCAACCAGTCCACCGGACCACCAAGGAAGCGACCCTTTTCGCCCGTTTCCGGCGTTGCAAACAGGGCGGCGCAGTCGTTCAGTGCTTTCCAGTCGGGCAGCCCGGGGCAGGCTTCTTTGGTCCACATCGGGTACCACCAATCCTCACGCGTCACGGCGTTATGCGCGCCGGCGGCATGGATGCCACCCTTGGCAACGGCGGCGTCAAAGGAGGCTCCAAAGGCGCCTTCCCAGACTTCCAGTTCCAGCGACACATCGCCAAGGCGGACCGATTCATAGACCGCCTGGCTGTCGGTGGTCACATATTCAACGGCATTGCCCTTCGACTTCAGGACATCGCCCACGACATGGCTCATCACAATCTGGCTGGACCAGTTGTGCAAGGGAATGATGATCGGGTCGGTCGAATCTTCGGCCCAAGCAGTGGGCGCTAGCAGGGCCAGCACGGCAGCGCTGGCAAACATTGATCTGGCAGATTTCATGGTGCGTTCCCTGATGTTGAAATGCGATTAAGCGCAGTGTCTGGCGGAAAGTTGATATCCTTCCTGCGACTCAAGGCTAGCCATAGGTTGTGAATGCGTCAGACCCTGACCATGAACGGACTGGCATTAATTGTAAAAAATTGTTAACAAGAGGAAACAGTCCGAACGAGGGGCAAGATGTCACCCAGACCCGCGCATATCGTGATTGTCGAGGACGAGCCGGTGACGCGCAGCGCGCTGGCGAGTTACCTGGAGTCCTTTGGCTACAAGGTCTCGGAATGCGACAGCGCCGAGAAAGCAGAGAAGATCCTGTCGCAGGGCAATGCCGACCTGTTGATTGCCGACATCAATCTGGAAGGCAAGGACGGGCTGGAGATCACACGCGAACAAAGGGCGCGGTCGGAAATCGGCATCATCCTCTTGTCGGGCCGCACCGATGACGTTGACCGCATCGTCGGGCTGGAACTGGGGGCGGATGACTATGTCTGCAAACCCTTCAATCGACGCGAGTTGCTGGCGCGGGTAAAAAACCTGTTGCGCCGGACCGCCGCCATGCGCGCCCTGACGCGTCGTGTGCTGCATTTCAACGGCTTCACCTTTGATGTCGGATCAAGGCAGGTCACAAACCCCGCCGGAGAACCGATTTCGCTCACCCGTGCAGAGTATGAACTGTTGCGGGTTTTCGTTCTCAATCCCGGCATCGTGATGGACCGCGACCGCCTGATCGCAGCTATCACGCACCGGCAGGATGGCACGAACACCCGCACGGTCGACGTACTGGTGCAGCGACTGCGGGCCAAGCTGGGCGATGACCCCAAAGCCCCGCGCATCTTCACTACCTCGCATGGCGAAGGTTATGTGTTCACTGCGCAGCTTGACTGAGGCTGGACTCCAGCACCTCCAATGCAGCGTTGATTTCCGAGGCCGCCAGATCCACCGCGCCCGGCATCTCTTCGAGGCAGGCCTCAAGTGAGGCGGAAGGGCCTTGATCGGCAAGTGTCTCGATATGGGCAAGCCGGGTTGTCAAAGCATGCAGGTCAAAATTGCCAGCGGCGCCCTTTAACTGATGGGCGGCGCGCGACAGCGCCGAATAATCCGCTGAGCGGGCGGCCGCATCAATCGCGGCAATGTTTTTGGGCAGGCCGTCAAGGAATACCCGCGCCAAGGCTGCGGCGCGGTCATCCCCGATGTCTTGCGCAAGCGCTGTCAGGGCATGCCCTTGTGGCACATGCGCCCGCAGTGCGGCTTGCAGGGCTTCGGGCGAAAGGGGTTTGGCCAGCACTGCCGACATTCCGGCCGCGAGGTTATCCAGGATGTCTGAGTCTTGAACATGGGCCGAGATGCCAATGATCGGCAGATTGGCAATCTGGGAATCCGCCAGGGCCCTGATGCGGCGCGTGGCGGCGGTTCCCGACAGGCCCGGCAGGTTGACGTCCATCAGTATCACATCGAAGCGGCCCTCCTGCAGGGCAACAAGTGCCGCTTCAGCCGTGGCTACCACTTTGGCCGAGTGGCCCATGTCCTCCAGATAGGTCTGGATGACCATCTGGTTGATGTCATTATCCTCCACGACCAACGCCTTGAGTTTGCGCGCGGCGGGTTGAACGGCAGCAAGGGGCGGAAGGGCGGGCAGGCTTGCTGCATCACCGCGGGCGAACTCGGCTACCAGAGTGAAGGTGCTTCCCTCCCCGGCTGAACTTTCTACGGCAAGCTGTGCCCCCATTGCATCGGCAAAGCGCTTGCAGATCGCAAGCCCCAGACCGGTGCCGCCGTATTGCCGGGCGGTCTGGGCGTCTTCCTGCTCGAACACCCCGAACACCCGGTCCTGCGCGCCCTCGGCGATGCCCTTGCCGGTGTCCTTGACGGTAAAGGTCAGATGGGGTCGGCTTTCGGGCCCGGTGGCCGCGACCATCAGCCGTATTTCCCCCCGGTCGGTGAACTTGACGGCATTGGAGACAAGGTTGAACAGAATCTGGCGCAGTTTGCCCATATCGCCGATCACGGCGTCAGGAATGTCGGTGGGCAGGTCGAGATGCATCGCCAGCCCTTTTTCCTGTGCGCTGGGCGCCATCAGCACGGCGATGTCATGCAACAGATCGCCAGGAGAAAAGGTCTCTTCGGTGAGCGTATCTGCCCCGGCTTCTATCTTCGAATAGTCCAGAATATCGTTCAGAATGGCCATCAACCCCTCGCCCGAGGCATGGGCGGCCCGCAATTGGCGCTGCTGGCGCGGGGTCAGCCCATCACGGCCAAGACTGCGCAGCATGCCTAGGACACCATTCATCGGCGTGCGAATCTCGTGGCTCATCATGGCAAGGAATTCCGACTTGGCGCGGTCAGCGGCTTCGGCCCTTCCGCGTGCTTCGGCATGGGCGCTGACCTCGCCGCGCAATTGCTTGGTCTGTTCAGCCACCAAAAGCTGCAGTTCAAGCCGGTGGCGCAGCAACTCGGCAAGGTTCTGATCGCGCTCGGCGGCAAGGGCATGGTTTTCGATGCCTTGCAGGCGGAAGACCTCCACCGCCGCTTCCATCTCCGCAATCTCGTCAATGCCCTGCGGAACGATGCGGCTGACCGTTTCGCCATGCGCAAGCCGCGCCATCGTTACCGACAGCGCCTCCAACCTTCGCGTAATGTTGCCGCGCACATAGAACCAGACCACGGCGAGCGAAATCATCAGCGCCGCCACCGAGCCCCAAGCGTAAAGCTGCTGGGTGGCGCGGATTGCGCCCGTAGCCTCGTCGCCCGCCAGCACGGCCCGCGCGGTGATCCGATCGGCCAGGGCCTGCGCCTCGTCGTCAAGCCGCCCCGCCGCCGCGCTGACCTTGCCCTGTGCATCGGCAATCAGCCGGTTCAGATCAAGAATGCCCTTGGTCAGATTGAACAGATCCTCGGCCTCTGGTGGCGGGGCGGAACTGGGGCGGATCATCTGCAACAAGGACAGCGCGCGTTCGGCCCGGGTCGGGTCATTCACCGCCAGAATCCGCCGCGTGACAATGTCGATCCGTCCTTCCAGCGCTGCCTGCAACTGTGCAAGCTCGGCCTGGCTTTGGACTGTCACGATGCGGTTCAGCAAAAGTCCGACCTCGCCGATATGCGAGCGCATTTCTGACATCAGCCCCTGACGGAAAAGATCGACCTCGATCAGCTTGTCGAGGGTATCCAGACGCGTTTCGGTGTCCGGCCCGGTGCTTTCAAGGTCATAAAGATTTGAAATTGCCGCCGCCGTACCCATCTGGGCATTGGCCACCAGCGTGTCGGCAATCTCCAGAAGTTCGGTCGTCGCCACAAGACTTGCCCGCAGACGCGCCGATTGCGCTTCGGTGGCGATGATTCGGTTTTGCACCAGCCGGTCCAATTGCTCGATGCTGCCGCGCACCTCGGCTTCGGCCTGCGCCAAGCCCGCAGGGGCCGGATTGCCGGTGTCTGCGTAGCGCGCGACCCGTCGAGTCAAAGCGTCGACCTGGGCGAAGAGGTAAGCCGCCCGTTCGCGCCGCGCAGCTTCGGAGGTGACGGCCGCCAACTCAGGTGCCACGGCGACAATGCGGCTGCTTTCCGCAGTAAAGCCCCGCACTTCAGAGATCGCCGGGATGGCCTCGGTGACGACCGTTGTCTGGTTGCGCGCCACCTCTTGCAACTCGAACCAGCCGAGGATGCCGGTAATGGCGGGAAGTCCTGCGATGACCAGAAAGGCCATCATCAGCATGCGGCCAAGACTTGCGCGCGACGGGCTGGACTTGAGCGGCATCTTTCGTGCACCCTAACCGTGATCTGGCGACAGAATAGGGGGCGGCGCGGGCAAAGGCATGAAGTTTCTGCAATCGCTCATCCTTGTCGGACTGGTGGCGTTTCCTGGCACCGCTGCCGCTGCCGATACCTGGGAGCTGCAGGTGCCGACCGTGGCCTTCGACGACGACAGCCCGACCCAAACCCAAGTTTACCAACCTCTTGACCATGCTGCGAAACCCTGGCGGCTTTGCGTGATTTATCCGCACCTGAAAGACGCCTATTGGCTGAGCGTCAATTACGGCATGGTCGAAGAAGCCAGACGGCTGGGCGTCTCTTTTGACCTTTACGAGGCGGGCGGCTATCCGAACCTTGCCCGTCAGATCGAACAGGTCGAGACTTGCGGCAAGCGCAAGATGGACGCCTTGATCCTTGGTCCCGTCTCGTATGAGGGCCTGACAACAAGTGTATTGGCAATTTCGCGGCAGATGCCGGTCATTGCTGCCGTCAACGACATGGACGACGCCGGCGTCACCGCCAAATCCAGCGTTTCCTGGCGCGAGATGGGGGCGGCGGCCGGACGCGAAATAGCCAAAAGACATCCTAAGGGCAGCGCGCCTGTAAGGCTGGCCTGGTTTCCCGGTCCTAAAGGGGCCGGCTGGGTGCAGTTTGTCGAGCGCGGGTTTCTAGAGGCGCTTGCCGAAAGCTCGGCCAAGATCGTCGCCACCCGTTTTGGCGATACCGGGCTGGAGCAGCAGGTGCTTCTGGTCGAAGACGTTCTCGATACGATGCCCGAGGTCGACTATCTGGTGGGCAGCGGACCAATGGCAGAAGCGGCCATTTCCGTCCTGCGCACCCGCGGGCTTAGCAACAAGATCGGTGTCGTGTCGACCTATGTCAGCCACGGTGTCTATCGCGGCATCAAGCGCGGGCGCATTCTGGCGGCCCCAACCGATTTCGCAGTGCTGCAAGGCCGCTTGGCGGTTGAACTTGCGGTGCGCGCAATCGAGGGCACGCTCACGATCCGGCATGCCGGACCACGGATCGTCACGCTGACGCTTGAGAACATCGACAGCATCGGCACGGCTGAATCCCTTGCGCCCGCTTCATTCGTGCCGGTGTTTAAGGTTCCAGACTGAAGCCTGATTGTGGCGCCAGAACCTGAAGCGGCCAGAAGCGGAATCTTGTTCGACTGACCGCTATGGGCCGCACTTCGCCAATCGCGTGGAGCCCGCTCGCTGCTGGCACCACTCCATCGGAAACGGCTCCATCAACAACGCCAGACCAGCTTGCGCATCTTGCTGCCCGTCAAGGATTTTCGGGAAAAACGGCTTCAACCGCTCCAACTGCTCCTCCGTCAGCCAGTAAAGGTTGCTTATCATCACCCCAGTCAATGCGAGGCTCGGATCACGCAGCGACGATAACCTCAAGCAGATCAACGGGTCTCGACCCTAAGAAAATATATGTATTAATAATCAATGCATTACAGCCCCCAAAAAGTTCGGCCGCAGTCCCCTTCCCTCCGCCGATGCCACCCGGACGTGACCGACGTCAAACTTTCTGCGTCGTTTCAGACGTTCGGCAATGAAACTTGCTGCAAGAGTTGGTCGCCATTTAGTTGACCGGTCTGTGCCCGGCATTGCCTTGTACTGGCAGACAAAAAATCATTCCAGATTGGGGTTCAAGCCGTCAATGCAATTGCTCTGGCCTTGAATCCACCGAGTGTCGGGAACGGCGCGTGGTGCCGTTCCCGGACTTGCTCAGGCCCAGAACTGGTCCCAGTTGTAGAGGTCGAAGAAGTGCTCCTTCCCGGACAAGATCTTGCCGTCCTTCACCTTGAAAGTGATGCAGCACATCGAGTCGAGCGTCCTGCCCATCCGCATCCCCGTGTTGCGATGGACGCCGATCACCCTGCCCTCTTTGTCGGCGGTGACGTAGTGCAGTTCGGCCTTGAAGGTGCCGTCGGTGCCGCCAAGGTAGGTGCCGTACTGGCCGTAAACAGCGTCTCGGCCCTGGCGCAGGCCGGCGATGGGCGAAGTACCGGGCGTCTCCCAGGACAGTTCATCGGCGGAAAGCGTCGTGAAGAGGTCAAGATCGGCGGTGTTGAAGGCATGATAGGCGCGGCGGACGAGGTCAGCGGATTGCTCGGCGGTCATCTTGGTTTCCTCTGCGATTGCTGGATTGGGTATGATCGAGGCAAGCGGCGCGCCGCTGGCCATGACGGTTGCCGACGCAATAAGCGTCCGGCGGATATTTTGCGCGAGCGGTGCCGCGGCTTCGGTATCGGCTGGATTTTGCATCAAAGTCCTCCGGTTGCAGGTCAGGCCAGGGGCCTGGCCATTTCACGAACCGAAGACAGTTTTTTCGGCTCGCAAGGTCAGATTGCCTGCAAGGCCGTGCGCCCACATGAGGAGGATTCCCTAGGCGGCAAGGTTTTGATGCACCAGCCCACGTTCCAGCGCGAAGAGTGCAGCTCCTGCCCGGGTCGAAACGCCAATCTTTCCGTAAAGATTCTGGATGTGATTGTCGGCGGTCTTTGGCGAGATCTTCAGGACCCGCGCCGCCTCTTTCGCGGTGTGTCCGGCAGCGATCAGGCCCAGCACCTCCATCTCGCGGGCGGTCAAGCCAGCGGGGGTCGAAGCGGCCGCAGCCCGGCGCGAGGCCTGACCTGCCGCAGTCAACACCGCCTCGGTCGCATCGGGGCACAGCTTGCCCGCGCGGACCAGCGACCGCATCCGCGCCGCCACGGCCTCGGCGCTTGACGCGGGTCGGTGCGGACGGGCCTCGCGGGCGGTCTGATAGGCCTCGGCTGCCGCCAGTATCCGCGCCGCGGGCGAAAGGTCGGCGGCCTTGGCATAGCGGTGGTACCCGGTGCCGTCGAGCCTTTCGTGATGGCGCAGAACCAGCGATGCCACGGGCTGGCCTTCTGCCCCCAGCGCGGCCAAGGCACGCTCGCCATGATAGGGATGCAGTTGCGCGGCGTCGGTTTCCCAGACCGAGAAGGGCGCCGCCTTCAGCCAGGTCGAGACCGGCACGGCCAGTTCGCCGATGTCATGGACATAGGCGGCCCAGCGGATCGCCCTTAGGTCGGCGAGAGGAAGGCCGATGCAGCGCCCGGCGGCCTCTCCCAATGCCGCGACGGCCCGGGAGTGGCCAAAGGTGAACGGCATCCGCATGTCGATCATGTCGGCAATAGCAATCCAGGCTTCCTCGCAGTCCGCTTCGTCAAGGTAGGCATGCGGCAAAGGCTCCAGTGCTAGGATTGTCTCACGCCCAACAAGGCCATCGATCCCGGCGGTCAGACCAGCAGCGTCGGAAAGGAAGATGTCGGCCAGCGCCTCTTCATAGGCGCCACCGCGCCGGCGGGTGATGGCTTCGATCATGGTGGCCGGCCCATGTGCTTCCAGAAGCGCAATGGCATCCTGGGCCAGTGTCACGATCCGCACAGGCAGTCTGACCTGATCCCCGGCAAGCCCGTGCGGCAAGCCATGCCCATCCCAGCGTTCGTAAAGCTGACCGAGGTTTCTAAGTCCGTCCTCACCCAGGCCGATCCGCTGCCCGATCCACTGGGCAACCTCGCAATGCCCCGAAAGAATCGGAACGCTGACTTGGATGGCGCTTGCCAATCCTTCCTGGACGGCACGGCGCAGGTCTTCGGGGGGCATGCCCTCGAAAACGCGGGTGAAAGCCTTGACGAAAATTGACCCCAGTTCGGTCTGACTACCCAGATCGGCCAGCGCAAGATCCTGCCTCATCGCAATCTCGTCACCGAAGGCCGCAGCGAGAAGATGGGTATCCGCGTTACAGCCGACGTACCGAAGGATCGCCTGATGAAAGACCTCGCGCATTTCGCTGTCAGCAAGACCCATCCTGTTTGCCAGGCGCATCGCCAGCACGCAGGACCTTAGGGCAAAGTCACGCGACTGCCCGGTGGCGAGGTCCGTCGCATAGGCGAGCACCATCATGAAATCAGCGCGGCGCAAGAGAATTTCTTTCACCATGCTCACCTGTTGGGAGATGTCGTTGCGGCCAGCATGCGCCAGAAAACACCCCTCAGGCAAGCTGGATTGCTGGCGCAAACAGTTCCGCACTGATGCCCTTTCGGACCCAACTGCCGGATTGGTCGTGCCCGCTACGACCGTAAAATGCCAGTTTCTGCCAGAAAAGGTTCGACGTCAGGACCGCCCTCTCTGCCACTTGCCCTTGCAAAAGCTTTGAATGACTTTTTTGGCTGTGCAGCCGCAACCGGCCCGGACCCAGAAAAAGAGGAAAGTCTGCGCATCGGTCGTGGGCCGGGGCGGGGTTTGATCTGGCAGCAGAACGCCTGCAGACCCCTGCGGCCAAGTGGCGCCAGTGGTTTATAAGGACGGTCTGGCGGCGCACTTACGCAAAGATAAGCCGGGACTCAGGCGACAGTGGCTGAAGGGCGCAGGGTCAACAGATATTCGCCCCGCCCACGGTCAATGCCGGAAATCTCTTCGCCCCGCGCGAAGGCCGCGGTAATCTGGGCCCGCTGTCGCAGACGTTCGGCAATCGCCGTTTCAGGGTCTTGGTCCAGCATCGCCGCGAACTCGGTCGGCAGCGCGATCCGGCTTGTGATCTCATCCATCGGCAACGATTGCCCTGCGGCACGGGAAGCCACGCGCGGGCTGTCCAGAAACCACTCGGCCAGAAGCCGGTCAGATGGTGCGCCGGCATTGATCCCCGCCATAGCGCCATAATAATCGGGATAATAGGTCCGACAGACCGCCCCCAGCGCGCCGACATTCAGACTGGCATTCAAAAGGCGCAGGGGATCAAAGGTCCAGCGCACCAGCCGGATCCCGCGGGCAAGGCACCAGTCCCTTTGATACCATTTCAGCCGGGCGCCAAGACCAAGACCCCGCGTCTCTGAGCGGATTGCAAGGCGGTGGGAGTGCTGGACCTCGGGGTCGCGGGTGGGAAAGGCAAAGACATAACCGACAAGTCGCCCATCGCTGAAAGCGCCGGCGCAAAGGCCGCCTTCGGCCTGAATCACCATCATCAGGTCTGCCGGGTCGGCGGTATCGTCCTTACCCCAGACATCATTTTGCAGGTCCTCGGCCAAGCGGAATTCGCTCATGCCGACCAGATCGCGGATGACCAGACCACTCATGCGCCGAACCTGCGGACATCGGCCGACACGGTGGCAAGGAAGTCATGATCCAGTGTCACGCCCGTTCCCGGCCCCTTGGGCACAGGCATCCGGCCACCGGCCGCCTCAAGTCGCTCTACCACGATATCGCGGGAAAAATAGCGGCTTGCCGACGATGTATCCCCCGGCTTCCTGAAGTTGGGCAGCGTCGACAGATGGATGTTGTGCGCGCGCCCCACACCGCTTTCCAGCATGCCGCCGCACCAGACCGGCACATCGAAGGCGGCCGCCAGATCATGGATTGCCCGGGCCGATGAATGGCCGCCGACGCGGCCGACCTTGATATTCACCACCCGTGCGGCATCCGACTGCAGCGCCTTGCGGGTCTGCGCCACGGTGCCAAGGCACTCATCCAGACAAATCGGCGTTTTCACCCGCGCCTGCAAGACCGCGTGGTCGTGGATATCGTCCCACGCCAGGGGCTGCTCGATATAGTCAAGGTTGAAGTCATCAAGCGTGCGGAACAAGGCCGTGTCGGCCAGTGTGTAGGAACTGTTCGCGTCCACGGTAAGGTGAGCGTCTGGAAACGCCTCGCGCGCGGCGCGTATCAGCGCAAGGTCATGCCCCGGCATGATCTTCAGCTTGATGCGCTTGTAGCCCTGGTCCAGATGCGCCCGGATCCGGTCGAGCGTGCCATTGATCGGCCCGATGCCCAGCGAAACCCCAACGTCGATCGCATCCCCTTCGCCGCCCAAAACGGTTTGAAGGGGCAGCCCGAGCGACCGCGCCCAAAGATCCCAAAAGGCCATCTCGACGGTGGCCAACGCCATGCGGTTGCCGCGCCATGGCGCGAAGTGACGATCAAGCGCATTGGGATTAGCAAAGGCCTTTCCGATCAGACCGGGCAGGACAACATCGGAAAGAAAGGCCACGGCCCCCGCCGTTGTCTCGGCCAGATAGTCAGGCAAGGGATCCATGACGCCTTCGGCCACCCCTTCGTGATCGCCCGAAAAAAGCCGAAGCAGGGGAAACAGCTTCTCATGCATCGTCCCGGTCGCGATGGTGAAGGGCGTCACCAAGGGCAAGCGGACCAGACGCAGTTCGGCCGCCTCGATCACAAGCGGCGGCCGGGCCTGACTGGCAAGGCTGGTATCGGACATGCTTCACCCCTTTGTTCTGCCGACCCATCCTAACCAAAATCAGTTTTCTTGCAAGATTGACCGATAGAATTATTTCTGACATCCTTTTTTGTAGAATCGGGCTGAGCTTGGTCGGGGGAACATGCCAAAGCCATCGGGACCAGATCATACGCCGACGGACCTGCGGGGCAGGCTGGAACTTAGCCTGCGTGAGGCGACTCCCGCGACGCAGGCCATTGCCGCCCACTTCCTGTCGAACATGAATGATCTTCCGTTCGAAACCGCCGCTTCAGTCGCCACAAAAATCGGCGTCAGCGAAGCGACGGTTGGCCGGTTCTGCCGCAGCATCGGCTACAGGCACTTCAAGGACATCAAGGGCGCGATCCAGTCGGACCTTGGCGACAAGGCTTGGCTGGTAGGCGACCGGCTGAAGGAATTTTCAGCCCGACAGAAGCGCAGCACGACAGAAATCGCCCGTGGGCTAGAGCGGGAAATCGCGGCGATTCTGGCCAATTACGAAACCGCTGCATCGCCGGTGTTCGCCAAGGTCGTCGCGCGGCTGGCCACACGGCCCTTTGTCTTTGTCGCGGCCTTTCAGACCGAGCGCGGTCATGGCCAGTTTCTGGTCCATCAACTGCAGTATCTTCGTCCCGGCGTTCAGTTTGTCGATCTTGCGGGCGGCAGTTTTGCCGAGGTTCTTCTTGCCCCACCCGACGAAAGCTGCCTCATCTTGATCGACATGCGGCGCTATTCCAGGCTGGCCCGGCGTCTGGGTCTGGCCGCGCGCGAGTTGGGAATACCGGTGACCCTGATCACCGATCCCTATTGCCCGTGGTCGCGTGATGCCGCCGATGAAACATTCGTCGTTCAGACCGATTTCAACCAGTTCTGGGACACGACTTCGGCAATTTCCTCACTGGTCGGCCTGATCGTCAACGGGGTCTTTGCCCAGCTTGGGCCCGAAGTTGAAGAGCGCATGACCCGCGTCTCGGCCCTTTACAACGATTTCATCGGCCATGCGGGCGACCCGCACCGACCGCTCAAATGACCACACCAACGACACTGACAACAACCAGCAAAGGGAGTTCGACAAGATGTTCATGATGGTAAAGAAACACTTGCTTGCGGCAAGCGTGTCCGTAACGGCGCTGCTTCCGATTGGCGCGATGGCGCAGGAAGCCGTCTTCGTTCTGGGAACGAACGAAGTGGGCATTCCAAGCTATAACCTGCTGACCGCGGTGAACACCAACAGCGTCTATCCGATGATCTATGACAATCTGGTCGCGCAGGACGATGACCTGAGCTTTCATCCCTATCTGGCCGAAAGCTGGGAAGAGGCACCCGATGGGATGTCTTGGGTGTTTCACCTGAAGTCAGGGGTGACGTTCCACAATGGCAAACCCTTCACGTCGGCCGATGTTGCCAAGTTCATCGAAATGTTCCGCTCGACTGAAAGTTCCTACATGGTCGATGCCATCGCTTCGGTCGAAACGCCGGACGATCTGACAGTCAAGTTCAACATGAAGAACCCCGACCCGAACATTCTTTACAACCTTGCCTCGTCCTTCATGGGCATTCCCGACCCCGATGCCGTCACCGCGCTGGGTGATGATTACGGGATCACCGAAGCCGTCGGCACCGGCCCCTTCAAACTGGAAAGCTTCACGCTTGGCCAGGAAACGGTTGTGGTACGCAACGACGACTATGCCTGGGGTTCGTCGCTGTCGGCCAATCAGGGGCCGGCGAAGCTGGCGCGCATCACCTTTCGTGAAATCCCCGAAGATTCAACAGCTTTCCTTGAGCTGAAATCAGGCGGCGTGGATGCGCTTCTGGCACTGCCCACCGACTATCTTGCCGAGATCGCCACCGATGCGACGCTGGCCGTGGCCAAGATCCCCGGCCAGGAAGTCTATTACATGCCGATCAACGTCACGAAAGAACCCTTCACCGATATCCGGGTGCGGCAGGCGGCGGCGCTGGCGATCAACCAGCCGGAAATCCTTGCCAACGTCTTTTCGAATTATGGCGCCGTGGCCAACAATTTCCTGATCTCTGCCCTGCCGGAATCCAAGATCGACCCGGCTTTGACCATCAGCTACGACGCCGCCAAATCGAACGCCCTTCTGGACGAAGCGGGTTGGACGATGGGTGCTGACGGTATCCGCGAAAAGGATGGCCAAAAGCTGTCCGTTTCGCTCTGGACGCAAAACGACAGCATCTTCCGCCGACTGACCGAGGTCGTGCAGGCGGAACTCAAGGCCGTTGGCTTTGATGCGCAGATCCAGACCTTCGACAGTTCGACCATCCGCGACCAGTACAAGACCGGCGA
Organism: Paracoccaceae bacterium; assembly: GCA_947476475.1. Classification (GTDB taxonomy): domain Bacteria; phylum Pseudomonadota; class Alphaproteobacteria; order Rhodobacterales; family Rhodobacteraceae; genus TMP-24. The sequence continues at coordinate 8,661 of CANJQT010000032.1, read as the reverse complement.
ACACCAGTTGGCCGTGCGGTCCTATTTCTGGAACAACGCCGATATCGTGGACTGGTTCTTCGGTGCCGACCGGCTGGGCTATCCGAACGTGTCGATGTTCAACGACCCCAAGGCAGAAGAGTTGCGCACCAAGGCAATGACCGGCTCGAAGACCAGCGAAGAGCGGGTGGCGAATTTCACCGCCTATCATGAGTATGTCACCAGCCAGTTCCCCTATGCGCCGATCTATCAGCCGGAACAGAACATGGCTTTCAACAAGGACCGCCTGGATATGCCAACCGAAATCAATGGCACTTCGATCACCGGGGTCGTCATGGTTGATGTGGGCGTAAAGGAATAAACCAGGGCCAAGCGGAGGCACGCGATGCTTGATTACATCCTGCGGCGCGTGCTTTTGCTTGTGCCGGTCTTTCTGGCGGTGTCGGTGATCATCTTTCTGATCCTGCACCTTATTCCCGGCGACCCGGTCGACAACCTGCTGCGGGTCGGGTCGAACGCTGAAGCGCGGGCCAGGATCGAGGCCAAATACGGTTTGGACAGGCCGCTGGTGGTGCAATACGGCATCTGGCTTGCCAATCTGGTGCAAGGCGATCTTGGCAGTTCGATCATCACGCGCCGCCCGGTGTCGACGATGATCGCGCAGGTTCTGCCGAATTCACTGATGCTGGGCGGGTTTGCGCTGCTGTTTTCGACGATTTTCGGGGTGATCTTCGGGGTGATCGCCGCCACTTGGCGTGATCGATGGCCCGATCAGATGCTGATGGGGGGGGTGCTGCTGGGCTCGACGCTGCCGTCGTTCTGGCTGGGGCTTCTGTTGATCCTGACATTTTCGGTCCAGCTTGGCTGGTTCCCGGTATCGGGGGCACGCGGCTGGGAAAGCCTCGTGCTGCCGGTCCTGACCATCGGCCTTGGCGGCATGGCGCTGGTCGCCCGCGTGACGCGCGTTGCGATGGTAGAGGCTGCGGGGCGCGACTTCGTGCTGCTTTTGCACGCCAAGGGCCTGTCGCCCACCCACATCCGCCTGCGCCACGTCTTGCGCCACGCGATGATCCCGGTGGTGACGATCCTGGCGCTGCGGATCGGCTGGGTGCTGGGGGGGGCGGTGACCGTCGAATATGTCTTTGCCCGGCCCGGCCTTGGCCTGACGCTGATCAAGGCCCTAGCGCAGCACGATTATCCCGTCGTTCAGGCTTGCCTTCTGATGCTGGCGATCGCGGTGATGCTTGGCACGCTTCTGGGGGATATCCTGCAGGCGCTGATGGACCCAAGGGTGCGGAGTGCGCTGACATGAGCCTTGCCCGAAGCCTTTCTTCCGTCGTCAGGGCCCTTCGCTCGCCGAAGGGCGGCATATCGGGCGCCTGGCTGGTGCTTGTGGTCTTGGGAGCGATCTTTGCCGGGGTTCTGACCCCCTTCGACTATGACGTGCAGGACCTGCCGGGTGCCTTTGTCGCGCCAAGTGCCACCCATTGGCTGGGCACCGACGAGTTCGGCCGCGATCTGCTGACCCGCATCCTTTACGGTGCGCGCACCTCTCTTTCGGTGTCGTCGATCGCCATAGGCCTTTCCGTCTTTACCGGCATGGTGCTGGGGGCAGCGGCGGGCTATCTGGGCGGGGCCTTCGACCGGGCAGTGACGATCTTCGTCGATCTGACCTGGTCCTTCCCCGAAATCCTCGTGGCGCTGATCCTTGTGGCCATCATCGGCCCAGGCATCACCGGCACGATGGCCGCAATCGGCGTGGCTTATCTTGCCCAGTTCACCCGGCTGACGCGCGCCCAGATCATGGCAATCCGATCCGAGACTTATATCGAGGCCGCCCGCAGCGTTGGTGCGTCGGGTTCATTCATCCTGTTCCGCCACCTTCTTCCCAATGCGCTGGCCCCGGTGCTGGTGGCCGCGATGCTGGCCACCGGCGACGCGATCATCCTTGAAGCGACGCTGGGCTTCTTCGGCCTTGGTGCCCAGCCCCCCACACCCAGTTGGGGGGCGATGATGTCGTCGGGTTCGGCGCTTTTGTTCAAGGCCCCTTGGATCATCATCTTCCCCGGCCTTGCCGTTGCGGTCACGGTCATCGCGGTCAACCTTTTTGGTGATGCGCTGATCCACGCGCTCGACATCAAGACCCGGCTGAGGGAGGTGTGAACATGCTTCTGTCAGTCGAAAACCTCACCGTCCGCATCGGCAAGGTAGAGCCATTGTCTGGCCTGTCCTTCACGCTGGACCGGGGCGAGATCCTGGGCCTGGTCGGGGAAAGCGGCTCGGGCAAGTCGCTGACCGCAATGGCGGTGACCGGCCTTTTGCCGTTGATCGGCGGGCGGATTTCGGCAGGCTCGGTCGTCTTTGACGGCACCGATCTGGCAGCCCTGCCAGAGGCGCGTCTCAGACCCTATCGCGGAAAGCGCATCGCACTTGTCACGCAAAACCCGATGACCGCGCTCGACCCCGTGCAACGGGTCGGCGATCAGGTTGACATCATGGCGCGACTGCATCTGGGGATGGATGCCAAGGCGGCGCGTGCCCGCACCGTGGACCTTCTGAACCGCCTGCGCATCCCGGAGAGCCGGACGGTCTGCGATGCCTATCCGCATCAGCTGTCGGGCGGCATGAAGCAGCGCATCGTCATCGCGATGGCGCTGGCGGCCGAACCCGACCTGATCGTCGCGGATGAACCCACAACCGCGCTTGATGTGACCGTGCAGGCGCAGATCATCCATATCCTTGGGGAACTGGTGCGCGAACGCGGCCTTGCGCTGATGCTGATCACCCATGACATGGGCGTCGTCGCGCAGGTCTGTGACAGGGTGGCCGTGCTTTACGCCGGGCGGCTGGCCGAAACGCGAGAGGCGGGCCCGCTTTTTGCCCGGCCGCGCCATCCCTACACCCGCGCCCTGATAGATTGCATCCCGCGCGAAGGGATGGCACCGGGCAGTCTGACCGGGATCCCGGGTCTGGTGCCTTCGGTGGCCCAGTATCCTGCCGGCTGCCGTTTCCATCCGCGCTGCCTGCATGCCGATGCGGCCTGCCAGCAAGTTCCCGAAGCGCGGCCACAGGCCGACGGCGGCAGCGTCAGTTGCCACCACCCGATGGAGGCCGACCATGGCTGAACCGCTGATCCGTGCCGAGGCGCTGGAAAAACGCTTTCAAACCGGCGGTGGCCTGCTGAAAAAGCCGCGCGCCATGCTGGCCGTGCGGGGTGTGTCGCTGTCGGTTGAGCGGGGCGAGGTTGCTGGCGTCGTGGGCGAAAGCGGCTGTGGCAAGTCTACGCTGGCCCGGCTGATCCTGCGCCTGATTGAACCGACGTCTGGCCGCATCCACTTTGACGGCCAGGATCTGACCGCCCTGTCCAACACCGACCTGCGTCGACAGCGGCGGCGGATGGCGATGGTGTTTCAGGATCCTTACTCCTCGCTCGATCCCCGCTTCACCGTGGCCGAGGTGCTGGCCGAACCCTTCCGCGTTCAGCGAGAGGCCCCGCCCGCAGGCAGGATCGCCGCACTTCTTGATCAGGTGGGGCTTTCCGCAAAGATGGCAGACAGCTTTCCCCACCAGCTTTCCGGCGGACAACGCCAGCGGGTCGGGATTGCGCGGGCGCTGGCTCAGGCGCCGGATTTCATCGTGCTGGATGAACCGACCGCCTCGCTCGACGTCTCGATTCAGGCGCAGATCATCGCGCTTCTGTCCGAACTTCGCCAGCGGCTGGGCCTGACCTATCTGTTCATCTCGCATGATCTTGGGCTGGTGCGCTATTTCTGCGACCGGGTGGTGGTGATGTATCTTGGTGCCGTGGTCGAGGTCCTGCCCCGCGCGGATGCGGCCCCGCGCCATCCCTATACCCGCACACTGATGGACAGCACCTTTGCCCCCGACCCCCGCCAGCGCAAGGTGCTGCGCGCGCTGGAAGGCGAAATCCCATCGGCCTTCGATCTGCCGAAGGGGTGCGCCTTTGCCGTCCGTTGCCCCCGCGCCAGTGACGCCTGCCGCGCCGCAAGACCCGTCCTAGAGGGCGGCGAACATCCCGTTGCCTGTTTCCATCCATTTTGAAAGGCCCGCCACGATGACTTTCCGTGTCTTGACCGCCGAATTCATCACCGAAAACAACACCTTCAAAAGGGGCCTTACCGAGCTTCACAATATGGAGGTGGATACGCTTGCCGAAGGGGCGGAAGCCATCGCCATGCGTGGCAATGCCAACGCGGAACTTGCCGGGTTCCTTGATGTCTCGCGGGAACGGGGATGGAAGATGGCCCATGTCATCTCGGCGCTGGCGTCGCCCAGCGGCCCGGTATCGCGGGCGGCCTATGAACATGTGGTGGGTCGGATCTGTGCAGCGATAACCGCACAGAAGGATCAGATCGACGGCATCCTTCTGGGCCTGCACGGCGCGCAGGTCGCCGAAGATCATGAAGATGGCGAAGGCGAACTTCTGTCGCGCATCAGGGCTATCGTCGGCCCAGACATGCCGATTGCCGCGACGCTGGACCTGCATGCCAATGCGACGGCGGGCATGGCGCGCGATGCGCATATCTGGGTAAGCTACAAGACCTATCCCCATATCGACATGCGTCAGGCCGGCCAGCAGGCGGGGCGGCTTCTGGATGAAATGATGGCCGGCCGCATCCGGCCCACAACGCTGCGCCGTCATGTCCCGATGATGGACGAGATCAACGCAGGCCGGTCAGACGCCGGACCGATGGTGGCGGAATATGCAAAGGCGCGGCAGGAGGAGAGCGAACCCGGCATTCTGGCGGTTTCCCTGAATGCTGGCTTTTCGGATGCCGACATTGCAGAGATGGGCCCATCGGTCTTTGTCACATATGACCAGAAAACGCCCGGCGCCGCTACCCGCGCCGCCGGGATCGCCGACGCCCATGCCCGCGCCATCTGGGACGCGCGCTTTTCCTGCGCCAATACCTATCTTGAAGTGGAAGAGGCCATCGCCATTGCCAAGGCCCACGACGCTTCGGGCGGGCCACTGGTGATTGCGGACTATGCCGACAACCCGGGCTCGGGCGCCTATGGCGATGCGACGAACCTGTTGCGGGTCATGCTGGAGGCCGGGCTGACCGATGCGGTCTTTGCGCCGATGATCGACCCCGAAGCGGCCGAGGCCCTGCACCGCCGCGCCGAAGGCGATGAGGTCACGCTGGCACTGGGCGGCAAGAACGACCCGGCCTTTGGCGGTGGCCCCCTGACGTTGACCGGGCGGATCATGTGCCTGTCGGACGGCGCCTATCGCGGCGACGGCCCGATGCTGGGCGGGCTTGACCGCACCTGGGGGCGGATGGCCGTCTTTCGCGTCGGCGGCATCGACATCCTTGTCGTGACCGAACGGGACCAGATGCTCGACCGCCAGCAATTCTATCCCTTCGGGATCGATCCGACCGCGAAAAAGGTGCTGGCGCTGAAAAGCATGCAGCACTTCCGCGCCGCATTTGAACCCATCGCGGGGCGTGTCATCGTCTGTGACAGCGGCGCCCTTTCGACACCCAAGATGTCGCGCCGCCCCTATCAGCGCGTCAAACGGCCGATCTGGCCGCTGGATGCAGAAACCACCTTCTGACCAGACCGCGCTGGCCGGAAGATACCGCCCAGTTGTCCGAAAACCGGAAGACCAAAAGACTGCGAAGTCACGCGGCGCCGCACGGACGCCAACTGCCGCGTGAAAGACAGACCCCTGCTAACCTGCGTCCCCAGCCTGTTGGCCTGACGGCGCTATTCTTCCTGTAGTGTCTCCAGGTAGGCGACCACTGAAAGAACCCGGCCCTTGGTGATCATGGCAGCTTCCGCCGGGTCGATTGCACGACTCTCCAAGGCTTCGGCCATGAAATAGCCACCCCAGATTGGCATCTTGGTCGGCCCATGCCCCGCAATCTTGCCACGCCCATAAATCGCGTCGGTGACCCGCTCTGTGGGGAAAACGCCACCGTTGCCGCGCGACAAGTGCTTCAGATTTGCTGGCCGCTGGGCAAACAGTTCGCCCACCATCCCATCTCCGGCGCCCGCCTTGCCGTGACAGACAGCACAATAGGTCTTGTAGATTTCACCGCCAAAGGCCGCATCCTGCGCCTGCCCGACGCCACCAGCCAATTGCGCGGCAAATGCAGTTACCCAGAACAACCGAAATTGATGCTTCATGATCCATCCTCCTACGGAGAATTTATCATCCCCCCCGAAGGTGGTTATTGATGGCCGTCAACGGTGACTTTGGCCCGCGCATTCATTTCTGCAGCAAAATGCAGGTCTGGCCCTCCGACTAGCCAAGCAAGGCGATATCGTCCGCATCAATGATGATCGACAACATCCAAAAGCTCGTCAGCTCCTCCTCGTAATGACGCTGCTGGCTGGCTGTCCCGGATGGCAATCTTTCAACGCGCAGCCCGAACCGCTCAAAGCCGCTGTTGTCGAGCGTTGTCAGGATCACCGGGTTCACCCCGCGCTCTATCGCGACACAAGCAAGGCGCAGCACCGTCTGGGCAATGTCGGGCACCGGTCGGGTAACGCGGATGCCAATGTGGGCCGCGCCGGGATCGTGGCGCTGCCACAGGCGGGCGGATGGCGCAATAAAGGGGTTGCACGGATCATCCGCCTGCGGGTCCTCGGGCGGCAGCACCGGCACCGCCATTTTGTCGCCCTCGCCGAAGAGCCCGGCATCAAGGTCGGTCGGCGCGTGCGGCGATATCCGCACCAGCACGTCAAGCCAGTCGTCCCGGGTCATCTGTGCCATGTCCCCTCGATTGCAGCAGCCGCAGCCGCGGTTCCCGGTTCAGGCAATGAAACCGCGGCCAGACGTTCACGGATCATCGCCGCCTTGCCTTCATCCATGAACCATCTGATTTCGCGCTCCAGCCGGAAAAGCTCATGGGCTTCGACAGTTTCAGCCAAACCCCTGTCAGAGGCCGCCCGCGCCCGCCGTTCCTGATCATCCAGATATGGGGCAGTCTGCGGCATGAAGATTGCCGGGATCCGATGATAAAGCACCTCGTGGAAAGAGTTGTAACCTGCGGCCGATATCACCAGATCCGCCACCTGAGACAAAGCCAGCGCGTTCTTGGTCTGAACGACGCGCGTGTTCGTCCAGCCGAAAAGCCCGGTGGGCACCTTGGCACCCGGCCACACCACAATCAGATGCAGGCACCCTTGCCGGCGCTCAAAAATGTTGCACAGCGTCTGCAACTGCGCTGACCGGTCCGAAGCCACGCCGCCGCCCAGCATCGAAACCACAAGTTCCCTGCCCGGATGGGCCAGGTTGTCGGCAAGCCGCTGGCGCAGACCGGGCGCGGGCGGGCCACCAAGGCGAAGGACCGGACCCACATGCTGAACCGTCGCATTCCAAGCCGAAGGCGCGTTCAATTCCTCGAACGCCTCGTTCGGCACCAGAATTTTCTGAAAGATCCGTTCCCGTTCCAGAGTGATGTAATTTTCCTGCCCGGCAAGCCAAAGACCACGCCGGATCCAGACTGCGGCAAGCTGCTTTTCAAGAATGGTGCGATAGATCGAGTCGAACACATAGCCGCCGTCGAAAACCAGCCGGTCATTGCACTGAACCAGGCGCCCAAGGCGAAGGTAGTTCGCCAGGTCATTGCCGAATTCTTCAGTATGATCGGCGCTTTTCTGGACCAGTGGCGTGCTGGAAAAACCGGCCTGACGGATCAGCGGAACGCAGCTGGGAAATGCCGCGAACGCGCAGTCCTGCGGGGCGGTCATGGCGGCGGCGATCTGGGTGCAGCGTTGCGCATGCCCAAGACCGACGCCGTTGGTGGGAATAAATATGGTCCGCGCGCGACCAGCATCTGCCAACGGCGCGGACGGCACGCGCCGGGTCAGGCCAAGTGCATCTTCCAGACGCCAGAACGCATGCCGGTCAAGCCAGGGGCTTTCGCGCATGAACCGGCCGATTTCCTGAAGATTGCGCAGCACGGTCTGCGCCAGAAAGTTTGACAGCGCCGCAAGCTGATCAGGCCCCTGCAGCACCGGCGCACCGCTTGCCACCAGACTGGCCGCCGCCGTGCAGTCAATCACCGGCTTCGAGGCTCCTATCGCCTCGGTGACAAGGGTGGCGATGCGTTCGTCTTCGAAACCATCGCCAAAAACGGCGACAAGATCGGCCAATGCCGCAAAATCGGCCGGGGCCAGATCGGTGTGCCGGAAAACCAGATGTGTGCCGCGCAACCAGCCGCTGGTGGATTCGGGCTGGGTGCCGATCAGAACCACGTGCAGCCGAAAGGCGGCTTCGCTGCCGATGGCCTGCAAACGCGGCAAGGTCTGGGGATCGTCCAGCAATTCGACGGGAAGGACCAGCAGCAGGTTCGGCCGCGTGCGAATGGGCGCAGGCTTTTCGGGAACGGTTGCCGCCAGAGGGCTTGCTGTCGCCGCAATCATCGGCGGCCCGTGCAATCGGTTCAGATCAACAATCCCTGGTTCGGCACCAAGAACATAGGCAAGATGTGACCGCGCGCTGATCAGCGATTGGCGATCCGTGAAGCGGCCGATGGCCGAAACCCCGACACTGGCCGGGTGCTGGCGGATGCGTAAATGTTCCAACGTGTCCGGCGAAATATCCTCGGCACCGATCATCACCAACCGCGAAACGCATGCGACCTTCGGGTCAACGACAAAGCGCGCGGATTCGTATTTTTGCTTGCGGTGGATCGCTTCGGGCAG
>CANJQT010000031.1 GCA_947476475.1 Paracoccaceae bacterium | reverse complement strand
GAGGCTGACTGTGGCGGGGCCTGCGCCTGTTCGACCTGCCATGTCTACGTGGATCCTGCCTGGGTGGAAAAGCTGCCGAAGAAGGATGCGATGGAAGAGGACATGCTCGACTTCGCCTATGAGCCGGACGCTACCCGTTCACGTCTGACCTGCCAGCTGAAAGTCACGGAAGCGCTGGACGGGCTGAAGGTCTTCATGCCCGAAAAGCAGATCTGACCCTTCGCAGGCCTCCGGCGGGGATATTTTCGGACAGAAAACTCTGTTGATCGTCTCTTAACGATCGGCAAGTAGCTTCATCAGGCGGTAGAGGCTGGGAGGCCGATGACCGCGACAGGAAATGGCAGCCTGCCCTGTTGGGGCGGGCTGTTATCATTTTCTGTCCTGAAATATCCCGGAGGGGTTCGGGGAGGCAGAGCCTCCCCGGCGGGTCGGCCCGGCGCAGCCGGGACGAAACCTAGAGTGCGCGCCAGCCGATGTCGCGTCGGCAGAAACCCTCGGGCCAGTCGATCCGGTCGACCATCGCGTAGGCGCGGGCCTGCGCTTCGGCCAGGCTCGCGGCACGGGCGGTGACGTTCAGCACTCGCCCGCCGGTGGCGATCAGCTTGCCGTCGCAAAGTGCGGTGCCCGCATGGAAAGTCATGGCCTGCGAATCTTCGGGGAGGCTGTCAAGGTTTCGGATCGCGGTCCCTTTCACGTAGGGCCCCGGATAGCCTTTGGCGGCCATCACAACGGTCAGCGCATGATCCGCCGCCCAGTTGACGCGCATGCCGGCGAGCCGGCCTTCGGCGCAGGCCAGCAAGAGGTCAAGCGCCTGGGCCCCCAGCCGCATCATCAGCACTTGGGTTTCAGGGTCGCCGAAGCGGACGTTGTATTCCACCAGCCGCGCCTGGCCCTTATCGATCATCAGCCCTGCATAAAGCACACCCTGGAACGGGGTGCCGCGCCGGGCCATCTCGGCGATGGTGGGTTTGACGATCCGGGTCAGCGCCTGTTCTGCGATGGCGTCTGTCAGCACCGGGGCCGGGGAATATGCGCCCATGCCGCCTGTGTTGGGCCCGGTGTCGCCGTCGCCCACCCTTTTGTGGTCCTGTGCGGTGCCGATGGCCAACACATCCGTGCCGTCGCTGAGAACGAAGAACGATGCCTCTTCTCCGCGCATGAACTCTTCGATCACCACTTCGGCGCCCGCTGATCCCAGCGATCCGCCGAACATGTTGGTGATGGCTGCTTCCGCCTCTGGCAGGGTCATGGCGACGACCACGCCCTTGCCGGCTGCGAGCCCATCGGCCTTGACCACGATCGGAGCGCCGGTCTGGCGGACATGTGCCAGTGCTGCTGCGGCGTCGGTGAAACGGGCCCAGCCCGCGGTGGGGGCGCCGCAAGCATCGCAGATTTCCTTGGTGAAGCTTTTGGAGGCTTCAAGTCGCGCTGCCGCCGCCGAGGGGCCGAAGGTCAGGATACCAGCTGCGCGCAGCGCGTCGGCGACGCCGGCGGCCAGCGGCGCTTCGGGGCCGATGATCACGAAGTCGATGGCGTTTTCTTCGGCGAACTGGGTGACAGCCAGACCGTCCAGCACGTCAATATCGGCGCATTCCGCCAGGGCCGCGATTCCGGCATTGCCGGGGGCGACGATCAGCCGGTCACATTTCGGGTTTTGCTTGGCCGCCCAGGCCAGCGCATGTTCGCGCCCGCCGCCGCCCAGAATGAGAATGTTCATGGCACCTCTGGCTTTCCCTTCGCGTTGCCGCGTCATAAGGTGGGCAGGACCCTGACACAAGCGATCCGATGGATATCTTCGACGACGACCCCACGCCCGATGGCGGCCCCGGCAATGCCCATGAATATACAGTGTCGGAAATCTCCGGCGCGGTGAAGCGGGTGATCGAAGGGGAGTTTTCCAATGTCCGTGTCCGGGGCGAGATTTCCCGCGTCTCGCGGCCCGCGTCCGGGCATCTTTACTTCGACCTCAAGGATGACCGGTCGGTGATTGCCGCCGTCAGCTGGAAGGGACAGGCGGCGAAAATGTCGGTCCGCCCCGAGGAGGGGATGGAGGTCATTGCAACCGGGCGGCTGACCACCTTCCCCGGCCAGTCGAAATATCAGTTGATCGTCGAGGACATTGTGCCTGCGGGGGCCGGTGCGCTGATGATGATGTTGGAAAAGCGCAAGGCAGCACTGGCGGCGGAAGGTCTGTTCGCGCCTGAACGCAAGAGGCCCATTCCCTACCTGCCCGAGGTTATAGGGGTGGTCACCTCGCCTTCAGGCGCGGTGATCCGCGATATTCTGCACAGGTTGCGCGACCGGTTCCCGCGGCGGGTGCTGATCTGGCCAGTGGCCGTTCAGGGCGAGAAGTGCGCGCCCGAAGTGGCGGCTGCGATCCGGGGTTTCAATGCGCTGCCCGAAGGCGGGGCAATACCGCGGCCCGATCTGATCATCGTGGCGCGGGGCGGGGGTTCGATTGAGGATCTCTGGGGTTTCAACGAGGAAATCGTGGTGCGGTCGGCGGCGGACAGTGTCATTCCGCTGATTTCGGCGGTTGGTCACGAGACGGACACGACGCTGATCGATTATGCAGCCGACCGGCGGGCACCCACGCCGACGGCTGCGGCGGAAATGGCGGTGCCGGTACGGCTGGAGTTGCTGGCATGGGTGGCCGAGCAGGAGGCGAGACTGGGGCGGGCCAGTCGGCAGAGGCTTGATATGCGCGGGCAAAGGCTGGGCGATCTGGCCCGCGCCCTGGGACGACCCGAGGCGCTGACCGGCCCTGCGCGCCAGCGGCTGGATCTGTGGGCAGACCGAATGCCCGGCGCGCTCAGGGCGGCGGCCACGCGGAAACGATCGGCCTTCAATGGCGTGGCAGGTCGCGTGCAGGGTGGCCTGCTGGTGCGGTTCCTAGAGGTCGAAAAGCGCCGTCTGGCCGACCGGGCGGCGCGACTTCTTCCTGCCTTTCAGCGGCTCTTGCGCGACGGCGAACGCGACCGGGCGAAAGCGCGGGCCGATCTGGCGGGCCTGGGCGAACGTATGGTGCGGGCCGAAGGGGCGAGGCTTGCTGCACTGGCCGACCGGTTGGCGGCACTTGACCGGATGCGCCAGACTCTGGGCTATGGCGAGACGCTAAAGCGTGGCTATGCGGTGGTGCGTGCGGGTGCCAAAGTGGTGACCAGCCGGGCGGTGGCGGAAGCGGCCGGGGCGCTGGAGATCGAGTTCCATGACGGGCGGCTGTCGGTTGGGGTCGCTGGCGAGGCAGATGTCAAGACCCGCCTGGCGCGGGGCAAGGCCGCCAAGGGGCCGGAGCAGGGCAACCTGTTCTAGAACCCGCCAGACGAATGTGGGCGCCGATCTTATCCAAAGACGGGTGAAAAGGTGAACCCTTAGGTTTGTTCGGCGCTTCAATCACCGCCGCACATGCACTGAGGTCCGCTCAGTTTGCCTTGCGGCTGGGCAGGAACGGCAAAGGCGCTACCGGCACCCCGTCTTCGATCAGTTTGCGCGCCTCGTCGGCGCGCGCCTCGCCATAGATCGCGCGGCCGGGCTTGTCGCCGTCATGGATGGCGCGTGCTTCGGCGGCGAAATTCATGCCGACATATTCAGAATTTTCTTCGACCTGACGGCGCAGTGCGGCCAGCGCCTTTTCGACCGGAGAGGCCGGTGTTGAAAGCGCACGGCCCTCCATCGTCGTGGTGGCCGACTTGCGCGCGGGACGCACGGCAGGCGCCATCAGTGTTTTTGTCACCTTGGTAGCGCCGCAATGCGTGCATGCCACCATCCCCGCCTTCGACAGTTTGTCAAAGGCGTCGGCAGACTGGAACCAACTGTCGAAATCATGGTTCCGATCACAGGTCAGCGCATAGTGAATCATTGGAGCGCCCTTGATTGCTTCCTTGCACAGATGGGGATTTCTACGCCTATATCAAGCGTTTCCTGTCGGCGCAAAGCCAGCGAGCAGGCTTTTCAGTTCCGGCTCGTCCACCGCTTCGGCGGCCGCGTCGGGGGTAAACCATTGCAGGCGGCGCAAGCCACGCTCGGGGTAGTCATATTCAAGGTAAAGCGTTTCGATCACATGGACCGCCACCTGACAGGGTCGGGCGGGGGCGTTGGGCATCGTCTTGTCATAGCTGTAGGATCCCGCGCATTCGCCCGACAGTTGCCCGACGACCCCCGCCTCTTCAAAGGCTTCACGCAGCGCGCTGGCGCCGCCGTCCTCGGTTTTTTTCGGCCAGCCCTTGGGAAGAATCCAGCGGCCGGTGTCGCGGCTAGTGATCAGCAGAATTTCCGGCGCGCCCGACGACGTGCGCCGATAGCACAGCGCGGCGTGCTGGGTCGCCGGTTCGGCGTTGGTGATGCGCATCTTTTCTTTTTTCACTGCCTTAGCCGGGATGTTTCCCCCGGTCCCTGCCTCGATGAACTCTGAACTCTGTAACAGTTTTGTAACATGCTAACAGCGAACTTGCCGCCCTCTCCAGCCCCAAGTCATTGATATGGTGCGAAACCGGGGCGAATCGCGGATTTGTGATCCAAAAGTCGCAATTCTTGGACATGGCAGCACCTCTTGAACTGCTGGCGCGACTATGGAGTCTGCGTGCTAAGGGAGACAAGACCATGACAGATGCTTTTACCGCGCCGGGCAGGTTCCACAGGGGCAACCTTCATACCCATTCCGACAGATCCGACGGGATATTGTCACCCGAAGAGGTTTGCCGCCGCTACCGGGCCGAAGGGTATGACTTTCTGGCGCTGACTGATCATTTCGTTGGTTTTTACAAATATCCGATGGTCGATACGCGCAGCTTTCGCACCCGCGACTTCACAACCCTGATAGGTGCCGAACTGCATTCGGGAGCCATGCAGAATGGCGAGTTGTGGCATATTCTGGCTGTGGGCTTGCCGTTCGATTTCACCCCGCCAGACACTCCCGCTTTTACCGCAATAGAAGGGATGGAAAGCGGTGCCAGCCTTGCGCTGCGCGCCCGGGATGCAGGCGCTTTCGTGGCCGTCGCCCATCCGCAATGGTCAGGCATGACGCTGGCCGATGCGCGCACCATCGAGGCGGCCCATGCCGTCGAAATCTATAACCACGGCTGTTGGGCGGGTTGTGACCGGGGCGACGGCTTTGCGCTGAACGACCTTCTGTTGTCGGAAGGGCGGAAGCTGATGCAGGTGGCTACCGACGACGCACATTTCAATGAGCCTGATCACTTCGGCGGCTGGGTGATGGTGAAGGCCGAGGAGAATGAGCCTGAGGCGCTGCTGGCGGGTCTGAAGGCGGGCCATTCCTATTCCAGCCAGGGACCGGAACTGCGCCGGATCGTGATCACCGACAAATCGGTCGAGGTGGAATGTTCGGCTGCGGTTTCGGTGATTGTGCAGGGGCATGGCACGGCCGCGCGCGCGGTGCACGGCCTGTCGATGACGCGGGCAAGCATTGCGCTTGACCGCTTTCGGGCTTCGCCCTGGGTGCGGGTCACGGTGATTGACGCGGCGGGCAAGCGGGCCTGGTCGAACCCTTACTGGCTGTAAGCGGGCCGGCGTCGGTCAGTTGGCCGGGATCAGGCGGACAAGGGCCGAACCGGCCTGCATGTCGCCTGCCGCCCGGTCAAAGCGCAGATAGGCGATGGCACGGTCGCCTGCGCGGGTCAAAAGCTGGCCCGCCTCTTTCCCGCCTGCAAGGATCGGCGTGCCGGGGTCTGCCGGGCCGGTGACGGTGACGCGGGCCAGTCCCTTGCGCAGGTCGGTCTTGTGTTTCATGCGGGCGGTGACTTCCTGACCCACATAGCAGCCCTTGCGGAAGTCGACGCCGTTCAGCCGTTCGAACCCGGCTTCAAGGATATAGGTCTCGTCCGGGATCAGTTCGATCCCGCTTTCGGGGATCAGATGATCCACCCGGATCCGTTCCCAGTCGATGGCGGGTGCCGCGCCGGGTGTGGGGCTGTAGGCGCGCCAGCCAAGGGCGGGATGGCGCGGGTCAGTGAATGCACCTTGGGGCGTGGGGCCAAGGCCGCGCAGAACATGGAGCGCGGTCTTTTCCAGGGTCACATTGGCCCGGAGCTTATACATCGACAGGCGGCGCGGAAGCCCGTCTGCCAGACTTTCGGCCACGTCGAGCAGGATGGCGTCCGCCATCGGGACCAGCAGGAAATCCGCCAGATATTTGCCTTGCGGGCTAAGAAAGGCTGCATAGGCTGCGCCCGTCTTCAGGCGGCGGACGTCATTGCTGACCAGCCCTTGCAAGAAGCTTTCCCGATCAACCCCGGCAATGCGGATGACCGAACGGTGCGGGGTTTCTTCGCCTGACATGATCACTCCTGTTCGCTTTACAAATATAGCGCGGTCAGCGGGGGGTAAAAGGGGGTGCGTTGACCTTGCAGGGGGCCGGGGCTAACCATGCGCCATCAGCTTGAAGGAGCCTCTATGACCCTGTCGCATGGTCGACCCTATCTTGCCATACCCGGCCCGTCTGTGATCCCCGACCGGGTTCTGGCGGCAATGCACAGGCCCTCGCCCAATATCTACGAGGGGCCGCTGCACGACATGACGGCGACGATCCTAGCTGACCTGCGGAGGGTGGCCTGCACGGCGGGCCATGTGGCGATTTACATCACCAACGGCCATGGGGCGTGGGAGGCGGCTAACACCAACCTGTTTTCGCGTGGCGACCGGGCTTTGGTGCTGGTGACCGGACTCTTTGGCACCAGCTGGGCCAATTCGGTCCAGCGGCTGGGCGTAGAGGTTGAGGTTCTGGATTTCGGCAAGCGCGTGCGCGCTGATGCGGGCAGGATCACAGAGGCCTTGCGGGCGGACAAGGAAGGCCGGATCAAGGCGGTGCTGCTGACTCAGACCGACACCGCATCCACGGTCAGGAACGACGTGGCCGAGGTGCGGGCGGCGATTGACAGTGCTGGGCATCCGGCGCTGCTGGCGGTGGACTGCATCGCCTCTTTGGGCTGTGATCCGTTCCGCATGGATGACTGGGGCGTCGATGTGATGGTGGCCGCAAGCCAGAAGGGGCTGATGGTGCCGCCGGGGCTGGGGTTTGTGTGGTTTTCCGACAAGGCCCTGCGTGTCTGCAAGGGCGCGGACCTGCGCACCCCCTATTGGGATTGGGAAGCCAGGGCCTTTGCCCAGGAATACTGGCAGTATTTTTGCGGCACCGCCCCCACGCACCACCTTTTCGGCCTGCGCGAGTCGCTGACCATGCTTCTGGATGAGGAAGGCCTGAGCCAGGCCTGGGCCCGCCACGAACGGCTGGCCCAGACGGTCTGGGCAGCGGTGGACGCCTGGGGGCAAAGCGGCGACATCGCGCTGAATGTCGAGCGGCCCACAGAACGCGGCTGGTCCGTCACCTCGCTTCGGGTGGGCGGTGGCGGGGCGGGGCAGTTGCGTCGCTGGTGCGAGGAAAAGGCGGGGGTGACGCTGGGCATTCCGCTAGGCATGGCCGAACCCGGCGAGGCGGCGTACGGCGACTATCTGCGGATCGGCCACATGGGCCATGTGAATGCCCATATGGTGCTGGGGGTCCTCGGGGTAATTGAAGCGGGGATGCAGGCGCTAGGCATTGCGCACGGCAAGGGCGCAGTTGATGCCGCCGCGGCGGTCGTGGCGGGGGCGTAAGAAGCGGGGCGCTGCCCCGCACCCCGGAGTATTTGTGCCAAGATGAAAGCGGATCAGGCTTTGGCGGCCTGAAGGGCGGCGGGCAGGGCCATGGCGAAGGCAGCGAGGTCTTGCGCACGGCCGCAGCTGACGCGGATGCAGCGGTCATGCGGCGTCACGAAGGGCATACGCACGAAAATGTCGCGGGCGATCAGTTCGGCAACAAGGCGGCGGGCAAAGGCACCGTCGCCTCCCGCGTCGATAGTGACGAAATTGGTGGCCGAGGGCAGCGGCTGAAGGCCGTTGGCGCGGGCAATGCGGGCGATTTCCGCGCGGGAGGCTTCGACGGCAGCGCGGACGCGGGGCAGGTGGTCCGCGTCGCCAAGGGCAGCAAGTGCGCCGGCCTGACTGATGCGGGACATGCCGAAATGGTTGCGGATCTTGTCGAAGGCGCGGATCAGCGCCGGATGGGCGATGGCATAGCCGACGCGCGCGCCTGCCATTCCGTAAGCCTTTGAAAAGGTGCGCATGCGGATCAGGCGCGGGTCGGTCTGGTCAAGGGCAGGTGCGGTGCCGTCGGGCGCGAATTCAACGTAGGCTTCATCCAAGATCAGCAGGCAGCCGTCGGGGACGGCGTTGATCAGCCGTTGGACGGTAGATGCCGGGTGCCAGCTGCCCATCGGATTGTCGGGGTTGGCGAAGTAGATCAGCTTCGCGCCGGTCTGGCGGGCGGCCTCGGCCAACGCCTCGGGGTCTTCGTGATTGCCCTTGTAGGGAACCTTGTGCAGCACGCCACCGAAGCCTGCGACATGGAAGTTGAAGGTGGGATAAGCGCCGTCCGAGGTCACGACCGGATCGCCGGGACCGATCAGCAGGCGCACAAGGTAACCGAGCAGCCCGTCGATCCCCTCGCCGATGATGACGCTTTCGGGTGGTACGCCGTGGTGGTGGCCAAGAGCCTGCTTCAGATCATGATTTTCAGGGTCACCATACATCCAGCACTCGGCCGCGGCACGTTCCATTGCCGCGATGGCACGAGGCGAAGGGCCGAAGATGTTTTCGTTCGCCCCCAGCCGGGCGGCGAAGGCGCGGCCGCGGGTGCGTTCCTGGGTTTCCGGGCCGACAAAGGGCACGGTGGCGGGCAGGCTGTCGATAAGCCTTGTATAGCGGGGTCCGGTCATGGGCTGCATGAAAGCGGGAAAATCCGCGCGGGGCAAGGGTCAGGGTTTCAGAAAGGCGCGCCGTGCCTCTGCGGCGATGGCGCATTTAAGTTCTAGCCGCGCAATTTCGGCCATCTGCGCTTTGCGATCAGCTTCATCCTGGGCCGACTGGTAACGCGCCTTCGCCCCAGCGATCTGTTTCTTCAAAAGAATTTCCTCAGGCACGACCCCGGCTTCGGCCATGATCCGAAAGCCAAGCGCATCACCCGGATCGCAAAATGCGTCACCGGGGCGTTCGGGCAGCGGTTTGCCCTCGCCAGAGAGGTGGGCGAGTTTCCCTTCGGCGAGTGCCTTCAGCATCTGCCGTTCGGCCAGTCGGTTCAGCCAGTCAGACATGCATCCTCCTGTCTCCGATATGGGTAGCGGCACATCCCTTGAAAAGGGGGGGGTGCCACCGCGCGCCGCCTTAGGGCCGGGGCAATGCCGGGCCTGGACCGGTGGCTCTGGCTGATCGCCCATCATCCCCGGTGGGGTATTGGACCGGACGAAAAGGGCCTAGCCCGCGTCGGCAAGGCGGGCTAGGGCGGTTTGCAGTTTGGCGGCCTCGGCTTCGTTGAGATGCAGATTGTCGCGGGTTTCGTCGATGATTTCGTCGGGTGCCGATGCCACGAATTTCGGGTTGTTCAGGCGGCCGGACAGCGAGGCGATGTCCTTTTTAAGTTTCTCCAACCCCTTGGAAAGGCGCGCCTTTTCCTCGGCGATGTCGATGACGCCCTCCAGCGGTAGCGCGAAGGTGCCGCCTTCGACCGCGACGGTGATGGCGCCCTTGGGGGCGGCGGCTTCGGTCAGGCTGTCTATGCGGGCAAGGCGGCAGATGATCGCCTGATTGCGTGCCCAGGCTGCCCGGCCCTTGTCGTCCAGCGCCACCTGCAGCATTGGCAGTTTGAGGCCGACCGGCACCCGCATCTGGGTGCGAGATGAGCGGATTTCCTCGATCAGGGAGATCACCCAGTTCATTTCGGCATCGGCTTTTTCGTCAATCAGTTCAGCGCCATAGCTGGGCCAGTCGCCATGGACGAGCATCTTGGCGCGCTGGCCGGTCAGGCCCCAGAGTTCTTCGGTGATGAAGGGCATGAACGGATGCAAAAGCAGGTAGCACTGATCCAGCACCCAAGCCATGGTGGCGCGGGTTTCGGGGGCGAATTCGCCGTCCATAAGCGGCTTGGCGAATTCCACATACCAGTCGCAGACCTTGCCCCAGACGAACTTGTAAAGAACGTCTGCCGCGTCGTTGAAGCGGAAGTTGGTTAAAGCATCGTCAACGGCGATTCTGGCCCGTGCGGTTTCGCCGATAATCCAGCGGTTTACGGTATTTTGAACGTCTGGCGAACGTATGGCTGACGTATGGCTTTGCGCCATCCCTTCGGCCCCGAACACGCCGTTCATTTCGGCAAAGCGGGTGGCGTTCCACAGCTTGGTGGTGAAGTTGCGGTAACCGGCGATGCGGTTGGTATCAAGTTTCAGCGTGCCGCCAAGGCTGGCCATCGCGGCATTGGTGAAGCGCAGCGCATCGGTGCCGTATTCGTCGATGATTTCCAGCGGGTCGATGACGTTGCCAAGGGATTTGGACATCTTCTTGCCCTTGGCGTCGCGCACAAGGCCGTGCAGGTAAACGGTGTGGAAGGGAACCTGATCCACCACGGCCAGCTGCATCATCATCATCCGGGCGACCCAGAAGAAAAGGATGTCTGCCCCGGTGACGAGGACCGAGGTGGGAAAGTATTTTTGCAGCTCCGGAGTTTGTTCCGGCCAGCCGAGGGTGCCGATCGGCCAGAGGCCGGAGGAGAACCAGGTGTCGAGCACGTCGGGGTCGCGGTAGAGCAGCGTTTCTCGCTTTCCCCGGGTCGGGTCTTCGGCGAGATATGCCTTTGCCTCTTCCTCCGTAGCGAAGAACTTCGGGGGCAATTCGAACTCTGCTTCGGCCTTTTTCCGTGCTTCCTGTTCATTGGAGGCACAGATTATGCCGATATCGCCGTAGCCGCTCCGCCGGACTTCGGCCATGTCTTTAAGGATCCCGTCAGCGACCAGCCGAACATCTTCCCCTGCCTGACTATGTTGACTGAGTGATTTTTCCGCATCTTCCAGCGCCAATTTTCGGCCCAAGGTATACCAAACCGGAATCTGGTGCCCCCACCAAAGCTGGCGGCTGATGCACCAGGGTTCGATATTCTCCAGCCAGTGGTAATAGGTCTTTTCGCCGCTCGCGGGGATGATCTTCGTGCGGCCTGACCGCACCGCCTCCAGCGCCGGTTCGACGATTTTCGCGGTATCGACGAACCACTGGTCGGTCAGCATCGGCTCGATCACCACCTTTGATCGGTCGCCGTGCGGCTGCATCATCTTGTTCTGATCGACCAGCGGCACAAGTTCCAGATGTTCGGCGCCGGTTTCCTTGTCGATGCTTTTCACCAACTGGGTGACGGCCAGCCCTTCGGAAGTGATCTGGTCGATCACGCGCTTGCGCGCCTCATAGCGGTCAAGCCCGCGCAGGTCGTCGGGGACGAGGTTGATCGCGTCCACTTCCGCCTCGGTCAGGGTCTTTTCGCCTTTGGCGACGGCCATGGCGATGGTGGCGGCTTCATCGTAGGGCGCGCCGTCGGCGCGCATCTGGGCGCGGGTGTCCATTAGCCGGTAGCAGGGGATGCCTGCGCGTTTGGCGACGGCGTAATCGTTGAAATCATGCGCGCCGGTGATCTTGACCGCGCCCGAGCCGAAGGAGGGATCAGGGTATTCGTCGGCGATGATCGGGATCAGGCGGCGGTGTTCCTTGGGGCCGACCGGGATTTCGCAGAGCATGCCGACGATGGGCGCATAGCGTTCGTCCGACGGGTGCACGGCCACCGCGCCGTCACCCAGCATGGTTTCGGGGCGGGTGGTGGCGATGGAGATGTAATCGCGGGTTTCGCGCAGGGTGACGGTGCCGTCTTCGTCTTTTTCCACATATTCATACGTTGCGCCCCCGGCGAGCGGGTATTTGAAGTGCCACATATGGCCCGCGACTTCGATCTGTTCGACTTCGAGATCGGAAATCGCGGTTTCAAAATGGGGGTCCCAGTTCACCAGTCGTTTGCCGCGGTAGATCAGGCCCTTGTTGTAAAGATCGACAAAGACCTTGATGACGGCATCGTGGAAGTTGCCCTCTTCGCCCTTGGGTGCGTCGGGGGCGCCGGACATGGTAAAGGCTTCGCGCGACCAGTCACACGAGGCGCCGAGGCGTTTGAGCTGCCCGATGATGGTGGCGCGGGATTTTTTCTTTTGCTGCCAGACGCGCTGGGTGAAGGCTTCGCGCCCCATCTCGCGGCGGCTGAGGTTGCCTTCCTTGGCCATCTCGCGTTCGGTCACCATTTGGGTGGCGATCCCGGCGTGATCGGTGCCCGGCTGCCAAAGGGTGTCATGGCCCTGCATGCGGTGCCAGCGCACCAGAATGTCCTGCAGCGTGTTGTTGAAGGCGTGGCCCATGTGCAGGCTGCCGGTGACATTGGGCGGCGGGATCATGATGCAGAAGGGTTCCGCACCGGGTTTGGCGTTGGCGCCGGCCTTGAAGGCCCCGATCGCATCCCAGGCGGCGGCAAGGCGCGCTTCGGCCTCGGTGGCGTTGAAATTCTTTTCCATCGGCATGATTGCGCCCCTGTTCCTGTCGGACGATCCCATACCCAATCGCGGGGCCAAGTCCAAGCCTGCTTGGCGCTTTCGTTGTGGCAAAAATATACCGGGTGTGGGGGGCAGCGCCCCTGCCGCGGCCTGTCCTACTTCGGGCCGACAAGGGCGAAGACGGCGCCCTGCGGGTCTTGCGCCACCAGGATGAAGGCGCCGCCCGGTACCTCTCTCGGGCCCATGACCGTGGTGCCGCCGTTCGCGGTGATGCGGGCCATTGCGGCACCGATCCCGTTGACGCCGAAATAGGGCAGCCAGCAGGGCATCGGCGCATTGCCAAGGCCCATCATGCCGCCGATGTCCTGACCCTGATGGGAAAAGACCTGATAGATGCCCATCGATCCCATGTCGTGAGCGGTCGAGGGCTTCCAGCCGAAGAGCCGGCCGTAGAAGGCAAGGGCGGCCTTGGGGTCGCTTGACATCAGTTCGTGCCAGTTGCCGTGGCCGGTCTTTTTCTGATCGAAAGCCTGACCGTCGCCATCGCCCACGCCCTGAAGGATGCAAAAGGCGGCGCCCTGCGGGTCGGCAAGGGTGGCAAACCGACCGACGCCGGGGATGTCGGTCGGTTCCATGCAGACGCTGGCGCCTGCGGTCTGTGCGGCGGCGACGGCGCTGTCGCAGTTTTCGACGGCGAAATAGATCGTCCAGTTTGGCGCAATGCCGTCCGTCGGCGGGCGCATCATGCCGGCAACCATCGCCTCGCCGGCCTTGGCAATGCGGTAGTCCATCCCGGGCATGCCGCTGTCGCTGACCGACCAGCCAAGGATCTTGCCGTAAAAGCCCTGGGCGGCATCAGGATCGGGGGTCATGAGTTCATACCAGACAGGCGTGCCTTGGCGGGACATGGGGTTTCCTCCTGTTGAACGGCGATCAAGCGACGGCGGCAGCCCGGGCGGTGTCGGCCTGCCGCCAATGGTCCATCTGGTCGGCCAGCGCTTTCTGGAAGGCGGGCCGGGCAGTGGCGCGGGCGACATAGGCCTGAAGCACCGGAAAACCCTCTAGCCCGCCCTTGTCGGCAGTAACCCTCAGAACGTCGGCCATAAGAATATCGGCCACAGTGAAAGGGCCGGTCAGCCAGTCGCGGCCGGTCAGCACCGTCTCCACGCCACCAAGCCTGGCCTTCATACGCTGGGTCATTCGGTCGATGACCTCGGGCGTGGGGGCGGGGCCGAAGATGTGGGGCGCGGCAAGGCAGGCACCCGCGATAATCCAGGGCTGGGTGAACATCTCGACCGAATTTGCGGCGGCAAACAGCCATTCGGTGACTTCGGCGCGGCGGTCGCCGGGCAGAAGTGCCGGGTTGCCATCCGCTAGCGACAGCAGGATCGCGCCGCTTTCAAACCAGATCCGGCCACGGCTGCGGACCATGGGCACCTGACCAAAAGGCTGCTGGGCAAGATGATCGGCGCTTTTCGGGCCAAAGGGCACGGTTTCAACCCGGTAGGGCTGGCCCATCTCCTCGAACAGCCAGCGCACGCGCAGGTCGCGCACGAAGCCACGGGGGAAGTCCGGCACCCAGTCATAAGTGATGATAACCGGCTGATCCTCGTGCGTTGCCATGATGCCGTCCTTCGCCTCTGAGTCGCTGGGCGGAAGGGTAAGTCAAGGCACTTGCAAAATACAACTGCAAACTTTAATGATGCAAGTAATTATGATGAAAGGTGATGGATGCCGCGAACCTATGGGGAAGGATGTGTTGCGGCCCATGCGCTTGACCTGATCGGTGACCGCTGGGCGCTGTTGATCGTGCGCGAACTGATGCTTGGCCCGAAACGGTTTGGGGCGATCCGCGCCGGGGTGCCGGGGATCGCGACGAACATGCTGGCGCAAAGGCTTGTGGATATGGAGGCAGCGGGCCTGCTGATGCAGGAGGTGCTGCCGCCCCCGGCCTCGATTCTGGCTTACCGGCTGACGGCGGCAGGCGAAGGGCTTTGGCCGGTGATCGCTGCCCTTTGCCAATGGGGTGCGCGCCAGCCGGGACATGATCCGCGCCGCTTCATCAGCCCGACCGGGCTGATGCTGTCAATGCGGGCGCTGGCGGACCGGGGCGGGGCGCCCCTTGCTGCTGGCTTCGTTATGGGGGACGAGGCGTTCGAGGTGCGGCTTGGCGCGGGGCGCTATGAGGTCATCCGCGCCGCCCGGCCGCTTTGCGGGCCGGTCTTTCGGGGCGAGGCCAACGGGCTTGCCGCCGTCGTCTATGGCCGCGCGGGCGTTGCCGACGCGGTGCGGGCGGGGCTTGGGCAGGTCGAGGGCGACCTTGGCGCAGCACAGGCCTTTGTCGACCGCTTCAGGCTTGGGCAGTAGGCCCGCACCCGTCGCGCCGGGCCAAGACTGCCCCCGCTTTACAGCTTGGCTCAAATACTCTGGGGGTGCGGGGGAAAAGCCCCCGCCCCGCGTCAGACCGCGCGGTCGATCTTGGTCGAAAGATGGATCAGGCTTTCCGATGATTTCACCCCGGTCATTTCACCGATCTGATCAAGCACATTGTCCTGCTCGGCCGTCGAGGGGGCGCTGACCTGCAAAAGAAAATCGACCCGGCCCGATGTTGTATGCACACGTTCGACTTCGGGGATAGATTTCAGCCGCGATACGATCGAGGCCTGGGCGCGCGGTTCGGTCGACAAAAGTACACTGGCGCGGATGCGGCCCTGACGCGCCGCCTCGCCCAGTTTGACCGTATATCCTGCAATGATTCCAGAGGTTTCCAACCGCTCCAGTCGCGCCTGAATCGTTGATCGCGCCACCTTCAGGCGCCGGGCGAGGGTGGCCACTGAAATGCGGGCATCGGCCCCCAACAGGGCCAGCAGCGAGCGGTCGAGATCATCCATTTGGCGCACCTGTCGAATTAACCGGGATTTTCGGCATTATAACGTCATTTCACGACAAATCTACTCTTTAGATCGGTGGAAATGTGCCTCATATCGCGCAAACTTCGTTTCAGGTGAAAGGGCGGCTTCCGCACCTGGCCTGGTTGGTGGACCGCGTAAGCGTCTTCTGACCCGTAAAGCCGGGGAAAAAGGTGGCTGCGCCTTATTGGCAAAGGGAACACGCCGATGGGGCTTTCTAAAACGATCTGGGCGACTCCGTCCGAATTCCTGCATTCGCAACATCCCGACAATCCGGTGATCTTCTTCGCACCATCGGTGCTCCAGGCGACCGCGAAGCGGTTCCTTGCCGGGTTTCCGGGAATGGTGACCTATGCGGTCAAGTCGAACCCCGACGAGATGGTCATCGAAAATCTGGTGGCGGCAGGGGTAAAGGGCTTTGACGTGGCCTCGCCTGCCGAAATCGCGCTGATCCGCCGGTTGGCCCCGGGGGCGGCGCTGCATTACAACAATCCGGTGCGCGCCCGCCACGAAATTGAATTCGCGGTCGGACAGGGAGTTCACTCCTATTCCGTCGACAGCCGGACCGAGCTGGAGAAGCTGATCGAGATCGTGCCGGCGGCGAACACCGAAATCACTGTGCGTTTCAAGTTGCCGGTGGCGGGGGCGGCCTACAACTTTGGTGCCAAGTTCGGCGCGCCCGTGGAACTGGCGGCAGAGCTGCTGAAGCGGGTGGCCGAGGCGGGGTTTGTCGCATCGCTGACCTTCCATCCGGGCACGCAATGCACCGACCCGATGGCGTGGGACAGCTATATCCGTGCGGCCGCCGACATCTGCCGGAAGGCGGGTGTGCCCGCGCGGCGTCTGAACGTGGGCGGCGGCTTTCCGTCGCACCGGGTGCAGGGCGAGTTGCCGCAACTTGACGCGATCTTCGCGCTGATCGACCGGGTGGCGACCGAAGCCTTTGGCGCATCGCGTCCGGCGCTGGTGTGCGAACCGGGCCGCGGCCTGGTGGCCGAATGCATGGTCAGTGCGGCGCGCGTGAAGGCGGTGCGGGACGGGGAACATGTGTTCCTGAACGACGGCACCTATGGCTGCATGGACGAACAGCCGATCACCGGGATGATCAGCCGGATTTCGGTCCTGACGGCGGACGGGGTCAAGCGGGTGGGCGAACAGCGCAAGCGCATCGTCTTCGGGCCGACCTGCGATTCCGTCGACCGGCTGCCGGGGGATATCATGCTGGCGGCCGACATTGCCGAAGGCGACTATGTTCTTGTCGAAGGTATGGGGGCATATTCGACCGCCACCAACACCACCTTCAATGGCTTTGGCGCGGTGTCGATCGCCACGGTGATGAACCTGACGATCTGAGTGTCGCGCAATCGTGACGGGCGGGGCGTTTTGTTGAATGCCCCGCCGCTTGCGCTGCTGCAATCTTCCGTCAAGGGTTTATCCATACTATCCTGAACCATAATATGGTCGGAAGGGTACGGAGATGGCCCCCGGGCTGGCGGATCGTCTGATGAGGTTCCTGCGCATTGGCCGCAAGGTTGAGTCGCAGGTGCCAAAACCGGTGCCGGGCGCGCCGAAGGGCCGGCTGCCCACCGATCACGTGATCCTGCTGGACGGAACCCTTGGCACTCTGACCCCCGGGCACGAAACCAACGTCGGCCGCATCTACCAGCTTTTGCGTGCCGCGCCGCAATCGGTGCGCCTGTCGCTTTACTATGAGGCCGGGGTGCAGTGGCATCTGTGGTCCGACACGGCCAATGTGGCGATGGGGCGCGGGATCAACCGACAGATCCGCCGCGCCTATGGCTGGCTGGCCAGCCATTACCGGCCCGGTGACCGGATATTCCTGATCGGCTATTCGCGCGGGGCCTATGCGGTGCGTTCGCTGGCCGGCATTCTGGACGAGGTCGGGCTTTTGACCGCCGATCATGCGACCGAACGCAACGTGATGCTGGCCTGGCGCTATTACGAAACCCCCGGTCAGTCGCACGTCGAGGCCGACTTCAGCCACCGCTTCTGCCATGACAAGGTGGAGGTCGAGATGATCGGCGTGTTCGATACCGTAAAGGCGCTGGGCATCAGGTTGCCGTTTTTGTGGATGTGGACCGAACCGCAGCATGAATTTCACAATCATGCCTTGTCGAAGGTGGTGCGCAACGGCTTTCATGCGCTGGCGCTGGACGAGACGCGCGCGGTCTTTCAGCCAATCCTTTGGGATACATCGGGGGGCGACTGGCAGGGCCGGGTCGAACAGGTCTGGTTTCGCGGCGCACATGGTGATGTGGGCGGCCAACTGGCCGGCTTCGAGGCCGCGCGGCCCTTGGCCAACATCCCGCTGGCATGGATGCTGGAGCGGATGGAACAGTTTGGCCTGCGGTTACCCGAAGGCTGGCGCGCGACGCTTGACTGTCGTGCCGAGGGGCCGAGCGTCGGCACCATCCGCGGCTGGGGCAAGGCCTTCCTTTTGCGGGCGCGGCGCGATGTTGGGCGCGATCCGTCCGAACGGATCCATCCGACCGCGCAAGGCAGCCGCAGGGGGAAATTCTGGCTGAAGCTGGTGCCCGCGCTTTCGCGGTTGGGATAAAAAAGAAAGCGCGCCCGAAGGCGCGCTGCCCCAAAGCCGGGGGAGGGAGAAGGGTCAGGCAACCTTTTCAAGTGCCGGGGCTGGGGTGATCCCCAGCGCGTGGCAAACCTCGCGGGTCATCTGCGGGCGGTTCAGCGTGTAGAAATGCAGCTCTTGCACCCCTTCACGGATCAGCCTTTCGCACAGCACAGTGCATTGGGTCAGGGCGAGCAAATCCTCGCGCCCGTCGCGGATCGCGTGGGCAAACGCTTCTTCCAGCTTGGCCGGCACATGGGCGTTGCACTTGTCGGCAAAGCGCCTGGCCCCGTCCCACGATACGATCGGCAGGATGCCGGGAATAAGCGGGGCGCTGATCCCGGCGCGGGCAGCGGCGTCGCGGAAGCGCAGGAAAGTTTCCGCCTCGAAGAAGAACTGGGTGATGGCGCGGCTGGCGCCGGCATCAATCTTGCGCCTCAGCCAGTCGATGTCGGCTGCCGCATGGCCGGCATCGGGGTGCTGTTCGGGATAGGCGGCAACCGCAATGTCGAACTTGCCGGTGGCGGCAAGGGCGGCGACCAGTTCGGCGGACGAGGCAAATCCGTCGGGGTGCGGGGCGAAGCCGCCGCTGCCCTGGGGCGGATCGCCGCGCAGCGCCACGATGTCGGTCACGCCTGCTTCGGCATAGCTTTCGGCGACGGCTAGGGTTTCGGCGCGGCTGGCGCCCACGCAGGTCAGATGGGCGGCGACGCGCAGCCCGTGGGTGCGGCGGATGGTTTTGACTGCATCATGGGTCAGCGCGCGGGTGGTGCCGCCCGCGCCGTAAGTCACGGACACATAGTCGGGGTTCAGGGGCGCAAGCTGCTGCACGGTCTCCCACAACCGGAACGAGGCGTCGAGCGTCTGGGGCGGGAAGAATTCGAAAGAGATGCGGGGGGTGGGCATGGCTGGTCCTTTCCTGTTGCCCTCTTGTCTCACGCTCTTTCCTGTGAGACAAATTCATAATATTCAACTTTAACATGAATTAAACTAAAGGACCGCCATGCATCTGGACTTCCGCCATCTACGCACCATCAAGGCCATTCACGAGGCGGGCGGCATGGCGCGTGCTGCAGATCAGCTTCACATCACCCAATCGGCATTGAGTCATCAGATGAAGGGGCTGGAGGAGCAGGCAGGGGTGGAGCTGTTTGTGCGGCGGGCGAAGCCGCTGAAACTGTCGGCGGCGGGGATGAAGCTGCTTCGGGTTGCCGAACGGGTTCTGCCCGAACTGGCGGCGCTGGCAGACGAATTTCGCGCCCTGCGATCTGGGCGGTCGGGGCGGCTGCATATAGCCATCGAATGCCATGCCTGTTTTGACTGGCTGTTCCCGGTGCTGGAGCAGTTTCGCCGCGCCTGGCCGGAGGTGGATGTGGATATCCGCCCCGGTCTGGCCTTTGACGCGCTGCCCGCGCTGATGCGCGAGGAGGTGGATCTGGTGATCTCGTCCGACCCGGAGGATCTGCGGGATGTGGTCTTCAACCCCCTGTTCGACTATTCGCCAACGCTGGTTGCCTCCAGCCAAAGCCCGCTGGCCGCGAAGGAGTATGTGGAAGCCGAGGATTTCCGTGATCAGACGCTGATCACCTATCCGGTGGACCGCGCGCGGTTGGATATCTTTTCCACTCTGCTGACGCCCGCCAAGGTAGAACCGCGGGCGGTGCGGCAGGTGGAGCTTACGGCGGTGATCCTGATGCTGGTGGCATCTGGGCGCGGGGTGTCGGTGCTGCCGGACTGGGTGCTGCGCGAGGTCAAATACCAGCCCGACTACATCACGCGCCCGATCACTGCGGCGGGGATCGTGAAGCGTATGTATGCGGCGACGCGAGCCGAAGACGCGGCGCGACCATTCATGGCGCATTTCCTGAAACTGGCGCGGTCGGAACCGGTGAAGCTGCAACGCGGCTAAGGCCCTGCGATATGCGCGGCGCCGCTTGACCGCGGCAGATGGCGGTGTAGGATTGGGCGTGATTTCAGCCCAGAGGACCGTGTGAAAACCTTTTTCACCCGCGAACGCCGCCCCGGCCCTGTGTCTGCCCCGTTGTTGAAGCGGGGCTGACCGACAGGCTTTTTCTGTGGTCCGCCCGTGGTGGCGCGCTTGGGCGCGTCTGATCCCCCGACATATGGACCGAAATCATGAGCCTGCTTGCCGTCAAATCCCTGTCGCTGACCCTTGGCCAGCCTTTGTTCACCGATCTTTCCTTCACGGTCGCCGAGGGCGACCGGATCGGCCTTGTCGCCGCCAACGGGCGCGGCAAATCCTCGCTGTTGCGGCTTTTGGCCGGGGTGGCGGACCCAACGGCAGGGGAGGTGACCCGCGCGCGCGGGCTGAAGGTTGGGCTGGTTGAACAAGATGTGCCGGGCGCCCTGTTGGCCCTGACCCTGCGGGCGGCGGTTCTGGCGGCGCTGGCGCCCGAGGAAGCGGACTACGATGGCTGGCGGGTGGATGTGACGCTGGATGCGCTGGCGGTGCCCGAGGCGCAGCGCGATATGCCGCTTGGCAGTCTGTCGGGCGGTTGGCAACGCGCCGCCCTGCTGGCACGGGTGGCGGTGGGGGAACCGGATCTTTACCTGCTGGACGAGCCGACCAACCATCTGGATCTGGGCCGGATCGGTCGGCTGGCCGAGTGGATGGCGGGGCTGCCGCGTTCGGTTGCGGTGATCGCGGCAAGCCATGACCGTGCCTTTCTGGACGAGGCGATGGGGCGCACCCTGTTCCTGCGTGCCGAGAAGAGCCGGTTTTTCGCTTTGCCGTTCAGCGCCGCCCGCGCGGCATTGGCCGAAGCCGACGGGGCCGATGCGCGGGTTTACCAGAACCGGATGAAAGAAGCCGAGCAACTGCGCAAACAGGCGGCAAAGCTGAAGAATATCGGGATCAATTCAGGGTCAGACCTGCTGGTCGTGAAGACCAAGCAGCTTAAGGAGAGGGCTGAACGGATCGAGGCGGCAGTGCGGCCCGCGCATCATGACCGTTCGGCCGGGGCAATCCGGTTGGCCAACAGTGGCAGCCATGCCAAGGCGCTGGTCACCTTGATGGATGCTTCGGTGGCTACGCCCGATGGGCGAGGCTTGTTTCGCACCGGCGAAAAATGGATCGAACGCGGCGACCGGGTCGTGCTTTTGGGCGCAAATGGCGCGGGCAAGACCCAGATGATGAAAGCCGTGCGGCGTGCCTGCTTGGGCGAAGCGGGGGCGATAAGGGCGGTGCCGACGCTGACGCTTGGCCATTCCGATCAGGGGCTGGCGCAACTGGCGGATGCGGCCACGCCGTTTGATCTGGTGACGCGGTTTTCGGTGGGCGATCAGGTGGCCAAGGGATTGCTGGCGGGGGCGGGGATACGGCTGGACCGGCAGAGTGGGAAGGTGGGCAGCCTGTCGGGCGGGCAGAAAGCGCGGCTGGCGATGCTGATCCTGCGGCTGACGGGCCCGAACTTCTATCTGCTGGACGAGCCGACCAACCATCTGGACATCGAGGGGCAGGAGGCGCTGGAGGAGCAGTTGCTGGCGCAGGGGGCGACCTGCCTGCTGGTCAGCCATGACCGGCAATTCGTGCGCAATGTCGGCACGCGGTTCTGGCAGATCGAGGGCAAGCGGCTGGTCGAGGTGGAAGGGCCGGAAGGGTTCTTTGCCGGCCAGCTGCGGTAAACTGCGCCGCGCGCGGTCTTTGGCGCGTCACGGCCCTTCACATCGGGCGCGGCCTTGCTTATAGGGGCCCCTTGACCGGATGGAGCCCCCGACGATGCAAGGCAGCGCGAACCTGAACCTGATGATCAAGGCCGCCCGCAAGGCTGGCCGCAGCCTGGTGAAGGATTTCCGCGAAGTGGAAAACCTTCAGGTGTCGCTGAAGGGGGCGGGGGATTTTGTCACCCGCGCCGATATTGCCGCCGAAAGGATGATCAAGGAAGATCTGATGGGCGCGCGGCCGACCTATGGCTGGCTGGGCGAGGAAACCGGCGAGACGGACGGGCAGGACCCGACCCGGCGCTGGATCGTCGATCCCCTGGACGGAACCACCAACTTCCTGCACGGCCTGCCGCATTGGGCGGTGTCGATCGCATTGGAACATAAGGGCGAAATCACCTCGGCTGTGGTGTTCGACGCGGCGAAGGACGAAATGTACTGGGCCGAAAAAGGTGCGGGCGCATGGATGAACGAAAGCCGGATCCGGGTGTCGGGCCGCCGGTCGATGTCGGAGGCGGTCTTTGCCACCGGCGTGCCGTTCGGCACCAAGAAGACCCTGCCTGCGACCCTGCGCGATCTGGCGCGGCTGATGCCGGCCTGTGCCGGCGTGCGGCGCTGGGGCTCGGCGGCGCTTGACCTCGCCTATGTGGCGGCGGGGCGTTATGATGGCTATTGGGAACGCGAACTGGGTGCCTGGGACATGGCGGCCGGTTTGTTGCTGGTGCGCGAGGCGGGCGGTTTCATCGCCGCCGTGCGCGAGGGCCAGGAGATTTTCGATTCGGGCAGCGTGATTGCGGCGAATGGGGAACTGTTCAAGCCCTTGTGCGAGATCCTGCGCGAACCGGCCTGAGATCGTCTTGCCTGCGGCAAGCCGACCCGTGCGAGAGGGCTGCCTGCCCTCTCGCGCTCTCCCGGGGATATTTTCGAAAAGAAGAAGATGAACGTCAGGCCTTGCGGTCGGATGGGTGGTTGAGGCCATCGGCCCATGGCACCGGGTCGAGGTCGCGTGGGCTGATGCCTTCGAGGCAGGCGGCGTTGATGCCATATACATTTGGGTTCGAGCGGCGCTGATGGTGGGTGTAGATGCCGCAGATGGAACAGAAGTAATGTTTCGCGGTGTTGGTGCCCCATTGGTAGAGGCTGAGCCGATCGGCACCTTGCAGGATGCGGATGCCGTCGAGGGGGGCCGAGACGGCGATCGCGCCCCTGCGGCGGCAAAAGGAACAGTCGCAGCGTCGGGCGGTTTTGAAGCCGTCGGTGAGGGTCACCGCGATTTCCACTGCACCGCAGTGGCAGGTCAGGCGGTGGGGGTTGGTGATCGGCTGCAGGGTCATTTGCGGCGGCGGATCAGGGGGATGGTCGAAGGGGCGTAGGTGGTTTCGGGGTGCGGGGGCAGGCCCTGGTTGGCCCGCCACCAGTTGCGCGCACCACGCCGGGACCAGGCGGGCAGGGTGAGAACTATCCCGGCAGCGAAACCCCCGGCATGGGCCCAGTAGGCGACGCCGCCGCCACCGGTTGGCGTGCCGAGGCCGCTGAAGATCTGCAGCGCGAACCAGAAGCCGAGCATCAGGAAGGCGGGGACCGAAAAGACCCTGACGAAGACGATGAAGATCACCAGAATATCGACGCGGGCACGCGGGAACAGCAGCAGATAGCCACCCATCACCCCGGCGATGGCGCCGGATGCGCCGACCATCGGGATGGTTGAGTGTGGATCGGGCAGGATCTGACCGAACGCGGCGGCAAGGCCGCAGGCCAGATAGAAGATCAGAAAGCCAAGATGGCCGAGCTGGTCTTCGAGATTGTCACCAAAGATCCACAAAAAGAGCATGTTGCCCGCCATATGCATGAGGCCCGCATGCAAAAACATATGGCTGAAAAGCCCGGCATAGGGGCCGCCGTCGGTCACGGCGGCGGGAAACAGCGCCCAGTGATAAAGAAACCGGGCTTCGGCCTGCGTGTCTGACCCCAGCGAATACTGGTAGAGGAAGACCAGAACATTGGCCGCGATCAGCGCATAGGTGATCAGCGGCGTGCGTTCGGACGGGTTATGGTCGCGGATCGGGAACATGGGCCGAGCGTTCCCGATCTGCGAAGGCAGGTCAAGCCATTCCGGCCTCGGCCAGAAGGGCGGCATTGCCGCCCGAGGCGGTGGTATCCAGACACACATGGCGCGCTTCGGTCACATGCGCCCGGTCTGGCTGGCCGGTGATCAGCGGCAGGATAGGCCCTTTGCGGGTGGCAAGCGCCTGCACCATGGCGCGGGCCTGATCGCCCCCCCCCCACCACAGCACGCCGGAATAACCCTGAAGCGTGATCAGGATTTCGGCGGGCAGGTGGCCTGCCACCTCGACCGCCTGACCGCCAAGCGCGCGCACGGCGCGGGCCTGATCGGCTGCCGCCGCGGCGCCGGGGCCGAGGCAGAGGAGCGGCGCGCGCGGATGCAGCGACAGGCGGTTTGATTCGCCGGTGGGGCCGGGAAGGTTGCTTTCGCTGATAGTGCTGTGGGGTGCCGCTGCCAGTTGCTTGCGGATGGCGTCGGGGTCTGCGGCCTTTGGTGCGGGTGCCACGGCCGTGGCGGCAAGGGTTTGTGCGGGGTTGGCCGCGAAGCGGGCAAGGTAATCGGGGCCGCCCGCCTTGGGGCCGGTGCCGGAGAGGCCCTCGCCGCCGAACGGCTGGCTGCCGACGACCGCGCCGATCTGGTTGCGGTTGACGTAGATGTTGCCCACCCGCAGCACCTGACAGACATCCTGCACGCGCCTGTCGATGCGGGTATGCAGGCCGAAGGTCAGTCCGTAGCCGGTGGCGTTGATCGCCTCGACGACCTTTGGCAGGTCTTCGGCCCTGAAGGTGGCAAGATGCAGGACCGGACCGAAGATCTCGCGCCCGAGGTCGCCAATACCTTTGACGCGGATCACCGCGGGGGCGATGAAATGGCCGGCGCGCGGGCGCGAGAGCTGGCGCAGCAGGCGGCCTTCGCGGCGGGCCTGTTCGATATGGGCGCGGATGCCCTCTTCGGCGTCGGCGTCGATTACCGGGCCGATGTCGGTGGTCAGGTGCCACGGATCGCCCAGCACCAGTTCCTCCATCGCGCCAAACAGCATTTCGGTGAAATGCGGGGCGATGTCTTCCTGCACGTAAAGGCAGCGCAGGGCGGAACAGCGCTGGCCCGCGGACTGGAAGGCCGATCCGATCACGTCGCGCACCGCCTGTTCGGGCAGCGCGGTCGAATCGACGATCATCGCGTTCAGACCGCCGGTTTCGGCGATGAGGGGCGCGCCGGGGGCGAGGTGTCTGGCCATGGCTTTGCGGATCAGATGTGCGGTGTCGGTCGAGCCGGTGAAGCATACGCCTGTGACGCGCGGGTCCGATGTCAGCGCCGCGCCGACCGTCGCCCCATCGCCGGGCAGCAGTTGCAAGGATGCGACCGGGACGCCCGCCTTGTGCAGAAGCGATGTGGCAAAGGCCGCGATCAGCGGCGTCTGTTCGGCGGGTTTGGCCAGCACGCCATTGCCCATGGCAAGTGCAGCCGCGATCTGGCCGGTGAAGATCGCAAGCGGGAAGTTCCAGGGGCTGATGCAGGTGAAGATGCCGGCGGGATCATGCGGCTGGCTTTGGGCGCGGGCGGCGTAATAACGCAGGAAATCCACCGCTTCGCGCAGTTCCGATATGGCGTCGGCCAGCGTCTTGCCACCTTCGCGCGCCAGAAGGGCAAAGATCGGGCCGAAGTTTTCTTCGTAGAGGTCGGCGGCGCGGTTAAGAACGCGCGCGCGCTCTCCCACCGCGGCGGCCCATGGGCGGGCGGCGGCCAAGGCGGTTTCTACATCCGCAGGTGCGGCGTCAGTCACGCGGCCCATCTGGGCGGCGCTGGCGGGGTTATGCACAGCGCGGGGCTTCATGCCGATGATCTTGCCCGACAGGATCGGTTCGGCGGTGAACAGGTCTGCGGCATGAGGGGAACGCGCCGCTTCGATGGCCGCCAGAGTTCTGGCCTCGGTCAGATCAAAGCCTTTGGAATTCACCCGCTCTGGCGCGAACAGGTCCGGGCCATTGCGGATTGCCTTGTTGGCGGCGTTGGGCAGCAGGGTTTCAAGATGAGTGATCGGGCAGGCGGCCACCTGTTCAGGTGCCACCTCAAGATCGACGATCTTATGCACAAAAGAAGAGTTGGCGCCGTTCTCCAGAAGGCGGCGGACCAGATAGGCCAGCAGGTCGCGGTGCGCACCGACCGGTGCATAGATGCGGCAGCGGGTATTGTGGGCCTTGTGGACGATGTCGTGCAGCCGTTCGCCCATGCCGTGCAGGCGCTGGAATTCGTAAGCCTGCCCGGGCTTGGCCATATCAAGGATGGCCGCGACCGTATGTGCGTTGTGGGTGGCAAACTGCGGATAGATCCGATCGGTCATCGCCAGCAGTTTGCGGGCATTGGCTATATAGCTGACATCGGTCGCTTCCTTGCGGGTGAAAACTGGGAAGTCGGCTAGACCCAGCACCTGCGCGCGTTTCACTTCGGCATCCCAGTAGGCGCCTTTGACAAGGCGGACCATGACCTTGCGGTCAAGCCGCACCGCCATGTCGTGAAGCCAGTCGATGGTGGCACCGGCGCGGCGACCATAAGCCTGCACCACGATGCCGAACCCGGCCCAGCCCCTCAAGTCGGGGTCCGCAAGCACCGCTTCGATGACCTTCAGCGACAGGGTCAGGCGGTCGGCCTCTTCTGCGTCGATGTTGAAGCCCATTCCGGCGCGGGCGGCCTTGCGGGCCAGAGCGCGGACGACGGGGACAAGTTCCGCCATCACGCGGGTTTCCTGCGCGACTTCGTAGCGCGGATGCAGCGCCGAGAGTTTGACGGAAATGCCGGGGTTGGTGCCGATGTCTTCGTGGTCGCAGGCCCCGGCGATGGCGTCGATGGCTAGGCCATAGGCCTTGTCATAACGCTGCGCGTCGGCCGCGGTTTTCGCGGCTTCGCCCAGCATGTCATAGGAATAGGTATAGCCTTGGGTTTCCATTTCCTGCGCGCGGATCATTGCGGACTGGATGGTTTCGCCCAGAACGAATTGCTTGCCCATTTCCTTCATCGCGCGGCTGACCGCCTTGCGGATGACGGGTTCGCCCAGACGGCGGACGGCGGCGCGCAGATGGCCGACAACCCCGGTATCGGTTTCTTCCAGCACCTTGCCGGTCAGCAAAAGCGCCCAGGTTGAAGCATTGACCAAAGGCGAGGCAGACTGGCCCAGATGACGGCCCCAATCCGAGGCGGCGATCTTGTCCTCTATCAACGCGTCCATGGTTTCAGCGTCGGGCACCCGCAGAAGCGCTTCGGCCAGACACATCAGCGCAATGCCTTCCTCTGTCGAGAGGCCATATTCGGCAAGGAACACCTCCATCAGTCCGGGACGCACATCGGCGCGGATCTTGCGGACCAGATCGGCCCCCGACGCTGCAATCCGGGCGCGGTCGGCGGGGCCAAGGTTGGCTGCCGTGATCAGGCGGGTTAGCAGGGCGGCCTCTGGTTGCAGGGTGCCGGTTTCGATTGCGGTCCAGAGTGCG
The DNA here is from genome assembly GCA_947476475.1 of Paracoccaceae bacterium. Lineage (GTDB taxonomy): Bacteria > Pseudomonadota > Alphaproteobacteria > Rhodobacterales > Rhodobacteraceae > TMP-24. Next base: position 9,715 of record CANJQT010000031.1, on the reverse strand, counting down.
TCGGTGCGGTCGGTCATGGAACTCTCCTGATTTCGCCCATGATACCCTTTATTTGTTAGTCTTATTGCCTATAGAATGGCTAGGCGAAGTCAAAAGGACCAAATCCATGGCGATTGACAGGCCGGAACCACTTCCCGATCTGGATCGGTTTGATCTGGCGATCGTGCGCGAACTTGCCGGTGACGGGCGCATGGCGGTCACCGAACTGGCGCGGCGGATCGGTCTGACCAAGACGCCCACCCAGGCGCGGGTGGCGCGGTTGGAGGCGGCGGGGGTGATTGCCGGGTATCGGGCGGTGCTGAACCCGATCCGCATGGGGCTGGCGCATGTGGCCTTTGTCGAGGTGAAGCTGTCGGACACCCGAGAGGCGGCGCTTCAGGCCTTCAACCGGGCGGTGCGCGGGGTGCCCGAGATCGAGGAATGTCATATGATGGCATCCAGTTTCGACTATCTGCTGAAGGTGCGCACCGGTGACATTGCGGCCTATCGACGGGTGCTGGGGGAGCATATATCAAGCCTGCCACATGTCGCCTCGACCTCTACGTTCGTGGCGATGGAGGCGGTGAAGGAGGCGGGGCTTTAAACTTTCGGCGCGGCCCGTTAGGACTGGGCCGCCCGCGTTGCCCGCGTGGTGAAATGGTAGACACAGGGGACTTAAAATCCCCAGGCCGGAAGGCCGTGCCGGTTCAAGTCCGGCCGCGGGCACCAAAAATCCTTGCCTTTCAGGGGAAAACGGATTAATATTTTGGCGCGACGTTACTTTATCGACCTGTCTCCGTCTTCGGCCTCAGCTTTCGATTCTGCCTGACTGCGCCGAGCCGCCGCATCGTGCGGGCGGGTTTTAGAGGAGACATCACGATGGCCACCGGCTCCGTGAAATGGTTCAACGCCACCAAAGGCTTCGGCTTCATCGCCCCCGATGGCGGCAAAAAGGACGTGTTCGTCCACATCACCGCGCTTGAGCGCGCTGGCATCCGCGAACTGCGCGATGGCCAGAAAGTGACCTTCGACATCGAAGCAGGCCGTGATGGCCGCGAGTCGGCAACGAACCTCGCACTGGCCTGATTTTTCAGGACAGAGCAGGACTTTGAACGGGCGGGCGCAAGCTTCGCCCGTTTTGTTTTGGGAAGTGTCCGAACTCGGACAATTTGGTAATGCCTTGATATATTTGCACTTCTGATTTTTTCTTAACTGAATTTTAACGGTTTTTCGCCGGTGGTGCGCTGATCTGCGCGCCTTGGTCAATGCAGCCGGGCGTGGACCAGAAAAGCATCGACCGTCACCTCACCCAATGCCCTGAGCGCCTCCAGCCGGTGATAGCCTTCGATCAGTACGAATCCATCGCCGTCGGCGCGAAGGCTGATTGGCGTCGTTTGCCCTTCCGCCATGATGCTTTCGGCCAAGGCCTGCACTTTGGCAGGATCAAGGGTTTTCGCGCGCTTCACCGGCACGCGGATAGCGGCGATCGGGTAGGCTGTTCGCTTGAGCATGGGAAAACCTTTCGGATGGGAGTGCCGGGGGTGTGGGTTGGGTGGCAGGGCAGGAAGGAGAGAGCGTTTGCCATGCAGCCAGCGACTGCCTGGCAAACGCTATCGGCCAAAAGTTGTCCTTACTTATGCTGCGACCAAAAGGTCTTTCGGGCCTGCAACGACCCCTTATGGCCATCTTGGCGTTTTGTCGGCTCTGCAAATTGTAGTCGCGCGCCAGCATCTGACCCTAAACGATGTTCGGGCGCCTTGTGTGCCAGTCGGTCGCCATCTGGTAAGAATGCGCAATGCGCAATGCGACGGTGTCGTCAAACGGACGCGCAGAGATCATCGCGCCGATGGGCAGCCCGTCGGCGCTGAACCCGCCCGGCACTGAAACAGACGCCCAATTAAGGTAGTTCCCGACGCTTGTGTTGCGTGCGTATGAGACTGGTGGGGCGCTTTCGCCTTTCATTTTGTCGACTGGCCAAGCCGGCTGGGCGCTTGTCGGTGCGAGAACGGCATGTGCGCCTCCCAGTGTTTCGGAAAACCGCCTTTGCAAATCAAACCGCTCGCGTAGCGCGAGGTAATAGTCGGTCCCGGAGAATTTGTTGCCGGTGTCAATCCAGAGGCCGTCCGGGTCCAGTGCGTCCCGGTGGTGGTCCAGGAAATGCCTGTTGACGGCATAAGCCTCGGTGTCAATCGTTCCTGCGTAGCTTAGCCGGGAAGCCTCGTTGATCTCAGAAAAGTCCCGCCGAGAGATTTTTGCGCCGAGCTTGGAAAGAGTATCGGTGACCGCTTCTATCGCTGAAATGACTTCAGGCTGGGCATTGTCAACGAAAAAACCTTCGCAGACAACGACATGCAGGCCTTCGATCCCGTGATCGAGTTCGCTGCAAGGATCTATCAATGAGGTTCCCCAAGTTGTCTCGTCATAGGGGTCATTCCCCTGCATGGCTTCAAACACCAATGCCGCATCAGCGACCGTGCGGGCGATCGGACCCACCGCATCCAGACTCCAGCACAGCGGCCTGACACCGCCACGGCCGAGGCGGCCCGTTGTCGGCTTGAAGCCCGTTGTGCCCGTGAGTGCGGCGGGCAGACGGATCGAGCCACCCGTATCACTTCCTAGCGCCACGGGAACGATGCCTGCGGCGACTGCCACGGCGGAACCGCTGCTCGATCCGCCCGGTATATGAGGTATGGTGTGCCAAGGGTTGAGCGGGGTGCCAAACTCTGGATTTGTTCCGTTGATGTGAAATGCGAACATGACGGTGTGGGTCTTGCCGATCAGAACCATACCGGCATTTGTCAGCCGTCGGACGGCAGTACAATCATTCTTGGCGATGTTGTCAGAAAGCAGCCGCGTTCCGGCCATTGTTGGAAATCCCGCAACATCGAAGATGTCCTTTGCCACATATGGCACACCATCAAGCGGCCCCAGACTTGTGCCACTGCGGCGCCGCGCATCGGAAGCCGCGGCTTCGCGAAGGGCGCGTGGGCGCGCAAGAGAGACGAAAGCATTCAGAGCAGGTTCCAGTCTGTCGATCCTGGCAAATATCTTCTCTGCAATTTCCACGGAGGAGGTGGATCGGTCAGTCAATGCCCGAGATATCTGAGCAGCCGTGGCGAATGCTGGGTCAAAATTTTCCACTTATGGCTTTCTGGCATGTTTTTGCGCGACCGCATGATCATCGTGCCGGTTCGAGCCGCCGATAGCATTGCGTTAGTTTATCTGCATTTTCGAAATTTACTACGCGGATTGTGCCATTGGCCAACGCGCCGCTGATGGTTCCGCAGGTCACTTCCAGCTGGACATCAACAGCCTGCCGGCAGAGGGGGACGGGGGTGGCACGCCTGAGGCTTCAGTTCTGCGGCAACGGTTGCGGGCATGCTCTTGCCACCATCCGGGACATTTGATAACTGTGATCACAGATGGAGTCGCGAGAGGGCAACCGCGTGCAGTATTCGGGGGCAATGGTGATTGCGAAAGCGCTGGGCCGGAACCGCGGCTGGCGCCCGATTGTGGCCGCCCGCGAGCCAAATGCGCGCTATGATGTGGTCGTCATTGGCGGTGGGGCGCATGGCCTTGCTGTTGCGCATTATCTTGCGGCCCGCCACGGCATCACCAATGTAGCGGTGCTTGAGGCAGGCTGGATCGGATCAGGGAACACCGCGCGCAACACGGCGATCGTGCGGTCGGACTATCTTCTGGATGCGAGCTTTCGGCTGAAGCACTTCGCGCTGGGCCTTTGGGAAGGTCTGGCGCAGGAGTTGAACTTCAATGTGATGTATTCGCCGCGTGGCTATGTCGATCTGGCGCATTCGGATGGCGAGTTAGAGCATATGACTTTGCGTGCCAATGCCATGGTGCTGCGCGGGGCAGAGGCCAAGGTTCTGGACCGCGCAGCATTGCAGGCGCGGGTTCCCTGCCTTGAGTTGGATGCGCCATCGCGTTACCCGATTTCGGGGGCATTGGTGCAGGAAAAGGGCGGTGTGGTGCGCCATGACGCGGTAGCCTGGGGCTTTGCGCGTCAGGCTTCGCGGCAAGGGGTGGACATCTTTCAGAATTGCCCGGTGGAAGGGTTCGAAATCGCAGCTGGCCGTTTGCAGGCGGTTCTGACCCCGAAAGGCCGAATTGCCTGTGGGCAGGCGGTCATATCGGTGGCCGGGCAGTCTGCGGTTCTGGCCGGGCATGCCGGGTTCGAGCTGCCGCTGACGCCGGTCAATGTGCAGGCCTGCGTGACCGAGCCCGTGAAGCCGGTTCTGGATTGCGTGATCAATTACAACGCCGGGCTGAGCTATGTCAGCCAGACCGACAAGGGCGAATTTGTTCTGGGCGGGGCAACGGACGGCTACGGCTCGCAGGCGCGCCGGGGGTCTTTTGCGCGGCTCGAGGATGTGTTGGCGCGTGCCGCCCAGATGTTTCCCTTCCTGTCGCGGCTGCGGCTGATGCGGCACTGGTCTGGAACCGCCGACATGACGATGGATGGCAATGCCATTATCGGCGAGACGCCGGTTGCGGGGCTTATGATCAACGCGGGGTGGGGTTATGCGGGGTTCAAGGCGACGCCTGCGGTGGGCTGGACCCTTGCCGAGAGACTGGCGACGGGCAAGAGCCCCGATTTGCTTCTGCCCTTCGCGCTGGAGCGGTTTGCGACCGGCGCGCTGATCGACGATGCCGGGATCGGCCCTTACCCGTGGCTGCATTAGGAGGGGTTGATGCTTATTCCATGTCCGAACTGCGGCCCGCGCGCCGAGGAAGAATTTGCCTTTGGCGGGCCTGTAAGGGAATTGCCGCCGCTTGACGGCACGGCGGACGCCAAGGCATGGCACAGGGCGCTGCATGGAGCAGGCCGGGCAGGGGGCGCACTGCCCGAGGTCTGGTATCATCACGCCGGTTGCGAATGCTGGGTCACGCTGCGGCGCGATCTCGCCAGCCACGCCTTTGAAAAGGCGCCAACATGACCCAGCCCTTTCGATTGCCGCAGGGCGGGTTGATCGACCGCGCACGGCTTATTCATTTCACCTTCGATGGCGCCCCGATGACGGGCCATCCGGGCGACACGCTGGCTTCTGCATTGCTGGCCTGCGGGCAGAGGATCGTGGCGAGGTCGTTGAAATACCACCGTCCGCGCGGCTTTCTTGGTGCCGGGCTGGAGGACCCTTCGGCATTGGTGACGGTGGATGCGGGGCAGGGGCGTATTCCCAACCTCAAGGCGACCGAGGTTCAGCTTTGCGATGGGATGATCGTGACCAGCCAGAACAACTGGCCTTCGCTACAGCGCGACGTTGGCGCCCTGATCCAGATTGCTGGCAGGGGTATTAGCGCGGGGTTCTATTACAAGACCTTCATGTGGCCTCGCGCGGCCTGGTACAGATGGTATGAACGGATCATCCGGGCCATTGCCGGGCATGGCCGCATTGATGCGGGGGCCGATCCGGCGCGCCATGACAAGCGGCAGGCCTTTTGCGAAATACTCGTGATTGGCAGCGGGCCGACCGGGCTTGCAGCGGCCCTGACCGCGGCGCATGGCGGGGCGACGACGATCATCGTCGAGGCCGACTTTCTGTTGGGCGGCAGCCTGCTTTGGGACCAAGGCCAGATTGAAGGCATGCCCGCCCGTGAATGGGCTGAGGATGCGGCCAGGGACCTTGCCACACTGTCCAACGTCACGGTGATGCCGCGCAGCCTGGCCTTTGGTCATTATGATCACGGTCAGGTTCTGGTGGCGCAAAGCTGCGATGCGGGAGGGGCGGTTCAGTCGGTGCTGTGGAAGATCCGCGCCCGGCGGATCATTCTGGCCAGTGGTGCTGTCGAACGGCCTGCGGTGTTTCCCGGTAACGACCGGCCCGGCGTAATGCTTGCCAGCGCGGTACGGACCTATCTGCGTCGCTATGGGGTGGCGCCGGGGCGGCGTGCGGTGATTGCCGTGTCTGATCTCGAAGAGCGCCGCCGCACCCGCGCCGACCTTGAGGCGGCTGGGCTGAGGGTCGTGGCGGAACTGGACGATCCGTCACGAATATCGGGAACCTCTGGCGGTTTGATCCGGGGCGAGCTTGTGGCGGTGCGCTATCGCGGGGAAGATGGAAAGCGGCTGCGTGCGGGCGCTGACCTTTTGTGTGTTTCTGCGGGTTGGACGCCGACGGCGCATCTGGCCGCCCAGATGGGCGGGCATCTGACTTGGGATCAGGGCGCAAATTGTCTTTTGCCCGCAGGCGCGACCGGGCCAATGCGCCCCGCAGGCGGCGCGCGGGGGGCGCTTGATCTTGCGGGCTGCCTGGCCGATGGCAAAGCCTTGGCGCATCGCGCGATGGGCGAGTTGGAGTTGCATGTGCCGATGGTCGTGCCGCTGGCCCCTGTCACGCCGCAAAAAACGGTCAAGCCCGGCACGCGCGGTGGCAAGGCCTTTGTCGATCTGCAAAACGATGTGACGCAGGCTGATGTGCAGCAGGCCGTGCGCGAAGGCTATGACGATGTCGAACTTGCAAAGCGCTATACCACGCTTGGCATGGGCACGGATCAGGGCAAGACCAGCTGGGCCAACGGCATTGTGACGCTGGCCGAAGCGCTTGGCCGCCCGGCCAGCGCCATCGGCCATACCACTTACCGCCCGCCCTATTCGCCGGTGCAGATCGGCACGCTGATCGGCGCGGAAACAGGCACGGCCATGACGCCCACGCGGCGCACCCCTTTTCACCGCGTCTTTGCAGCGGCGGGCTGCGTGTTCCAGACTTCGGGCGATTGGCTTTATGCGCGCTATTTCCCGCTGGCCGGTGAAGACATGGCCGAAGCGATCCGCCGCGAGGTTCAGGCGGTGCGCCGCAGCCTTGGCTGCGTTGACATGTCGACACTGGGCAAGTTCGAGATCCGCGGGCCGGACGCCGCGCGTTTTGTCGAAGAGCTTTACTGCAACAATCTTTCCACGCTGAAACCGGGGCGGCTGCGATATGGGCTGATGCTGCGCGAGGATGGTCTGGTGTTCGATGACGGCACCATCTGTTGTCTGGCTGCAGATCACTATGTACTAAGCGCCACCACTACCCGCAGGGCATCGGTCTGGCGGCATCTGCAGATGCACCGGCAACTGCGCTGTGCCGGGATGGACCTTGTGCTGACCGATGTCAGCGAACAGTGGGCGGCGCTGGCGATCGCCGGCCCAGAGGCGCGCGCACTTTTGAGGGCGCTGGCCCCCAGCTTTGCCTGCGAAAGCGCGGATTTCCCCTTTGCCGCGATCCGGGGCGGCACTTTGGGTGGTGATCTGCCGGTGCGGGTGCTTTCGGTCAGCTTCTCGGGCGAACTTAGCTATGAGCTTTGCGTTCCGGCAGGCTATTCCGAGGCCCTGTGGGAGAGAGTCATGACGGCGGGGCAGGCGTGGGATATCTGCCCCTATGGGCTTGAGGCGCTGGATGTTCTGCGGATCGAGAAGGGGCATCTGTCGGTTGGCACCGAGATTGATGGCCGCCGAACCCCGGATGATCTGGGCTTGTCGGGGCTGGTTTCAACGAAGAAGGATTTTCTGGGCCGCGCATTGCTGGCGCGTCCGGCGTTGCAGGCGGATGGTCGTGGCCAGTTTGTTGGCCTGACCCCGGTGGACCGTGCAACGGCGCTTCCTTTCGGCGCGCATTTGTCCTGCGAACCCTATGTCGCTGGAGCGCAACCGGCGCTGGAAGGCCACTTGACGGCGGCGGTTGTCAGCCCGACGCTTGGGCATCCCATAGCCATTGGCTTTCTGCGCAACGGGCGGGCGCGGATGGGAGAGCGGCTTTGGGCACATTCACCGCTGGCGGGGGTTTCGGTCGAAGTGGAAGTGGGGCCGGCATGTGCCTTTGACCCGAAGGGAGAGCGGCTACATGGCTGAGCCAGTTCATCTTGCCGCGTCCTCCGATGCCGCAGGCCCGCTGGACGCGGTCTGCGGCCTGCGGCTTGATGAGGTGGCGGTGCCGGTTCACGTGCTGGCCGCGTCGTCGCCCGCAAGACTTGAGGCGGGTCTGGCCAGTGCCGGTCTTTCGCTGGCCCTTGGCCAAAAGCGCCCGTGTGGCGACGGAATGCTGTTGCGGCTTTGGCCGGACAGATGCTGGATCGTTGGCGAAATTCCGGCGCTGCCCGCAGGCATGGTTCCGGGCGATATCAGCCATGGCCAGACGGTACTTTGCTTGCGCGGCGTTGAGGCGCTGCATTTTCTGGCGCAACATGCCAGCGCCGACCTTCTGGCCGCTTCAGTTCGTCATCAACGGACGCTGCGCTGCCGGGTCGGTCCCTATGACGTGACGCTTTGGTGGGAGACGACCCGTGATCTGCGTTTGGCCGTGGAGCGCAGTCTGGCGCAATCCATGGTCGATTTTCTGAGGGCGGCGGCGCAACGCCACTGGCCCGCACCTGCACAATCCTGAGGAGGGCGATATGTTCTTGAGAAATGCCTGGTATGTGGCCGCGGCCGACAGCGATGTTGCGCGCGAGCCCAAGCAGATCATGATCCTTGGTGAAAAGATCGTGTTCTATCGCACCGAGGCGGGCAAGCCCGTGGCGTTGATCGACGCCTGCCCGCACCGCAAGCTGCCGCTGTCGAAGGGGCGCATCAAGGGCGACACGCTGGAATGCGGCTATCATGGTTTGACCTTTGATTGCAGCGGCAATTGCGTGCGGGTGCCGGGGCAGGACAGGATTCCGCCCTCGGCCAACATCCAGTCTTATCCGGTGGAATCACGCTATGGGCTGGTCTGGATCTGGATGGGCGAGCCGGCATTGGCCGACACGGACAAGATATTCAAGGTCGAGCATTATGATGACCCGGCTTGGGGCATCAACCGGGGCGATGCGCTGCCCTTTGCCTGCAACTACCTTTACATCACCGACAACCTTCTGGACCCTTCGCACGTTGCCTGGGTACACCAGTCGTCCTTTGGCAACAGCGCCTGCGAGGACGAACCCTTGACCGTGGAGGGCACGCCGGAGGGGGTGATCGTGTCACGCTGGATGTACGATGTTGAGGTGGCGCCGTTCTACAAGAAGCTTGTGCCTTTTGCCGGAAATTGCGACCGCAAGCAGCACTATGAGGTGCGCTACCCCTCGCTGGCCTATATCAAGGCGGTATTCACGCCGGCGGGCACGGGCGGCGACGAAAGCAAGCTGCCGGCGGGTCAGTACTTCCAGATGGACAGCTACAATTTCATGACCCCGGTTGACGAAACCACGACCCGCTACTTCTGGTTCCAGGTCCGTAATGTTTTTCCCGGCGATGCGGCCATCTCGAAATACATGAGCGATTCTGTGGCGTTCGCCTTCAACGAAGACCGCGAGATTCTGATCGAAGTGCAGCAGGGCATGACCCAAAAGCGCACGCGCAACATCGACCTTGCCATTGATGCGGGTCCGCTGCTGTTCCGGCGGCGGCTGCAAAAGAAGATCGAGGCAGAACAAGCGGCAGCCCAGCCGCAGCCGGTCAGTGCCTGACCCCGATCGCGACCGCGGCAGACCCGAAGAATGGAGTGGAGAAATCTGGATGGCGAAGATCATCTATGTGGAACATGGCGGCAAGGAACATGTAGTCGAGGTGGCCAACGGGCTGACCGTCATGGAAGGTGCGCGCGACAATGGCATTCCGGGCATCGAGGCTGACTGTGGCGGGGCCTGCGCCTGTTCGACCTGCCATGTCTACGTGGATCCTGCCTGGGTGGAAAAGCTGCCGAAGAAGGATGCGATGGAAGAGGACATGCTCGACTTCGCCTATGAGCCGGACGCTACCCGT
>CANJQT010000030.1 GCA_947476475.1 Paracoccaceae bacterium | reverse complement strand
CTGGCCGAAGCGCATGTCTGGGCCAGATCACTTCGGGCAGGCAAGTCCCTGACCGAGATCGCCAGTGCCACCGGGCATTCGGAGCCCTACATCCGAACCCGCATCCCGCTGGCGTTCCTCGCCCCCAAACTCCAAGCCGCTATCCTCGACGGTCGCCAGCCCGCAGACCTCTGCGTCGCCCGGCTTCTGCGCGATGGCAGTCCGATGGACTGGTCTGAGCAAGCGCAGATCTTCGCGCCGATCTGACGATCATTCAGCTTCGTCACCACAAATAAACGCCACAGCCACCTCCGGCAGTCTGCACACCATCCCGGAGTGCGCCGTCCCTGTTCTTCCCAATTCTTTCCCTGTTCGGTGGAATTTTTCACCCTGTTACGCCGAATTAACTTCCCTGTTGATCTTGAGCAGGGAATTGGCCCGTAAGCCACTGAAATAGCGCACAGATTCAGGCAGAAAAACCGTCAAAAGAGCCCGGAAAAACCAGAATTCCCTGATAATTCCCTGTATCCATTGTAAAGAAGGGCAAACCGAACGGCTCTCGACGCCCTCAGAGACGCGCGGCAAAAAGGGTCGGATCATCACAGGGAACTGTCGTCTCCGTTATGGGGCCGCCTCGCTAACCCACGAAAACACGGGGGAAATTCGGGCCGGAACAGAGAATAGGGGGAGAGACCGGGGTTGGTGGCGGAGGGGATGGGCCTGATATCCAACCTTCTCCACTCTAAGCTATTGACTTTATTGATACCGTCGAGCGACTGCACCGCTGTCTCCGCGCGACCTAGCCTAGCCGACAGTCACACCAAAGATCATACCCACCGCTGCGGTCGCTGCCATCGCAAGCGCGCCCCAAAAGGTGACGCGAACCGCGCCCTTCACGACGCCTGCGCCGCCGACCGATGCCCCCAATCCGCCCAGCACTGAAAGCGCGACCAGAGTGGTGACCGCGACGACGAGAGTGATCTGGGCCGCCGGAACCAGCGCCGCAATGATGAGCGGTATGACAGCGCCGACCGCAAAGGTCGCCGCTGACACCAAGGCCGCCTGGATTGGATGCGCGGTCACTGTTTCCGAGAGGCCGAGCTCGTCGCGCGAATGCGCGCCAAGCGCGTCCCTCTCGGTCAGTTGGATTGCGACCTGGCGCGCGAGACCCTCGTCGAGCCCACGCGCGACATAGATCCGTGTCAGCTCGTCGAGCTCTGCCTCAGGAGTTTCCCTCAGTTCGCGGGTTTCGCGCGCGATGTCGGCCTGCTCCGCATCGGTCTGTGAACTGACAGAGACGTACTCGCCGGCCGCCATCGACATGGCTCCGGCGACAAGCCCTGCAAGACCGGCAATCAGAATCTCGGGACGCCCAGACCCTGCCGCAGCGACTCCAACGACGAGGCTCGCTGTTGAGACAAGCCCATCGTTTGCCCCGAGCACCGCAGCTCGCAGCCAGCCTATACGATGAACCATGTGGACTTCGGAATGCGACAGGCGACTCATGACGGAATCCTCTCAGTTCTTTGTCGAGAGGATGCGATGTTTTCGCCGGTTCTGCTTGAGGAACTTTGTCGGGCCGGATGCGCAATGCTCTGCGCCCGGCTTAATCAGCGCTTGACCTTCCAGTTACAGGAAGGAGCACATTTATCCTGAAGCCCGTGCATCGGCCTTCACGCGGCACAGACCGCGAAAGGAGAACACCATGTCCACTGTCAATCCTCACTCCGGCCACGTCCACTCAGACGCCGAAATGCCGAACGTCCATGAGGAGCCGGCAACCGGCCCGACGGCCATCGATCCGGTCTGCGGCATGACGGTGAGCCTGAAGCCGGACACCCGAATGGAGAGCTTTGGCGGCGAGAGCTTCCATTTCTGCTCGGGCAAGTGCCAGACGAAGTTCAAGGCGGATCCCTGGTTCTATGCCTCCGGCCGCGCCGCCGGGCGCAAGAAGGCCGTCCCGGCCAACGTTCAGTACACCTGCCCGATGCATCCCGAGATCGTCCGCGATGCGCCGGGATCCTGCCCGATTTGCGGCATGGCACTGGAGCCGATGGTCCCCTCGGACGAGCCCAGCGAGGAGCTGACCGACTTCACGCGGCGGATGTGGATTTCGGCGGCGGCGGCGGTGCCGCTCATCGTGCTGACGATGGGCGAGCTTGTCGCCCTGCCGGTCCGTGACTGGGTCGGGCATCAGACGGCGAACTATCTGGAGTTCGTGCTGGCGACGCCGATCATCCTCTGGGCCGCGCTGCCGTTCTTCCGCCGCGGCTGGGACTCGGTCTTGAACCGATCGCCGAACATGTGGACGCTGATCAGCCTCGGCGTTGGAGCGGCCTATCTCTATTCGCTGGTCGCCACGTTCCTGCCGGGCGTGTTTCCGGACCAGTACCGCATGGGCCACGGCGTCGGGACATACTACGAAGCGGCCGTGGTTATCGTGGCTCTGGTCTTCGTCGGCCAGGTTCTCGAATTGCGGGCGCGCGAGCGCACCGGGGACGCGATCCGCGCGCTGCTTGATCTCGCACCCAAGACCGCGCGGCGCATCCTGCCGGACGGCACGGAATACGACGCCCCGCTCGAGAACATCATGGAGGGCGACCGGCTGCGGGTGCGCCCCGGCGATGCGGTCCCGGTGGACGGGACGGTGATTGAGGGCCGCTCGTCGCTCGACGAAAGCATGCTGACCGGCGAGTCGATGCCCGTCGAAAAAGGCCCTGGCGACGCCGTGACCGGGGCCACGATCAACAAGAACGGCAGCCTCGTGATCGAGGCAGGCAAGGTCGGCGCCGATACCATGCTGGCTCAGATCGTGGCCATGGTCTCGAACGCCCGCCGGTCGCGCGCGCCTATCCAGGGACTGGCCGACAGGGTTTCCGCGGTGTTCGTGCCGACGGTGGTGGTCATCGCCATTGTCGCCTTCATCGTCTGGCTGACTGTAGGGCCCGAGCCTGCGCTGGTGTTCGCCATCGCCTCGGCGGTGTCGGTTCTCATCATCGCCTGTCCCTGCGCGCTGGGGCTGGCGACGCCGATTTCCATTACCACGGCGGCGGGACGCGGCGCGCAGGCGGGCGTGCTGATCAAGGATGCCGAGGCGCTGGAACGCATGGCGGCGGTCGACACGCTGATCGTGGATAAGACCGGCACCCTAACCATGGGCAAGCCGAAGCTGACGGATACCGTGGTGTTGGGGGATATCGCCGAGGCCAACCTGCTATCGCTTGCGGCCGCGCTCGAGCGCGGCTCGGAACACCCACTCGCCGAGGCAATCGTCGAGGGAGCTGAGGCCCATGGGGCGCCGCGTCAGGAGGCCGTGGATTTCGAGGCGGTCACTGGCAAGGGCGTGCGCGGCACGGTCGGCGGGCGTGAAGTGGCGCTCGGCAATGCGGCAATGATGCGCGAGATGGGGCTGGACACCGGTCTGGCCGAAGCGAAGGCCGACGGCCTCCGCGCCGAAGGCAAGACAGCGATGTTCATCGCGTCGGGCGGCGCGCTCGTCGGCATCGTGGCGGTGGCTGATCCGATCAAGGACAGCACCGCGCAGGCGATCCGGGAACTGCACGCGCAAGGGCTGCGGGTCATCATGGCGACCGGCGACAACGAACGCACGGCGCAGGCGGTCGCCAGCAAGCTCGGCATCGACGAGGTCCGCGCCGGCGTGCTGCCCGAGGCCAAGAAGGATCTGATCGACCAGCTGCGCCGGGATGGGCACAAGATCGCCATGGCGGGCGACGGGGTGAACGACGCGCCTGCTCTGGCTGCAGCCGATGTCGGCATCGCCATGGGAACCGGCGCGGATGTGGCCATGGAAAGCGCGGGCATCACCCTCCTGGGCGGTGACCTGATGGGGATCGTGCGCGCACGCAAGCTGGCCCGCGCCACGCTTCGCAACATCAAGCAGAACCTGTTCTTCGCTTTCGCCTACAATGCTCTGGGCGTGCCGGTCGCGGCGGGACTGCTCTATCCCCTTACGGGAATGTTGCTGTCGCCGATGATCGCAGCAGCGGCGATGAGCCTGTCATCCGTCTCCGTCATCACGAACGCGCTGCGACTGCGGCGGATCGAGTTGTGAGGGAATGACGATGTCCGAAGACCCGAACCGGTGGGAAGACGTCTATCGGAACAAGGAAGAGGCCGAGACGAGCTGGCATGAGGCACGGCCGAAGGTGTCGCTCGACCTCATCGCGGAGACTGGCGTGAGGACGGACGCCGCCATCGTCGATGTGGGCGGGGGTTCCTCGCGTCTGGTGGACTGCCTCCTGGAACAGGGATTTCGCCGCATCACCGTGCTCGACCTCTCGGAAACTGCTTTAGCGAAGGCTCGGGCGCGACTTCCCAAGGACGTGCCGGTCGAATGGGTGGTGGGCAACGTGCTGCACTCGAAGCCCTCCGGTCGCTTCGACATCTGGCACGACCGCGCCGCCTTCCACTTCCTGACCGACGCCGCCGATCAGGAGTCATATCTGCGGGTCATGGATCGTGCCCTGGTCCCCGGCGGTCATGCTATTATCGGAACCTTCGCGCTGGACGGTCCGTCTACCTGCAGCGGACTGCCAGTCGCCCGCTACGACGCCGCACGGTTGTCCGAGCGGCTCGGCGATGGGTACCGGCTGATTCGAACCCTCAACCATGAACACCCAACCCCTTGGGACAGCGTGCAGCGGTTCCACTTCGGTCTCTTCCGAAAGGTCTGACGCAGACCGAAATGGGATCAATCGGCGGCGGCCGCATTCGATCTCTGCACTTGCAGGTCCCGAATGTGTTCCGGCCAGGTCGACTTGATGTAGTCGAGGATCGCCTCGATCTCCGGTTCATCCAGAACCGAGCCGAAGCCCGGCATTCCCGAGTTGAAGGTCACTCCCATGTCGTCGAGCACCGCCTGACCGCCGCGTGTGATGTAGTCGATCAGCATCGCATCGTCATGGTGCCAGGTGTGACCGGACTCGTCATGGGGAGGCGCCGGGTAGACACCGTCGGCGTCGGGGCTGCGCCAGTCCGGCTGTCCCTCAAGATTGATGCCATGGCATGCCGCGCAGTGCTCGACGTAGAGCGCACGGCCAGTGTCCGCATCCGCCGGGGCGGCGTGCAGAAACGCCGCGGCAGGGAGCGGAAGCAGACCGATCAGGAGGACTGCTGGAGCGAAAAGCCGCACAGACGACGTTCCTATGCTGAACATCGGCCCGGATTCATCGAAAGAAGATGTATTTGACCAGCGCGGCGATGACGAGCACCACCAGCACGGCGAGCACAAGGCCCCAGAGCCCCATCCCCCACATCATGCCGTCGCCCATCATCGTTCCGCCCTCCATCGGGTCCTAGTGATCGCGCGTCTTCCCCGACAGCCCGTCGATGATCGGGCAGTCCGGGCGGGCGTCGCCGTGACAATTCTCGACAAGATGCCCGAGCATCTCCCGAAGCCCAGTCAGTTCCGCGATCTTGCGGTCGATCTCGGCAAGCTTCTCGGTGGCAATCGCCTTCACATCCGCACTGGCGCGGTGACGGTCGGTATAGAGGGAAAGCAACTGCCGACATTCCTCGACCGAAAACCCGAGGCTGCGGGACCGCTGGACGAAACGCAGCCGGTGGACGTCCTCGTCGGAATAGTCGCGGTACCCGTTGGCAGCTCGGTCGGCGGTGAGCAGACCGATGTCCTCGTAGTAGCGGATCGTCTTGGGCGGAAGGCCCGATTGCCTGGCGGCTGTTCCGATGTTCATGGCAGCATCTCCGTAGCTTCTCCCGCCAGGATAAGGGTTCCAGCCGCTGGAAGCTCAAGTGATTTCGAGGCGAGCGGACAGAAGTGGCCGCGCGGTCCGCACCGCGCGGCCACTGTGGTCTCAGTTGGCGTTCTCAGCCAGCCAAGTGGTCATCCGCTCGATCTCGGGGCCCTGCGCCGCGATAATCTCCTCGGCAAGCGCGCGCATCTGCGGATCGTCGCCGTGCTCGAGCAAAACCTCAGCCATGTCGATCGCGCCCTGATGGTGGGCGATCATTCCACAGGCGAAGGCCACGTCGGCATCCTCCATCATCATGCCTTCGTGCATGGCCGGCATGGTGATCATCATCTTGCGCATGTTCTCTTGGACATGCTCGGGC
The DNA here is from genome assembly GCA_947476475.1 of Paracoccaceae bacterium. Lineage (GTDB taxonomy): Bacteria > Pseudomonadota > Alphaproteobacteria > Rhodobacterales > Rhodobacteraceae > TMP-24. The sequence goes on along the minus strand of CANJQT010000030.1, from coordinate 31,776 downwards.
ATGGATTCGAGGTCCATGCCTCCCATGCCCATCATCTCCATCATGCCCGCGTTCATGCCGCCGCCCTGATTACCGTGCATGCCGCCATGTCCCATGGCCGAGTGATCCATGCCACCCGCGGCGGCAGCTGTCGTGCACTGCTCGGGGAGCTGGAATTCCGCGTCCTGCGCCATGACGGGCGCTGAGAACGCGGTAGCGGCGATAGCCGCGGCGAGGATCGTCTTTGCGATAGTCATCTTGAGTTCTCCTGAATGTATGATTTGTCGAGCGATCAGAGCCACAGACGTCGCGGAGGGGGGAGGATCACCCCAGGATCGCTTCCCAAGCCCGGCACCGGCGTCGCAGCCGTCGTCTCGTCGCTGGCCGAAACGGTGGTAATTTCATGCGCTCCGACTGAAATCCCCGGACAGCAATGAGCCATCATGCAACAGGCTGCTGCCGCAGCAGCACAGTCGGCTTCCATCTGAACGGTGAGAAAGCCGTGCTGGCCGCTCGGTTTGCCATGAGCGTGTTGAGTATGGGCTTCCGCTTGCACTGCGTGATCATAGGGTGATGGGGAGCCAAAGTTGGCAGGCGGCCAGATGAAGGCGAATGCCAGCGCCAGTAACGCTGCAATTGCCATGTTCCAAATCCGCGCTGATTTTTTCATCAATGGTTATCCACCAGGGAAGACGCTGCCTCAGCAGTTACAACCCGCCTCAGGCAAGCGCGTTCTTCTTGCCGCTTCTTGTGACTATTGGCCGAGCATCATGCCGCAGGGCGAGGCGAGAACCCGGCGTCCACGAGCACGGACGCAACGGCGGATCGATCGACTCCCGACTCCACGGTCACCCGCTTATGGGGCAAATCGATGTCGACCTTTGCCTGCGGGTCAACCGAATGGATCGCCTTTGTAACGCTTCTGGCGCAGCCGCCGCACGTCATGTTGTCGATCTGGAACTGCATAAGAGTCTCTCCGAGCATCTGGTTAGCCCTGAAGATGGGGCTTCCAGCTAGTGGAAGGTCAAGAGCAGCCCGGGCGCGATCGATGCGTTTCGGCTCAACCTTCCGTGTACGGGTGACGATTGCGTCTCTGTGGGATGAGGCGTGTGAGTAAGCTATCAAAGAAGAATGCGGGGTGCGGACGGTTTGAAGACCATGCTGCTTGCAGCGATGGCCTTGCGTGAAGAAAAGGATCGACGATGCGATTGATTGTTTCTCGCCGGGGTTTCGTAATTGGCGCGTGCGCTGTTTCGGTGACGGCCGCGGTGCCTGCCGGGGCCGAGGCCAGTCCTGGTCTTCACGTCCTCAGGGATCCCAACTGCGGATGCTGCTCGGCCTGGGTCGACATTCTTGCATCCGAGGGATTTGATGTGACGGTCGAGGAGAGCGGAGGAGCGGCGCTCGCGCAGTACAAGCTCGACAACGGTATCCCGCAGGCCATGGGTTCGTGCCACACCGGCAAGATTGCGGGATATCTGATCGAAGGACACGTTCCGCCTGCCGACATCCGCCGACTGCTGGACGAGCGTCCGGACGCCATCGGAATTGGCGTGCCCGGCATGCCCTACGGGTCACCGGGCATGGGGCCGGAGAGCGAACGTGAGGCCTTTGAGGTTTTCCTCATAGGGCGCGACGGATCGACTTCAGTCTATACCAGCTACGCAGCAGCGTGACCTGAGTGCAGACCTGTCGGTCACCGCGCCGGATCAACCGGCCAAAGCTGCTGGCAGCGCGGGCCCTACCGGAACGATCCCGGTCGGGTTGAGAGCCTTGATCGAGTAGTAGCCGCGCTTGATGTGGTCGATGCTGACTGTCTCGCACACCCCCGGCAGCGCGAGGATGCGCGCCTGGTAGGCGCTGAGGGCGGGATAGTCGGCGATGCGGCGCAGGTTGCACTTGAAGAGGCCGTGATAGGCCACGTCGAAGCGCACCAGTGTCACGAACAGCCGCACATCCGCTTCGGTGAAGCGGTCGCCCAGCAGGAAGTCGCGGCCATCGCCGAGGCGTCCTTCGAGTTCATCGAGCATGGCGAAGACGTCTTGGAACGCTTCTTCGTAGGCGATCTGCGTGGTGGCGAAGCCCGCGCGATAGACGCCGTTGTTGAGAGCCGGGTAGATTCGGGCGTTGATCGCGTCGATCTCCTCGCGGAGGTCGGCCGGATAGAGGTCGAAGGTGGTGTCCGCGAAGTCGCCGAACCCGGAGTTCAGCATCCGCAGGATGTCGGCGGATTCGTTGTTCACGATGGTGCCGCGCTGCTTGTCCCAAAGCACCGGCACCGTCGCGCGGCCCGAAATTGCGGGGTCGGCGCGAGTGTAGATCTCGTGCAGGAAATTGGCGCCGTTCAGCGTGTCCAGGTCGGCCCCGCCAGCGTCTCCCAAGCGCCAGCCCTGGTCGGAGAGTTCGGGCTCGACGACGGAAACCGAGATCACTTCCTCCAGCCCCTTCAGTTTTCGCCCGATCAGCGTGCGCGACGCCCAGGGGCAGATCAGCGCGACATAGAGGTGGTAGCGCCCGACCTCGGCCTTGAAGCCGCCGTCTCCGGTTGGCCCGGCGCTGCCGTCTGGGGTGATCCAGTTGCGGAAACTCGAGGTCTGGCGAACAAAGCCGCCCTTTTCGTCCTTGGCCTGGACGGGCTGCCAGTCGGCCACCCATTTCCCGTCTCTCAACATGGTCGTCTCCTCAAGTCGTCAGGGTTATGGCGGTGCCCCAGGGATCGTGTAGGGTCAGGCCGTCGGTGGTTTTGATGCTTTCCATGCCGGCGCCTTCGACGCGTGCGGTGATGGCTGCGAGGTCCGCTGCACTGCGGACGACGATTTCCACGGCATCCAGACCCGCCATGCCCTGCGGGCGCACCCCCGCACGGCGGCTGTTCCAGACGTTGCCGGCAAGCTGGTGGTGATAACCACCACTGCCGTAGAAGCTGGCGCCGGGATAGCGCGCCGCGATATCGAGGCCGAGCAGGTCGCGGTAGAAGCGATCGGCTTCTGCAGTATCCCCCACCTGCAGGTGGACATGGCCGACGCTGCCGCCCTCGGGGAAGCCCGTCCATGCGGTGCCCCCGGCGCTGCGCAGCAGTTCCTGCAAGTCGAGCGGATCGGTGCTCATCCGGATCTCGCCGCTCTCTCCGAGCCAGTCCGAGACCGGGCGGTCGGCATAGACCTCGATGCCGTTGCCCTCGGGATCGGCGAGATAGAGCGCCTCGCTGACGATGTGGTCGGACGCGCCCTGAAGCGGCACGCGGGCTTCCACGACGTGGGCGACCCAGCGGGCCAGGTCAGCTCGGGCTGGCATCAGGAAGGCGGTGTGAAAGAGGCCGGCCTGCCGCGGATCGAGCGGAGCCAGCTTCGGGTCGCCCACGAGCTCCAGCAGCGGCGTGCCGCCGGAGCCGAGCGTGATGCGGTCGTCGCCGCTCACGACCAGCCTGAGCCCAAGCACCGACTGGTAGAAGGCAGAGACCGCACCGAGGTCACGCACCTTGAGCCGGACCGCCCCGATCCGCATCGGCGCTGCAGTCATATCGAAGAAGTCGGTTGCGATGGTCATGGTGGGTTTCCTTTGAGAACGAGTGCGGCCGCGGGAGGCCCCCCGCGGCCGGCAAGGGAGGTCAAGCGCGGCTGCGCTTCAGGGCGAAAGCGCCGTCGCCGAGCAGGGCCTGGACAACCAGCGTCACCGCCCAGAATGCCGGGAATTCCCAGCCGCCGCCTTCGTTCGAGAAGAAGAAGCCGGCCGCGCCATGGGGCACGTAGATCGATCCGAGCAGGATCGGCACCAGCGCCAGCGACACCCAGCGGCTGTAGACGCCGAGGATTAGCGCGATGCCGCCGAGGAGCTCGGCCGCGATGACGAGGTAGGCGAGCGGCCCGGGCAGCCCGAGGCTGGCGAAGTAGCCCGCCGTGCCGGCCGGGGTGAAGACGAAAAGCTTCAAGCCGGCATGAGCGAGGAAGAGGACGCCCATCGAAACCCGCAGGATGGTCGCGGCGAGATCGGCGTTGGTGACGCCGTCGACAAGCGACGGACGGGCGGAGGCGGAAGCGGTGGCGTAGGTCATGGTTATGTTCCTTGATTTCGAGGGAGCTCAGGCAGCGCGCTGCCAGGTAGGGGCAATGTCGGTGCCATGGCCGAGGCCGTAGCCGAGCGTGATGTTCAGCGCGGCGGCGGGCTCGAGGTAGCGGGCGGTGGCGAGGGGCCCGGTCTCCAGCGTCTCGAAGCCGGCGCTCCGGGCCAGTTCGGCGACCGCGGCGCGGGCGGCCTCGTCGTCTCCCGCAATGAAGACCGTTGCGGGACGGCCGGCGGCCTGACCGTTGTTCTGCAGCACCTGCGCGAAGATCGTGTTGAAGGCCTTGACGACCTTCGCCTGCGGCGCGCGCTTCTGGATTTCCTCGGCGGCGCTGGTCGTGTGACCGATGCTGAGGCCCGAGAAGTCCGCCTTCATCGGGTTGGTAATGTCGACGACGATCTTGCCTGCAAAGCCGCCGGCCGCGTCGATGACCTCGCCCGTGGCGTCGTAGGGCACCGCCAGCACGACGATGTCTGCCGATTGCACCGCCGAGGCGCTGGACGCGGTCGAGACACCATTGCCCACATCGCGGGCGGAAGCTTCGGCCTTTACCGCGTCGCGGCTGGCGAGCGTGACGGGATGGCCGGCATCCGCGAAGCGGGCGGCAAGCCCCTTCGCCATGTTGCCGGCGCCGATGATCGCGATATTCATGGTCGTTCTCCTTCTGACATCTGGCGTTCGACTGAGCGCCGTTCCTTCGTCATGCGGAGAACATAGACTCTGACCCGAGAGACGATAATTCGGGCATTGGGAAGATGATTGCTTCCTAGTTGGGTGCAATGCCTACCAGCCTTCCTCCCAGTGCGGGGTCTGCCTGTAGCGTTCGGAGAGGAAGTCGACCAGCAGGCGCACCTTGACCGCGAGATGACGGCTGTGCGGATAGAGGACGTGCACGTCGTAGGGATCGGGCTCGAACGACGGCAACAGTCTGACCAGGCGGCCCGCACGCAAGGCTTCGCCCGCCACGAAGGCGGGCACACAGGCGAGCCCCAGCCCCAGTTCCGCCGCCTGGAGGCAAGCCTCGGCATTGGAATAGCGGATGCGGCCATCGACGCTCGCCATCTCGACCTTGCCGGTCTCGCCCTTGAACGGCCACCGGTTCGGCTCGCGGAAGTTGGTGTCGATGATGCAGGAATGCCGCGCCAAAGCCGATGGCGCCTCCGGCGCACCGTGCTCCGCGAGATAGGCGGGCGCGCCGACGATGACGATGCGCACCGCGCAGAGCCTGCGGAGGATCAGGCTGGAATCGCCGGGCCGCCCGACCCGAACGGCGAGGTCGAAGCCCTCGTCCACGACGTTCACGACCCGGTCGGAAAAGCTGACGTCGAGTTCGATGTCCGGATAGATCCCGGCGAATACGTTGAGCGCGGGAGCGAGTTCGAGGGTCCCGAAGGTCAGGGGCGCCGTCAGCCTAAGCCGGCCGCGCGGTGACTGAGAGATGTTCCGGATATCGCGGTCGAGCGTGTCGAGCTCATCGATCAGCGGCTTCAGCCGATCGTAATAGGCACGGCCAGCCTCTGTCGGCGCGACGGATCGCGTGGTTCGATTGAGCAGCCGCACGCCCAGCTCGGTCTCCAAGCGCGAGATCAGCTTGGACGCCTGCCCGGACCGTGTACCCAGCTTGTCTGCCGCCGCCGTGAAGCTGCCAGTCTCGATCACGGCAAGGAACATGCGGTCGCATTCGAGACGGTCCATTTCTTCCTCAATGCGGGGAATGGAGTGAGGACTGTCGCGATCTTAATGGAAATTGTTGGTAATAGCTATCGGCTGGCCGTGAACAGTTTATCGTGACCGGCAGGCGCGACTCTGGTCCCGCATGACGCTGCAGGCGACCAGCATCTCGGCAATGGCCGTACCCTCGGGCAGTAGCGCCAACTTGTCGGCCGCGCAGGCCTGGAATTCCAGGCCGTACGCTACGACGGGCGGACATGGCCCAAGGCCTTCGACATCAGTACCGCCAGTCGCGCAGCCGCTCAGCAAGCTCGTCGCGATCGCGAGGGTGGCGAGTTGCGGCGTCCAGCAACTGGCGGTGGATGGCGTGGATGTGCTCCTGGTCGAGGCTTTCGGCGGCGCGGCCTGCGCGCTCAGCCGTGCCGCGGAGGTTGAAGATGAACAAGGCGAAGGTGAGGGGCGACGAGGGCCATGGCCGCGGCGCCCATCGCTGAGAGAGGATCCCGACCACAAGGCCGGTCCACATCAAGCGCAGGCCCTTCTTCCAGTCGTCGACGCGCGCCCAAATGGCAACTGCGATGCCGCTCAGTGCCAAGACGATGAACACCCAGCCAACGTGTCGAGATAGGCACCAGCGGCAGGATGGCGGAATGGGTTTCGGTCAGGACCTTCTGCGCCACCTCTACGCCCGCCACGCCCAGCGTCGCCACTCCGGCCGCCCCGCCACCCTTCATTGTGTGGCTGTCGGCCAGCACCTCGCGCGCAATCGGCGTCTTGGCTGCAAATACAGTCGTCCGGACCGGAAACCGCTCGCCCCAGCACCGCGCCGGCCCGAGGTCAGAGCCGACCCATGCGGTTTTCAGATCTCTCCGGCGTTGACAATCCAACCCGTCGTCAAAGCCGATGCCAATGCTACCTACCGAGAATCTCGCTCAAGTCAGTCACGGGTTGGCCATGATCAGCCAGATCGAGGTCTGCCTCGATATGATTGAAGTGCCGTGTAAGAATCTCAACTGCACCCTTCGCATCTTTGGCAGCCACCCGCGCCAGGATGTCAGTATGGTCGGATTGCGGGCAGGTGCTGTGTCGCCTCTCAAAGGTCGCGAGAATGAGATAGGTTTGCAGGATAAGACCCTGTAGAAAATCCTGAAGGATGTAGTTGTCGCCGCATTTTGCCAGTGCAATGTGGAAGCTGCCCGACAATCGCATCACGGCGGCGCGGTCGTTCCGTGCCAGCGCGTGCTTCTCTTCCTCGACGATCTTCCGCAGTGCGGCGAGCTGGCGCGTCGTTGCCGAGGTGGCGGCCAGTTCGACGAGATAGAGTTCCAGCAGTCGGCGAGCGTCGAGAATCTTCCGAGCCTCGACCTCGGTCGGCTGCCAGACGTAGGCGCCCTTGTTGGGCTTCAGCGTGACCATATGCTCTTTCGAGAGGATCAAGAGAACTTTCCTCACCCGCGCCCGGGATAGGTTGAACAGCTTTGCCAACGTTTCCTCGGTCAGCTTTGTCCCGGGCAGGAGGCGCCGCTCGGCAATTGCCTTGCGGATCTCGTCATAGATCTCTTTCTCTCCGGCCGACCTATTCTGCACATTCACTGAAGTCTCTCCACTATCCCCATGCTGCCGCCAATTCGGTCTTTGACGCCGCGACCTTCACCTGTCTTCCTGCATCGCGCTCTTTGCAATGCAGGCGAGACCGACACAGGCCCGTTCACGGCGGTGGCCTAGCTCCGATTGCCGCGGGCCTCTTGCCCCCCCCCAATACATAGATTCTCCCAAAGACAAAAGTGGCTGCCACGGGCCAGGCTCCCCCTCCGGCAACAGATCCGTATGGCCAGCAGCTGGCATGGATCAGACGCCAAGGGATGCCGCGCCCAGCCCGGCCGGAAGCATCAGTGGATGTAGTCAAAGATTTCGACTTTTGTCAACATTTTGTCGTGATGGCATCTGAGACGATCGCCAATCTGTGCATGCATGGCGTAGCGCATCCCACATATGATCAAAATCATAAATTCTCCATAACATTATGATAAGTTTGATATTTCCAATTCAAGGAAAAATTGTGCACAGTTTTTTAAATAATGGTTGCCATTTTCCGACCCCATGTGCAAACATCCTGAGGGGTAGAGTTGATGGGGAGGGACGATGCGGCCGGTTCTGAGTGTCCATGAGGTCACCAAGAAATTTCATCAGGTCGTGGCCAACGACCGGGTGAGTTTCGATGTGATGCCGGGAGAGATTCACTGCCTGCTGGGCGAGAATGGCGCCGGGAAATCCACCATTGCGGAATGCATCTATGGCTTTCACCGGCCTGACGGCGGCACGATCTCGGTCCGCAGCAAGGAGCTAGACCTGCGCTCCCCTTCAGACGCGATCCGCAGCGGGATCGGCATGGTGCACCAACATTTCGTGCTGGTTCCCTCGATGACCGTTCTGGAAAACATCGTGATCGGGACCGAGGTGGCGACGGCGATCCTCGACATGCGCGAGGCGGCCGAACGGATCGCTGAAATCTGCCGCCGCTACAATGTGGAAATGGATCTCAACAGCCGAGTCAGCGCGTTAACCGTTGGCCAGCAACAATGGGTCGAGATCGTCAAGGCACTGTTCCTGGGCGCCGAGATCCTGATCATGGACGAGCCGACCGCTGTCCTGACTCCTCAGGAATCCCGACGGCTTTTCGCGATCTTCCGCGAGATGTGCGAAAGCGGGATGTCGATCATCCTGATCAGCCACAAGCTGGACGAGGTGATGCAGTCGGACAGGGTGACGGTCCTGCGCAAGGGCAAAAAGGTGGGAACGGTCGAGACGCGCGCCAGTTCGAAGTCCGAGCTGACCAACATGATGGTCGGGCGTGAGATCGATCTGGGAGCGCCGCGTCCACGTGGCGTGATCGGTAGCCCGATGATCGAGCTACACGGCCTTTGTGCGCAAGGCGACCTGGGAACTCCGGCGCTGAACGGCATGACCCTGACCGTTCATCGGGGCGAGATCGTCGGCATCGCTGGTGTCGCTGGCAATGGTCAGAAAGAGCTGTTCGAAACCCTCACTGGCGTCCGCAAGGCAACGGATGGTCGGGTCGTCTTCGATGGCAAGGAAGTTACCAACCATTCCCCTCGCGACATCCAGAAGGCCGGCATGGGCCATATTCCCGATGACCGCTTCTCCGAGGGGCTGGTGCCGGATTTCGACATCCAGTCGAACCTCATCCTCGGCGCACAGCGCGAGCCGGCCTTCTCGAAGATGGGTTTCCTGCGTTTCGACGCCATCCGGCAGTTCGCGCGCGACTCGATCGAAGCTTTCGCGATCAAGGCACCCTCAGCGCAGACGGCCTGCCGCACGCTGTCGGGCGGCAATGCCCAGAAGGTGATCGTCGCCCGCGAATTCGCGCAATCCACCAAGGCGATCCTGGCGAACCAGCCCTCGCGGGGCCTCGACATCGGTGTGATCGAATACATGCACGGGCGTCTGACAGACAAGCGCGACGAGAACTTTGCCATCCTTATCGCCTCGGAAGAGCTGGATGAGCTGCGTTCTCTAGCCGACCGCATCGTGGTGATCTTCAAGGGCCAGATCGTCGGCGAATTCAGGCATGACGCCGTCGACCTCGAACGGATTGGCCTTCTGATGGCCGGTCACACCGGGGAAGCCGCGGCGAAAACATCGGTCGGGGAAGCGTAGAGTGGGTATCGTCATCGAAAAGCGGCTGACGCCGAGCATTTCCTGGCAGGTTGCCTCAATTCTTCTGGCCCTGCTGGCCTCTTTCATCATCAGCGCGCTTCTGCTGAAATCGGCCGGAGCCGACCTTGGCAAGGCTGGGGCGGCCCTCTGGGACGGGGCTTTCGGGGGCTGGCGGGCAACCTGGAAGACGCTGGTCAAAGCCACGCCCCTGATGCTGACCGGCGTCGCAGCGGCGGTCGCCTTCCGGGCGCGGATCTGGAACATCGGCGCCGAGGGTCAGCTCTATGCTGGCGCCATCTTCGCCTACTGGGTCTCGCTCATGGTGGGCAGCCTGCCGGCGCTGTTTCTGGTACCGCTGCTCTTTGCCGCGGGCGCTGTCGGCGGGTCGCTGTATGGGGGGCTTGCCGGCTATCTGCGTGCGCGCTTCGAGGTGAGCGAAGTCCTTTCGACGGTGATGCTGAACTACATCGTCCTCTACTTCCTGTCCTTCATGCTGACCAACCCCTGGCGCGACCCCAGTTCGTTCTTCCAGCAGTCTCCGAAGGTCGTGGACAACAGTTTACTGCCGAACCTAATGCCGGGAACCAAGCTGCACATGGGTTTCCTCGTCGCGCTGGCGGTAGTGGTGATCGTCCACCTGGTGATGACCCGTTCAAGCCTCGGCTACGAGATCCGAGCCGTCGGGCTGAACGAGAAGGCGGCTCGTTTCAAGGGTATCGACGTCAAATGGGTGACGATGGTGGTCATGCTGATCAGCGGCGGAATCGCTGGTATCGCAGGTGTGACCGAGGTCTTTGGCGTACAGGGTCGACTGAACCCGGGAATCTCGGTCGGCTTTGGCTTCATCGGAATCATCATCGCGGTCTTGGCCCTACTGAACCCCGTTGCCATCGTCTTCGTCGCCATCCTGATCGGCGGCTCCATCAATGGCGGCATCAAGCTGCAAGTCGCAACGGGCGTGCCAAGCACGCTGATCGACGCGATACAGGCCATCATCCTTTTATTCTACCTCGCTGCCGCGGTTCTGGCCCGCTACAAATTCAGGATTGTCTCCAATGGGTGATCTCTTTCAGGAAACGATACTGATCGGCATCTTCGCTGCGACCATCCGCATCGCGACGCCGCTCATCTTCGCCGCCCTTGGCGAGCTGATTACCGAAAAGGCCGGCATCCTGAACCTTGGCGTCGAAGGTACGATGCTGATGGCGGCCTTCGCGGGCTTTGCCGGATCCTTCGTGACCGGCAACACCTTGGCGGGGCTTGCTCTTGCCATGGTGGCGGGAGGGCTCATGGCGTTCCTGATGGTGTTCATGGCAGCCACGCTGAAGGTCGAGCAGGTGGTGACGGGTCTTGCGCTGAACATGCTGGCGGCGGGCATGTCGCTTTACCTCTTCAAGGTATACTTCGAGACGCTGTCGCTGCCGACGGCCGAGGTGATGCCCTACCTGCCGATCCCCGTCCTCGCGGACATTCCCTGGCTGGGGCCGATCTTCTTCCAGCAGAAGGGGCTGACCTACCTTGCTTTCCTGATGGTGCCCGCGGTCTGGTTCTTCCTGTACCGCACCAAATGGGGGCTGGAGATACGCGTCCTCGGCGAGAACCCGAAGGTCATCGACACCAAGGGGATGAGCGTGACGCTGCGCCAGTATGGTGCCGTGATCTTGGGCGGCGTGTTGATCGGCATCGGCGGGGCCTTCGTGACCATCGGTTCGGTCGTGCGCTTCGTCCCCGACATCACCGCGGGCCGGGGCTGGCTGGCGCTGGTCATCGTGATCGCCGGCAACTGGCGGCCGGCAGGCGTGCTGCTTGCGGCGCTGGTCTTCGCCTTCCTCGATGCGCTGCAATTGCAGATCCAGGGCATCGGCGTGGATCTGCCCTACCAGATCTTCCTCGCGCTGCCCTATGTCATCGCGATCGTGCTGATGGTGGCGAAAAGCCGCCGCGGCCGTTCCGAAGCACCAGCCCGGCTGGGCATACCCTATTTCCGGGGCGAGCGATGACCACCGGAGCGGGCCGAACATGAGACTTCTCGTCCTCAACCCCAACACCAGCCAGTTCGTGACCGACCGCGTGGTCGAAACCGCCCGGGCCGCCGCCGGGCCGGAATGCCGGGTGACGGGCGTGACCGGCCGTCATGGCCCGCCCATCGTCGGGACACGTTCGGAATGCGTGATGGCGGCTGCGGAAGCGCTTGACCTCGCGGCCGAACATGCCGGCGATGCCGACGGCATCCTGCTGGCGATCTCGTTCGACACCGGCCTCGATGCGCTGCGCGAGATGCTGCCGATCCCGGTCGTCGGGATGAGCGAGGCCGGGATGCTGGCCGCGATGACCCTGTCGCGGCGCTTCTCGCTGCTGACCTTCGGCAACCGGGCGGTCCCGATCTACGAAGAGCTTGTCGCCCATTACGGCTGGACCGGCAGGTCGGCGGGCGTGCTGTCGCTGCCGCCGCTGACCGAGACGCAGCTGCGCGACACCCCGCTGGTTCTGCCCGACCTCGCCGTCGCGATCACCGATGCCGCGCGGGACCGGGGCACCGAGGCGGTGGTGCTTGCCGGTGCGGTCTTTGCCGGGCTGAGCGGCCGGTTGCGCGACATGGTGCCGGTCCCGGTGGTGGATGGCGTGGTGGCGGCCGTCCACCAGTTGCGGATGCTTCATGCGCTGGCCCCGGCCAAGCCGAAGGCGGGCAGCCTTGCCTTCCCACCGGCCAAGCCGCTTTCGGGGATGTCCCCCCCGCTTACGCGCCTGTTCAAGGACTTCCAGACCATGCCACCCCGCGACAACGGAAAAGAGATATGAACATCCTGATCGAATGGCTGGGCATCCTTGGCCGGTGGGCGCATGTTCTTTTCGCGATCACCTGGATCGGGACCTCCTTCTACTTCAACTGGCTGGACCTGTCCGAGCGCAAGCCCAAGGCCCCCACGCTGAAGCCGAATGTCGAAGGCGAAGTGCACGAGATGCACGGCGGCAGCTTCTACTATCACGAACGCTTCTGGCCGACCGGGGACAATCCCCGCACGCTGGCGCATTCGGGGCCGGCGCAGTTCACCTTCCTGACCGGGCTGTTCCTCGTCGTGTATTTCTACTGGCGCGGGCCTTCGGTCTACCTGATCCCGCCGGGTTCCGCCCTGACCGTGGTCGAGGCGGTGATCATCAGCGGCCTGTCCCTGCTGCTGCCCTGGCTGGCCTACCACCAGATCTGCAAGCGGGTGCAGTCCGACACCGCCGTCCTGTGCGTGATGGCCGTGGTCGTCACCCTTTCCAGCTTCGTCCTGACCCGGGTCTTCAACCCGCCCGCCGCCTTTGTCCAAGTCGGCGCGATGCTGGGCACGATCATGGCGGCGAATGTGCAATACGTCATCATCCCCAACCACATCAGGATGCGCCGGCAGGTGCAGGCGGGCCAGGAGGTGGACCTGACCTTCCACAAGCTGGCCAAGCGCCGGTCCCAGCACAACAACTACATGACGCTGCCGGTGCTGTTCGGGATGCTCAGCGCGCATTTCCCGATGGCGACCTCCAGCGATCTGGCATGGGCGATCCTCGTGCTGGTGATGGCTTCGCTGTTCACGCTGCGCCACTACCGCAACGTCTATCTGCGGACCGACCGGAAGCCGCGCGCCCTGTTGTGGCTGGCGGTGGCGCTGCTGGCCTGCGGCATCGGGCTCAGCTTCAAGCCCCGCACCGCGGCGGTGGAGGACAGGTCCGCCCTTTCCGCCGCCGACGCCCGCATCCGCGAGATCGTGGAGACCCGCTGCACCGTTTGCCACGCGACCGTTCCCACCTTCGAGGGCTTTGCCGCCGCACCCAACGGCGTCCATCTGGAGACCATGGCCGAGATCGAGGTCCGCAAGGACCAGATCATGACCCTTGCCATCGCCAGCGACCTGATGCCCCCCGGCAACCTGACCGAGATGACGGATGCCGAACGCAGGGAACTGGCCGACTGGCTGGCGGCGAAGGGTGCCGTCACGCTGGAACAGGAGTAGGGCATGGAAACCGTCCCCTATCCGCGCGACATGATCGGCTACGGCCCGGTGCCCCCGACGGCCCTCTGGCCGGGCAATGCGCGGCTCGCGCTCAACTTCGTGGTGAACTACGAGGAGGGCGGCGAGAACTGCATCCTGCACGGCGACCCGGCCTCCGAATCCTACCTGACCGAGATCGTCGGCACCGCTCCCCTGCCCGGCCGCCGCAACCCGACCATCGAGTCGCTTTACGAATTCGGCAGCCGGGTCGGGGTCTGGCGTCTGCTGTCGCTGTTCGCCGCGCACCGGCTGCCCTTCACCGCCTTCGCCGTCGGCATGGCGCTGGAGCGCAACCCCGAGGTCGCCCGCCGCATGTTTGCCGAAGGGCACGAGATCGCCAGCCACGGCTGGCGCTGGATCGACTACCGCGACATCGACGAGGCCACCGAACGCGCGCATATGCAGCGGGCCATCGGCACCATCCGCGACCTGACCGGTCAGCGCCCGCTGGGCTGGTATACCGGCCGCATCAGCGCGCAGACCGCCCGGCTGGTGGCCGAGGAAGGCGGCTTCCTCTACCACTCCGACAGCTATGCCGACGAACTGCCCTATTGGGAACGGATCGGCGCGGCCGGGAACCTGGTGGTCCCCTATACGCTGGACGTGAACGACATGAAGTTCGGCGGCTACCAGGGTTTCAACTCGGGCGACCAGTTCTTCACCTACCTGAAGGACAGCTTCGACTGGCTCTACCGCGAGGGCGCGACCACGCCCCGGATGATGTCGGTCGGCCTGCATTGCCGCATCGCCGGGCGCCCCGGCCGGATCGCGGCGCTGGACCGTTTCCTGACCCATGTGCGCCGGCACCCCGATGTCTGGGTCTGCCGGCGCGACGAGATCGCCCGCCACTGGCGGGCCACCCATCCCCTTTCTCCAACCCAGGCGGCGACATGAGACAATCCTTCGGTGAAACCCGTGCCAGCTTTCGCGACAACCACGCGCTGATCGGCGCCGACAGCCATGAGCGCACGACCCTGCCCAACTGGCCGGGCATCCCGCTGGTCTTCGTCATCGCGCCGCAGATGGGCGCGCGGTTCACCGAGTTCTTCGCCCATATGCCCGCCGGGGCCGAGGCCCTGCCCCCGCTGCCCGGCCATGAGCGGTTCTTCTTCGTGCTGGACGGCACGGTGGATCTGGTGATCGGTGCCAAGGCGCATTCCCTTGCGGCCGAGGGCTATGCCTTCCTGCCCGCCGACACCGATCACCGTATCCGCAGCGCGGGCGAGGCGCGGCTGGTCGTGCTGGAACGCCGCTACATCCCGCTGCCCGGCACAGAGCCGCCGGCGCCGCATGTCGGCGACTGCAAGGCGATGGCCGCGGGGCCGATGAAGGGCGACACCGGGCTGATGCTGAAGAAGCTCTTGCCCGAGGACCTGTCCTTCGACTGCGAGGTGAACGTGATGGACTTCGCCCCCGGCGCCTCGCTTCCCTATGTCGAGACGCATTTCATGGAACACGGGCTCTTGTTCCTGAACGGCGGCGGCGTCTACCGGCTGGACGACAGCTGGTATCCGGTGGCCGAGGGCGACGTGATCTGGATGGGTCCCTATTGCCCGCAATGGTTCGGCGCCATCGGCAAGGGCAATGCCCGCTACCTGATCTACAAGAACTGGAACCGCGACCCGCATTTGTCGTGAGCCGGCGGCGACCTTCCCGCCGCGTCGATGCAGGCGTTGACAAAATCGTGCGCATAAAATTAAATTATTGTGCACAATAATGACTACCAACAGGGCTAGGAGAACACCATGACGCTACTTTCCAGAATCGCCTGCTCAACCGTGCTGGCTGCGGTGGCCATGACCGCGACCGCGGCCACGGCCGACGAACTACATATTGCGGCAATCTTCCCCGACGGGGTCGAGAATGCCTGGACCAAGGCCTGGCTCGATTCGCTCGATGTGGTGAAAGAGCAAGCCCCGCACGGTCTGGAGATCAGGCTGGACTACACCGAGAACGTGTTCGGCGACACGATCATGGAGGTGCTTGAAGCCTATTCCGAATCCGGCAAATACGACATCATCTGGACGCACCAGGCCTCGTCCGACCAGGTGGAGGAACTGAAGGACCAGTTCCCCGACATCCTCTACGTCTCGACCGGCGGCGGCAACCGCCCTGTCGGCGGCAACGGCTTTCAAGGTGACATTTACATGCACGAAGCCTCGTATCTGGTGGGCATCTATGCCGGACTGGAAAGCAAGTCGGGTGTCATCGGGACCGTGGGTCTATTCCCCTCGGACAACGTGAACGACCAGATCAACGGTTTCCGGGCAGGGGCACGCTCGGTCAATCCGGATGTGAAGCTGAAGGTCACTTTCATCGAAAGCTGGTATGATCCGATCAAGGCGGCCGAGGCGGCAAGCGCCCAGATTGCGGCTGGCGCAGACATCATCTTCCAGCTTGGCGAGACCTTCCAGGTCTGCAAGGAGCGCAACATCCAGTGCATCGGCAACTACCTCGACATGACCTCGCAGGCGCCGGGCAACGTTCCGGTCAGCACGCTGGCCAAGTGGGAGCCGCACCTGAACTATGTCATCGACCTCGTGGTCGACCACAAGGCAAATGGCACGCCCTATGACGCGCCGATGAAGAAGATCATCTTTGACATAGCGCAGGGCGGCAGCGACATCACCGGATTCGCCGATTATGTGGCGAAGGAAACCGGCGCGCAGGTGGAGGCCGCCAAGGCCGCGATCCTGGCCGGCGAGCTGAAGGTGGTGAACGACGGCTCCCTTCCCAAATCGGACTGACCGAACGGCCCCTGCGGATATTGCTCCTCCCGGCAGGAGTCGGCCCGATCCGCCCGCTATGGGACCGGATCGGGCCTCCTAAGGCAATACAGCGCCGCAAGAAAGGGAACTGAGAAATGACGGATGAAATTGCATTCCTGCTGAACGGGAGAAAGGTCTCGGTATCCGACCTGCCTCCTGCCACAACCCTGCTGGAGTATCTCCGGTCCACCTCGCTCACGGGCACCAAGGAGGGCTGTGCCGAGGGGGATTGCGGGGCCTGCACGGTCTCGGTGGGCGAATTACGGGGCGGCAGGCTGGTTCATCGTGCCGTGAACTCCTGCATCATGCTGTTGCCCATGCTGGCCGGGAAATCCGTCGTGACCTGCGAGGGGATCACCGGGCCGGAGGGGCAATTGCACCCTTGCCAGCAGGCGATTGTTGACACTCACGGATCGCAATGCGGCTTCTGTACGCCCGGCTTCACCATGTCCTTGCATACAGCCTTTCAGGCCGGGACCGAAACCAGCCTCGGCGCCATCAACGACATGCTGGCGGGAAACCTCTGCCGCTGCACTGGCTACGGTCCGCTCATCCAGGCCGCCAGGGAGATGCACGACGCGCCGATGCCTGACTGGGAGGTGCGGCGCCACGAGGATACCGCAGCACAACTCGAGGTGCTGGCGAAAGGCGGCGGCGGGGAGTTCACCGTCGATGGTCAGACCTGCATGCTGCCCGCAACGCTGGATGAACTGGCGGAAGCCTGCGAGCGTTTCCCCGACGCCACCCTCGTCGCGGGGGCGACGGATGTCGGCCTGTGGATTACCAAGCGGTTCCGTGTGCTCAAGACAATGATCTTCCTCAACCGCATTGAGGAACTGCGCCAGATTGAGAAGACGCCCGCAGGTTTGGTCATCGGAGCCGGAACCACCTACTCCGACGCGATGGAGGCGATCGCCGGACTCGCCCCCGACTTCGGCGAGCTGCTGCGCCGCATCGGCTCCCGCCAGGTGCGCAATTCGGGCACCATCGGCGGCAACATCGCCAATGGCTCTCCGATCGGCGACACGCCTCCCGCGCTGATCGCGCTCGGCGCCACGATAACGCTGCGCAAGGGGGCCGTGCGGCGCCGGATCGCCATCGAGGATTTCTTCATCGAATACGGCCGGCAGGACCGGCAGCCCGGCGAATTCGTCGAGAGCATCTTCGTCCCGCGTCCCGCGGCGCCGCAGCAACTGCGCTGCTACAAACTGACAAAGCGGTTCGATCAGGACATCTCGGCCGTCTGCGGCTGTTTCAACATCACCCTGGAAAATGGCCGTGTCGGCGAGGCGCGGATCGCCTTCGGCGGGATGGCCGGCACTCCCAAAAGGGCCAGGGCCATGGAGGATGCCCTGCACGGGCAGCCTTGGACCGAGGAGACCATCGCAGAGGCGATGGATGCACTTGCCCGGGACTTCACCCCGCTGTCGGACATGCGAGCATCCAGCCGCTACCGAATGACGGCGGCCCGGAACATGCTGCGCCGCTACCATCTGGAAACCATGCTTCCGCTGGAGAAGACCCGGCTGGTTGGCGCTGGCGCGGGGCTGTAACCCCCCGGCCGATGGCGATTGCCAGGAAGATACATCAGGGAAAGGTGCCATGAAGGATTCCTCCACGATCCAAACGGCCGTTCGCGGCGCTGTTGGTACAGGCACGCCGCATGAAAGCGCACCCAAGCATGTCAGCGGCAAGGCGATCTATCTTGACGACATGCCGGTCCCTGCTGACTGCCTGCACCTTGCCTTCGGCCAGTCGGAAAAGGCGCATGCGCGCATCGTTTCGATGAATCTCGAAGCCGTCCGCGCCGCCCCCGGCGTGGTGGGGGTCTTCACTCACAAGGATGTTCCGGGCGTGAACGATGTCGGGCCGATCATCCCCGACGATCCGATGCTGGTCGCCGACACGGCGCAGCATGTCGGCCATGCACTGTTCATCGTCGCCGCGACCAACCGCAAGGCCGCGCGCGCCGCGGCGCGGCTGGCCAAGGTGGAATACGAGGAACTGCCCGCGCTGCTGACCGTCGATCAAGCGATGGAGGCCAAATCGTTCCTGATGGACCCCTACGACATGAAGCGCGGCGATCCCGAAGCCGCGATCGCCGCCGCTGCGCATCGGCTGAGCGGCAGAATATATGTCGGCGGGCAGGAGCACTTCTACCTTGAAGGGCAGTCGGCGCTGGCGATTCCCGGCGAGGGCGACGAAATCCTCATCCATTCCTCGACGCAGCATCCCAGCGAGATCCAGCATTCGGTGGCTCATGTGCTGGATGTGCCGCTCGGGGCGGTGACGGTCAGCTGCCGCCGCATGGGCGGCGGTTTCGGTGGCAAGGAAACGCAGGGCAACCTCGCCGCCGCCGCTGTGGCGCTGGTGGCCCGGATCACCGGCCGGCCGGCGAAGATCTTCTACGACCGCGACGACGATATGGTGATGACCGGCAAGCGCCACGACATCCGCATCGACTATCGTGTCGGCTACGATGCCGAGGGGCGGATCGAAGGCATCGTGGTGGAACAGGCCCTGCGCTGCGGCCATTCCTGGGACCTGTCGCCCGCCATCGCCGAACGCGCCGCCTTCCATGCCGACAACTGCTACTACCTGCCCCATGCGCTGATCCGCTCTTACCGCTGCAAGACGCATACCGTCTCGAACACCGCCTTCCGCGGCTTCGGCGGGCCACAGGGCATGGTCGGGATAGAGCGGGTGATGGACTCCATCGCCCATGCCACCGGCAAGGACCCGCTCGAGATCCGCAAGCTGAACTTCTATGGGCCGATGGGCGCGACGGAGCGAGTGGTCACGCCCTACCACATGACAGTCGAGGACAACATCATCCAAGATATCGTCGCCGAACTGGAGCGGACCTCGGACTATGCAGCGCGGCGCGCCGGGATAAGGGAATGGAACCGCAACAGCCCGATCCTGAAGCGCGGCATTGCCCTTGTCCCGGTGAAGTTCGGCATTTCCTTCACGTTGATCCATTTCAACCAGGCTGGGGCGCTGGTAAATATCTATACCGACGGCTCCATCCAGCTTAACCATGGCGGCACCGAGATGGGGCAAGGCCTATTCGTCAAGGTCGCCCAGGTAGTCGCCGAGGAAATGCAGATCGACATCGGCAAGGTCCGGGTGACGGCCACCAACACCGGTAAGGTGCCGAACACCTCGCCCACCGCGGCCTCGTCCGGATCGGACCTGAACGGCATGGCCGCCGCCGACGCCTGCCGCAAGATCAAGGCTCGGCTCATCGCCTTCGCGGCCGAGAAATGGCAGGTTCCCGAAAGCGAGGTGCGGTTCCGGCCGAACGTGGTGCAAGTGGGTGCCGAGGGCATTCCCTTCCCCGAATTCGTGCGCATCGCCTATCAGGCGCGGGTATCGCTGTCCTCCAGCGGCTTCTACGCCACCCCCGACATCCACTGGGACGGCAGGGCGGCACGCGGGCGTCCGTTCTTCTACTTCTCCTACGGTGCGGCGGTGACGGAAAGCATCATCGACACCCTGACCGGCGAGAACCGCATCCTGCGGGTGGACATCCTGCACGACGTGGGGAAATCGCTGAACCCGGCGATCGACCTCGGCCAGATCGAGGGCGGCTATGTCCAGGGGGCTGGCTGGCTGACGATGGAGGAACTGGTCTATGATGGCAAGGGACGCCTGACCACCCATGCCCCTTCGACCTACAAGATCCCCGCCTGTTCCGACCGTGCGCCGGACATGCGCATCGTGCTGTGGAGCGGGGAGGGCAGCCCGGAGAAGACCATCTATCGCTCGAAGGCGGTCGGCGAACCACCGTTCATGCTGGGCATCTCGGCGCTTTCCGCGCTGTCCGATGCCGTTGCTGCTGCGGGCGACTATCGGTCCGATCCGCTTCTCGATGCTCCGGCCACGCCGGAACGGGTGCTGATGGCGGTCGAACGGGTGCGCTCGGCGCAAAGGTGTTGATGGCAAATGAACGGAACACTTCATGAAATCGATCCTGCGTGGGCGCATCCTGAGCTTTCTGACCGAACCGCAACATGCCGAGGATACCGACGCCTTTACCTATCTCGAGGACGGTGCCCTCATCATGGAGGGCGGCAAGATCCTCCACCTTGGGGATTTCGTCGCACTTGCGCCGGACCAGCGGCTGGGGGCACGGGTTATCGACCACCGCCCACACCTGATCATGCCGGGGTTCATCGACACCCATCTGCACTTCCCTCAGATGCATGCCGTCGGGTCTTGGGGCAAGCAGCTTCTTGACTGGCTGAACACCTATACCTTCCCCCAGGAGGCGCGGTTCGCCGATCCTGCCCATGCCGGCCGGATGGCCTCCTGGTTTCTTGACCAGTTGATCAGCCAAGGCACGACTACGGTCGCGACCTATTGCTCGGTGCACAGGGCTTCAGCCGAAGCTTTGTTCACCGCCGCGGCGGGACGAGACTATCGCCTGATCGCCGGAAAGGTGATGATGGACCGGAATGCGCCTGCGGCCGTGTTGGACACGCCGCAGGCCGGCTATGACCACAGCAAGGCGCTGATAGCTGCATGGCACGGCAAGGGCCGCATCGACTATGCGATTACCCCGCGCTTCGCCATCACCTCGACGCCGGAACAGATGGAAGCCGTCGCGACGCTGATCCGCGAACATCCGGACTGCTACGTCCAGACCCATCTCGACGAGAACCGCGACGAGATCGACCTGGCACTTCGGCTCTATCCCCGGGCAAGGGACTATCTCGACATCTACGAAAGCTACGGGATGCTTGGTTCCCGGTCGCTGTTCGGCCATTGCATCCACATGAACGACCGCGAGCGGAGCGCGATGGCGGAAAGCGGCTCTGTCGCCGTATTCTGCCCGACCTCCAACCTGTTTCTAGGCAGCGGCCTGTTCGACGAGGCGGCGATGAGGCGGGTCGGCGTTCGCACCGCCATTGCGACCGATGTCGGCGGCGGCACAGACTATTCGATGCTGCGGACGCTGGACGAAGCCTACAAGGTGCTTCAGTTGCAGGACTGCGACTTCGATCCCTATCGGGCATTCTACTCCCTGACCCTCGGAAATGCGAAGGCGCTCTCCAAGGCGCATCAGATCGGCACGCTGGGGCCCGACAGCGAGGCAGACATCGTCGTCCTCGACAGCAGGGCGACACCGGTCATGGCGATGCGGATGGAAACTGTCACCTCGCTGCGCGAGGAGCTTTTCGTCCTGCAGACGTTCGGCGACGACCGCGCGGTGAAACAGACCTACGTCCATGGCGTCGCATCCAAGGCACAGCACCCCGATCCGCCGCCTTCCGCTGTATCTGGACAGAAAATCTAAATATTGACTACCGTTATTTATAGTATTGTGCACAATAAGAGACAACCAACGGACTATGCTTCTGAAAGCCCGATCATGCGTGAACGCAACCACGATCTCGTAAGCAGCGATGCCTGTCTGACCTCGCACATCCTGGACCTGGGATCGGGCCGCCCGGCAGGGAACATTCCCGTGGCGCTGTTGCGCGAGAGCGGAAGTGCCTTCACCCTCCTCAAGGAGGCGCGTTCCAACGGCAACGGCAGGTTCGACACGCCGCTGCTGACCGCCAGCGAGGCGGAGGCAGGCAAATACCGGCTGGTCTATGCCGTGTCCTCGACCTTCTTCGACAACGTGACGGTGGACTTCAACATTTCCGACACCGCCGCGCATCACCATGTCCCGCTCGTCCTGTCCCCTTTCGGCTTCTCCGTCTATCGGGGCGCGCCGCCGCACCGCCCCCCGCGCGACTTCGGTTTTCAGAACGGCCATCCGCCGCCCCCTGCGGAAGGTGTCGCGCCGCTGCCCGGAACCGGCGGAGCCGGGCTGACCATCCACGCGATCGACATCGCCGGCGGCACGGGCGCCGGCGGATTGCAGGTCCATCTGTTCGGAGGGGAAGGCAGCCCTCTCGGCTCGCAGGTCACCACCGGCGAGGGGCGCACGCCACAATGGCTGGTCGCGGCGGGCGAACTAGCCGCGGGCATCTACGAACTGGCTTTCGATATCGGCACCTACTTCGCCGGCCCGGCCAGTCCCGCGGCACCGCCGCCGTTCTTCGAAACAGCGCGCGTGCGGTTCCGCGTCACCGATCGCAGCGAACACCACCATCTGCCGCTGATAGCCGCGCCCTGGGGCTATTCCTGCTATCGCGGTTCATAGAAAGGATAGCGAATGCCCGACCCGTTGTTTTCTATACCGATGATCGAGAAGTTCATCAGCTTCAATACCATCAGTCACAACTCCAACCTCGGCCTCATCCATTTTGTGCGCGACTATCTGGCCGGCTTCGGGATCGAGTCGGTGCTGACCCATGACGAGACCGGGCAGAAGGCCAATCTCTTTGCCACCATCGGTCCGGCGGACCGGCCGGGCATCATCCTTTCCGGGCACACCGATGTCGTTTCCTGTGAGGACCAGTCGTGGACCTCGGATCCGTTCCGCCTGGCGCTACTGGAGGACCGGGTGGTCGGCCGGGGCGTCTGCGACATGAAGGGGTTCCTGGCCATTGCCACCGCCTTCGTGCCGGAATTCGCACGGCGGCAACTGACCACGCCCATTCACCTTGCAATGTCCTTCGACGAGGAGGTGGGTTGCCTCGGCGTTCCACTGCTTCTTCATGACCTGGAGGAACGCGGGCTGGCTCCGCTGGCCTGCATCGTCGGCGAGCCGTCGGAAATGGGCCTGATCCGCGCCCACAAGGGCAAGATTGGCGGCCATGTGACGGTGACGGGCGTCGCTGCGCATTCCGGCGTGGCGCATCTAGGCGTGAACGCGGTGGAAGCGGCCGCCGAGGCGATCGCCTGCCTGAAGGGCATTCAGCGCCGGTTGAGAGACAAGGGCCCGTTCAATCCAGCCTTCGAGGAACCGCAGTATACCACGATCCAGACCTGCATGGTCGGCGGGGGAACCGCCGTGAACATCGTCGCCGCGCGTTGCACCTTCGATTTCGACATCCGCTATCTGCCCGGCGAGAATCCGATGGATTACGTCGATGAATGCCGCGCTTTCGTGGAAACGCGGATCGAACCCGAGATGAAGGCCGCCCATCCAGAGGCGGGATTCCACTGGGAGTTCGTGCCGGGCTGTGCCGCCCTGAACACCGGCGAGGACGATTCGATCATGGAACTGGCCAAGGAGTTGTCGGGCAAGAACGCATCGAGCTGCGTCGGCTTCGGCACCGAGGCGGGCCATTTCCAGGAGGCGGGCATCCCCACCTTCATCTGCGGCCCAGGCTGCATCGACCAGGCCCACAAGGCAGATGAGTTCCTGACTCATACGCAGATCGCCCAATGCGAGGCCTTCATGTGGAAGCTTCTGGAAAAGGTTTCCGCTCAGGTCAGATGACATGTGCGGATATTTTTGTTAACAATATTTATAAGTTAAGTTTACAATAATTCAGACGGCAACGGCAGGCCTCCCTTGCGGAGGGTCATGTCGCGGCGGCAAGCGCACGGAGGGCAAGGCAATGGATGACGAAGCGCCCGTCGGGATGAAGGAAGCCGGAGTTTGTGCCGTCTTGGCCGGCCCCTGCCGTATTCCCTTATCGGCCAACGGGTATGCGGTGGCTTCACCCGAAGCCATTGGCAAGCCTCCGTTCAAGTCAGCTGTACCGGAGTCGCCGGATGCGGCGACGGCGAATCCGGTGCGCGCCGATGTTTGACGTTTCCGCTCTCAAGACCGCGGTGGCGTGTCATGGCCGTGTCGCCCGCGTGGTGATCGCTGCCTATAGCGGGTCGTCCCCGCGCGAGGTCGGTGCCGCGATGCTGGTCTGGGCCGATGGCCAGTCCGGCACGATCGGCGGCGGTGCTCTGGAATGGCAGGCCGTGACCCGCGCCCGCACCATGCTGGCCGCCGGTGGCACCCGGCTGGACCGCGAGGCGCTCGGTCCGAAGCTGGGGCAATGCTGCGGCGGGGCTGTCACGCTGCTGACCGAGGTATATACTGCCAACGCGGTGGAAACCCTGCACGGCGAGGTCATCGCCCGCGCGGCGGACGGCCGGTCCATGCCGCTGGCCGTCAAGCGCCTGCTGGTCGCCGCCCGCAGCAAGGGCACAGCCCCTGCCCCGCAGCTGGTGCAGGGCTGGATGGTGGAACCGGCTGCGAGGGCCACGCGCCTGCTCTGGGTCTGGGGCGCGGGCCATGTCGGCCGCGCGCTCGTTTCCGTCCTCGCCCCCCTGCCGGGGGTGGAGGTCACTTGGGTCGACACCGCCCGCGACCGCTTTCCCGAGGCGCTGCCCAAGGGCGTCACGCCCATCTGGACCGCCCGACCCGAGGCGCTGGCGGACCATTCGCCGCAGGAGGCCGAGCACCTGATCGTCACCTACTCGCACGCACTGGATCTGGAGCTCTGCCACCGCCTGCTCGGGCGGGGCTTTCGCTGGCTGGGCCTGATCGGCTCGGCGACGAAATGGGCGCGCTTCCGTTCGCATCTGGCGGCGCTTGGCCACCGGCACGAGGAAATCGTCCGCATCACCAGCCCGATCGGGGACGTTGCCTTGGGCAAGCACCCTCAGGCGATCGCCGTGGGGGTGACCGTGCAACTGCTGAAGCAACCGCATCAGGTCGAGAGGAAGGCCGCGGGTGGGTGTGGTGAATAGTCCCCATGACCTGTGCCGACAGGGCGTCGATGGCCTATGCGCCGTCCTTGGTCCCGCAACATTCCCTTGTTCCGGCGTTCCCGGGATGAGACAGAGGAGACGGAACGATGAATGACCATACACCGGCCGGGCGCGACAGGATCATCGGCGGCATCAGGGAACGCATGGCCCATGACAGCGCGGTCCGGCATGTCACCGGAACGGCGATCTATGTCGATGACATCCCCGAACCGCGCGGCACGCTGCACATTCATCCCTTCTGCAGTGACCGGGCCCATGCGCGGATCTCTAAGCTCGACCTGTCCCGGGTGAGGACGGCGCCAGGGGTCCTCGCGGTGCTGACCGCGGCCGACATTCCCGGTGAGAACGACTGGGGCCATGCCGGGGTGGGCGACGACCGCGTCCTGTCGGACCGACTGGTGGAATATGCTGGGCAGGTCATCTTCGCGGTGGTTGCCGAGTCGGTCGCACAGGCGCGGACGGCATCGCTTCTGGCCGTCATCTCCTACGAGGATCTGCCAGTCATCCTGACGGTCGAGGATGCGAAGCGGACCGGATCAACCCATCTTCCGCCCCGCACCCTGACCCGTGGCGATGCGAAGGCGCGCATCGCGGCCGCGCCGCACCGCCTGGACGGACGGGTTGCAAGCGGCGCGCAGGAGCATTTCTACTTGGAAACCCAGATCACCTTGGCCGTTCCCAGGGAAAGCGGCGATGTCTCCCTGTTCTGTTCGACCCAGGACCCGTCCTCCGTCCAGTCGCTGGTGGCACGGATTCTGGCGCGGCCCGCGAATGCGGTCTCGGTCGAGGTGCGCCGGCTGGGCGGGGGCTTCGGCGGGAAGGAAACGGTGGCGACTCATTTCGCCGCTATCGCGGCGCTGGCGGCCGTCCGGACGGGCCGCGCCTGCAAGCTGCGGCTGGATCGCGACGACGACATGCGCATCACCGGGAAACGTCACGAGTTCTTTTCCGACTTCTCGGTCGGCTTCGATGATGAGGGCCGGATCGCCGGGCTGGAGGTCGACATCCATCCCCGCTGCGGCAATTCCATAGACCAGTCGGTCGAGGTTCTGGCCCGCGCGGCCTTCCATGTCGACAACTGCTACCATATCGGCGACCTACGCGCGACCTGCCATTACTGGAAGACCAACACCGTCTCTGCGGTCGCCTTCCGTGGGTTCGGGACGCCACAGGCTTTTCTGCTGATCGAAAGCATTCTGGACCGTATCGCGCGGCATCTGGGGCTGGACCCGCTGGCGGTGCGCAAAACGAACTTCTACGCCGGTCGCGGTCGCGACACCACGCCCTTCGGGGCCCCGATACCGTTCGAGATCCTGCACCGGCTGGTTGCCGAGGCCGAAGGGTCCGCTGACTATGCACGGCGGCGGCGGGAGGTGAATGCCTTCAACGCCGCCTCCCCCTGCCTGAAGAAGGGGCTGGCGCTGACGCCGATCAAATACGGCTGCGGCTTCGGCGTCTCCTTCCTCAACCAGGGCGGCGCGCTGCTGCATGTCTATCGGGACGGCTCGATCCACCTGAACCACGGCGGGACCGAGATGGGACAGGGCCTGCA
Source organism: Paracoccaceae bacterium (assembly GCA_947476475.1). Classification (GTDB taxonomy): domain Bacteria; phylum Pseudomonadota; class Alphaproteobacteria; order Rhodobacterales; family Rhodobacteraceae; genus TMP-24. The sequence continues at coordinate 5,418 of CANJQT010000030.1, read as the reverse complement.
CATCAAGGTCGCCCAAGTCGTCGCCGAGGAATTGCAGGTGGACCTGCGGCACATCGCCATCTCGGCAACGAACACCGAAAAGGTGCCGAACACCATCGGCACCGCCGCCTCCTCCGGCACCGACCTGAACGCCGGCGCCGCCCGCGATGCGGCGCGCCAGATCCGCCAGCGGCTGATCGACTTCGCCTGCGAAGAGTTCAAGCTGCCCCCCGGGCAGGTGGAGTTCCTGCCCAACCGCCTGCGCATCGGCAATCGCGAGATGCCTTTCGCCGAACTGGCCGAACTGGCCTTCATGAAGCGCATCTCGCTTTCCGCCGCGGGCTATTATAGGGCGCAGAAAGGCCGCTACGACCCGGTGGCGATGACCGGAGAGCCGCATCGCTACTACGTCTTCGGCGCCGCCGTCGCCGAGGTCCTGATCGACACCCTCACCGGCGAGAACAGGGTCCTGCGCGTGGACATCCTACACGATGTCGGCAAGTCGCTGAACGAGGCGATAGACTTTGGGCAGCTCGAAGGCGGCTTCGTCCAAGGCATGGGTTGGCTGACCACCGAGGAGGTGGTCTGGGACGATGCCGGGCGGCTGCGGACCCATGCCCCCTCGACCTACAAGATCCCGGCCTGCAGCGACCGCCCCGTCGATTTCCGCATGGGCCTCGTCGACTGGACCGAGAACATCGAGGATTCGATCTATTCCTCCAAGGCCATCGGCGAGCCGCCGTTCTGCCTGGCCATCGCGGTGTTCTGCGCCATCTCGGATGCCATCGCCGCGGCCGGCGGGCCGCATGCGGCCGCGATAGACGCGCCGGCGACGCCCGAGCGGGTGCTGATGGCGCTGGCCGGTACGGCCGGACAGCCGCCGCACACTACATGAAGCTGCAGCCCCGTGCAGCCCCCGTCATACAGGATTCCCCGAGATGCAGCAGCCAAAGCTCTTTGCCGATATAGTGTTCCGCGGCGGCGATGTCGTGACGCTCGACCCGAAAAACCCCTATGTAAAGAACGGCGCGGTTGCCGTCTCTGGCAACCGGATTGCCTGGATCGGGAAGGCGGTCGATCTGCATGCACATGTTGCAGGCGGGCGGCAGCTGGACATTTCGGGCCATGTCCTGATTCCGGGGCTGGTCGACAGCCACACCCATCTGTTTCAGAGCTTGGGCAAGACCCTTGGCGACGGCATGTCGCTTCTGCCCTGGCTAGCCAAGTTCATGATGCCGCTTTCGGCCAACATCACCCGGGACGAAGCGGTTGCCGCGGTGCGCATGGCGACGCTGAGTAGTCTCCTCGGTGGGGCGACCACACTGGTCGACAACCACTATGCGCCAGTCGATGAAGGGACCATCCTTGCCGTTGCAGAGGCGATGGAAGAGGTCGGCGTCCGCGGTGTTGTGGCACGCGGCATCTACGGCCCGATGGTCGAAGGCGGCCGCCGGATGAACTGCGACCCGCGGCTGTTCCGATATACCGCGCAGGAGGAGTTGGACATCACCCGCGCCTGCATCGCCGCGCGCCCCACAGGATCGCGGGTCGAGGTCTGGCCGATGCCGCTCAATGTCGTCTATCTGGACCCGGAGCTGATGATCGCCTGCCACGATCTGGCCATGGAAACCGGCACCTCCTGGCAGGCCCATTGCAGCGAATCAATGTTCGAGGTTGAGATATTCGAGTCGATCCACGGCAAGCGCCCTGCGAGATGGCTGCATGACGCGGGCATCCTGAATGACCGTATCACCCTTGCCCATGCGATCTGGTTCGACGAGGAGGAGATCGCCCTTCTAGGTGCAGCGGGTGCGACTGCGATCCACAATCCGGTCTGCAACCAGTATCTGGCTTCGGGCATATTGCCACTGGGGCCGCTGATGCGCGCAGGTGTAAATGTCACCCTCGGCACCGATGGAACCGCCTGCACCGGAATGAACATGTTCGAGGCGATGAAAGCCGCCCATATCTTGCAACGACTGCGTGAGCTTCAACCAGACGCCACCAGTTCGGAAATGATCCTGGCCCTGGCAACGCGGAACGGTGGCAGGATGCTGCGCCGGAACCTCGGCGTGCTCGCGGAGGGTACCCTGGCTGACCTGACCGTGGTCGACCTGAGGGGTATCCACCACCAGCCGGCCCTCCGCCCGGTCTGTTGCCTGACCCTGTCGACGATGGGGTCCGATGTTAGGCATGTCATGGTCGAGGGCGAGATCGTGGTCGAGAACGGCCGCTCAACGCGGGTAGATCAGGATAAGGTGGTCGCCGACTGCCTCCAAGCCTCACGTAGCCTGATCCGGCGGGCTGGAATAGACGGCTTGGTCATCGACTGGATCGAATCCGCTTCGGCTTGATTCAGTGGCGAAGATTTCAGCCGGCCAACCACTCACGGATTACAAACGATGCTGTCCCTGATCGTGGTGTAGGTTCTGGGTGAGGTGGTCACCGGCGATGTTCCGGTAGGGTCTGGTTGCTGACACCAACCTGGACCGGAGATTCCACCGATGACCACCGACATGATGAACCTGCGCGACTTGGTCGAGAAGACCCCTGACGCCGATCTTCTGCGCGAGATGATCGGCTTTGCCGCCGAACGGCTGATGGAACTGGAGGTCGGCGCAGTGACGGCTGCGGCCTACGGCGAGAAGCACCCCGCGCGGCGTGCGCAGCGCAACGGGTACGCCACCACCCGCCGCGCCTTCTTCGAGCGCTTCCTTGCGGACGGCCGCATCGAGCTGGACTCCAATATCGTCGAGCGCACGATCAGGCCCCGGGCCATCACCCGCAAGAACAGCCTCTTCGCCGGATCGGACGGGGGCGGCCGCACATGGGCCACCATCGCCACCCTCCTGCAGACCTGCAGGATGAACAACGTCGACCCCACGGCTTGGCTGACACAGACCCTCGAACGCATCGCCAACCAATGGCCAAGCGCCAGAATCGGCGCCCTCATGCCCTGGAACTACAGGCCCTGAACGGCCTCAGCTTCCCGCTTACCGCCTACCCGGGTCCCTTCTCAGTGGAAATCAACAATCCCAATGGATTCACTCAAGCGTCATCCCGCTCTAGCACCGCGCTGGGGGTGGGGCCGTCCATCCCATCACATCTCGATCCGCTCGGGGGCGAAGGCGACGGTCATGAGGAGTCCTGTCGATGATGGGAGCGGCACTTGGGCGGCGCGCGGTGGCTTCCGGCCCGGTGGAGTCCACCGGCTTCAAGCTGGATTCCGGGGTCCAGGGTATCCACCGCGGAGTCCACCGGCCAAGGCGCTGTTATTGCGTTGTTATTTCAGGTTGCGCGGTGGCTTCCGGCCGGGGTGGCTTCCCAAAAATTCGGCCCTGTCGCTGGCGATGCGCCGCGCTTCGCCCGCCAGCATACGAATATCGCCAAGAAGGAACCACGATTTCCGCTGTTTGGCAGGGTGGACTGCGGCCGGACGCTGCGTTCGCCCAAGGAAGCTATCGGAGCGAATGCTTGTTTGGACTTGACAATAACTGCTCGCAGAGCGTGCTTCGCGGACAGAAGGAAACCAATTTGGGAGCCATCGAGTGGCCTTGCGACCGACTATTGAGATCGAAGCTGCGCTTTCATCGATTTCAAGCGACATCACAGCTTTGCTTTCACAACGCCCTGTTCCGCTCGGTAATGCTGCACCCCCAGCTACGACTGGCGTCTATGTGCTGAGCGTCGGAACCGAAATCATGTACGTCGGAGAAGCGAAAGGGCGTAAGGGCCTCAAGGATCGCCTGACTGCCAAACATATTTCCGGCGACGATAGCCATGCCATTCAGCGTGCATTCAAGATCGAGTATCCAGATCGTCTCATCCGCCGCGATCATATCAAGAAGACTGTCTTTGCTCAGTGGTTGGAGATAACGCCAGATCACCGAGTCTCGGCTGTTGAGCGGGTCTTGATCTGGATGTTCAATCCGCCGTGGAACGTCAAATAGGCCGACCAAGATTCTGCCCGAACCCTCGCTGAATACCGGGGTCCAGCGGACTCCGACAACGAAATGGGGAGAGCCGTCTCCCGACGCACTCTCCCCATCATGCCCTTCGGATAGCACGGACATGTTGCATGTGTCGAACACAAAAGTGTTGCAACACATTGGATTCACATAGCATTCAGCCTTGCTGCGATCTTCGTCAGTGCCAGCTGCCACCTCCGCCACGCAGTGGTACGATCCACTCCCAACTCGCCACCGATCTGCTTCCACGGCACGCGGGCGGCACGCGACCAGACTAGCTTGCGCTCCGCTTCCTCGATCCAGAGCACCCAGTCGAAGGTCTGTTCGAGCCGGGTGATCGCGGCGGCCGAGGGCCAGACGCGCATCGGTTGCGGTTCCATCGCCGCGATCTCGCGGCTGGTGCGCACGATGTCGGGCCAGGTGTTGAAATAGCCCTGTGCCTTCACTGACGGCAGCCTGCGCAGGGTGCGGAAGGCTTCCTCGAAATGATCGGCGACGTCGTCCGCGGTCCAGACACGATCAGCCATGGCGCACCTCCCGCACCGCGGGAAGCTTGCCATAGAGCTTGTCCCCTAACTGTCGGACGAGTTCACGCTCAGGCCAGGTCAGGCGTGGGTCGTCGAGCGACACGGCCAGCATGCGCTGCTCGTGCCATCCGTCCCGTTTGACCTGCTCCGGATCCCGGCGCTGGCCGCCGTATCCCTTGGGGTACAGCCTCATGCCACACCCCCATTCGTCTCGATCGCCCAGACCAGCAACGCAATAGCATCGGCCTCGTTGTCGTCGACGATGCTGAACCCGCGGGCGCGGGCCGCTGCGATCATTGCCTCCTTGGGCGCATTGCCCTTGCCGGTCGCATGGCGCTTGATCGTACCGACCGGGACGCCCTGATAAGGGACGCCGCGCAGTTCACACCACGCGGTCAAAGTTGCCATCAGACCGCCATAGACATGAGCCGCGTCAGTTCCGGCGTGGCGGCGAACTTCCTCGAACCAGATGGCTGAGATCGGGCCGGACAACCGGTCAAGTTCCGTCAGCCAATTGGTGAAGCGCAAATAACGCATCCCCCCGCCATCATAGCGGCCAGGCTTGAAGCTGGCCGTGCCAGTCGTGATCAGACCGTCATGGCCACGCAGGGCCCATCCTGCCGTGGTTCCAAGATCGAGCGCCAGCATGCAGCGCGGGTGTTCGTTGGGTTGGGTCACGTAGACCTCCTCTTCGCTTGGACGAGCGTGGCGGGAGAGCTGGCCGGTGAAGGCTGCGGTCTCGCCAGGCCCCGAAGGGTGGTCTGGTCATGTCAGGCGCGGGGCGAGCGGGCCGCCCGGGACTTCTTTCAATTCCTTCAACCGGGCTGCTTGAAAGAAGTTGGCTACTAAGGTGTTGATCCGACATTCCCCAAGTGGCCTGCCGCTTGACTTCAAGATCGCCTGATTTTGCTCGCTGGGCAAGCGTTTTTCGCCCCGAGCGGTGT
>CANJQT010000029.1 GCA_947476475.1 Paracoccaceae bacterium | reverse complement strand
ACCATGCAGTTCGACCGGCTGATCGAAGCGGTCAGCTTGCGCATCGCTTGGCTCATCAGCCTGGCCTGCGCACCGACGGTCGCATCGCCCATATCGCCTTCAAGTTCGGCCTTGGGCGTCAATGCCGCGACCGAATCGATAACAACCAGGCTGACGGCGCCCGAACGCACCAGCGTATCGACGATTTCAAGCGCCTGTTCCCCGGTGTCGGGCTGCGAAATCAGCAGCTCGTCCAGATTCACGCCCAGCTTGCGGGCATAAAGCGGATCCAGCGCATGTTCAGCATCAACAAAGGCGCAGACACCACCCTTTTTCTGTTCTTCGGCCACCACATGCAACGTCAGCGTCGTCTTGCCCGACGATTCAGGGCCGTAAACTTCGATGATCCGGCCCTTGGGCAATCCGCCAATCCCAAGCGCGATATCCAGACCAAGCGATCCGGTCGAGGTGGACTCGATCTCAAGCACCGGATTGCCGGCGCCAAGGCGCATGATGGATCCCTTGCCGAACTGACGCTCGATCTGGGCCAGCGCGCTGTCGAGCGCCTTTTGTTTGTCGCCGGTCTTTTTGTCATTCATATCAAAAACGTTCGCCACTGACATTGTCCCGCTCCTTATTTCACACCCCGCGAGGGGCGGCAATCCGTGCTTTGTTCGCCTCTTGTTCTCACCTTATGAGATCAAATCAAGAACATTTCAATCGAAATTTCTGCGTCCACTTTGCGGGCGATTGGTTAATAAGCCGTTTACATCCTTGTCAGCCCCAGCCGAGGGCCGATAGAGGTCAGTCCATCAACGTCAAGGATTCTGACAAACGCATGCTGATTTTCTGGAAAGAGCGTCTGGTTTTCTTGTCGACGCCGAAAGCCGGGTCAACCTCCATCGAGACGGCGCTGGAATCGCTGGCGCAGGTGGCGATCCGTCGCCCGCCAGAACTGAAGCACATGTCGGCCTGGAGCTTTTCGCGCCATATGGCACCGTTACTTGAAGACGCCGCCGGTGCGCCCTTCACCACCGTGGCGCTGATGCGCGATCCGATCGACTGGCTTGGCAGCTGGTGGCGTTACCGGCAACGGGATGACATCCGCGACTTGCCGCGATCGACCGAGGGTCTGAGCTTCGAAACCGTCGCGCAATCCTATCTGTCGTCAACACCGCCCCCCCACATCGCGGTTGGCTCACAGGCACAGTTTCTGGGTTACAAGAACGGACGGGCGGGTGTCGATCAGATCTTCCGCTACGAGGAGATCGACCGCTTCGTGCATTTTTTCGAAGATCGCCTCGGTTGCGAAATCATCTTGCCCAGGCTGAATGTCTCGCCCAAGGCTGCCCTCGTTCTTGAACCGGGAACCGAGGCACGCCTGCGCGCGCACCTTGCCGATGATTACGCCCTGTACAACAGCCTGCCCTGAACATCACCAGTCCGAATTTGGCCACGCGGCATTGACCCTGCGGTGTCAGGTCAGATGTGCCTGGACCGTCGCCGTCAGTTCACTCAGCGAAAACGGCTTTGGCAGGAAAACAGAATTCGGAATGCGGTCGCGTTCTTCCGTCAGGCTTTCCTCGGAATAACCGGAAACGAACACCACCCGCGTACCAGGACGCGCTCTAAGTGCCTCTCGCACCCAGGAAGGCCCATCCATGCCCGGCATGATCACGTCGGTCACGAACACATCTATCGCAAGTGACGGGTCCTCCAAAAGCTCAAGGGCTGTCTCTGCACAATCCGCCTCGATCACCGTGTAGCCGCGCATCGTCAGGGCCCGGCTGGCGAAGGCGCGCACCGGCGCTTCGTCTTCCACCAGCAAGATTACGCCCTGCCCCTGAAGGGTTGTACGCGGTTGCGCCCGTAGCGCGGGTGCGTCCGGAATATCGGGAATATCGGGAATATCAGCGATGGAAGGCACATGCGCCGGGAAGAACAGGGAAAAGGTGGTTCCTTGCCCAAACGTCGAATCGCAAAAGATATAGCCGCCAGACTGCTTGACGATGCCGTAGGCCGTCGAAAGCCCCAGCCCGGTTCCCTCGCCGGGGCGTTTGGTGGTAAAGAATGGTTCGAAAATCTTGGTCAGCTTGTCCGGGGCAATGCCGATGCCCTGATCTGCGACCTGAACCATGACATATTCGCCGGCTGGAACACGGGCCCTGTCGCGGACAAGATCTTCGCTCAGAGTCACATTGCGCGTGGCTACCTCGATCGGCCCGCCGTCCGGCATGGCATCACGGGCATTGACGACCAGATTCATCATCACCTGTTCCAGCTGCCGCCGGTCGGCGCGAATTGGGCGCAGATCGGGGTCATGCACCAGTGTCAGCTGAATTTTCTCACCGACAAGCCTGTTCAGCAGATGGGTCAGATCGGCCAGACTGTCGCGCAGATCAATGACGGCGGGTTTCAACGTCTGCTTGCGCGAAAAAGCCAGAAGCTGTCCCACCAGACTGGCCGCGCGGTTGGCGTTCTGGTTGATCTGCGTCAGGTCCGCGTAATCGGCATCCGACTTTTCATGGCGCAGCAGCAGCAGATCGCAGTGCCCTGAAATCGCGGTCAACAGATTGTTGAAATCATGGGCAACACCGCCGGCAAGCTGGCCGATCGCCTGCATTTTCTGGCTTTGCACGAACTGGGCTTCAAGCGTCTTCAGTTGGGTAGCGTCCGACAGGATCGCCATCAGCCCGGTGCGTCCTTCCTCGACCACGCGCGACAGGATGACCTGAAGGAAAATATCCTCTTCCTGCCCGCGCAATCGCAGCACTTCAGGGCGATTTTCCGCCCGCCCACTAAGCGCATCCGCCAGCCAGTCACTGACCGAACGCCCTAACCCCTCGAACAGGTCCGCCAACAGTACGCCCTGCGCCTGTTCCCCGATCAGCGCGCGCGCAGCCCGGTTCGCCTCGCGCATTTCTCCGGTCTGGCTCAGGCGCAGCAGCGCCACTGGCAGCCGGTCAAACGCCGTCGGGTCATGGGTGCCCGCCACATTGCCGCGCGCCGGCAGAAAGTAGATCTCGCGCCGTCCCCCGGTGCCTTCGACTTCGGCCACCAGGGTCTTGATCCGTCCGTCGGGGCCCGAAATTTCATGTTCTTCGCCGGGGCGGACCGGCAGGTCGGTGAAAATCCGGTCCAGTGTCTTGACCCTATCGCCCACCACTCGCCGCAAGGCCTCGTTCATGAACAGGATCGCGCCGCTTTTGGACACGGTCAGCATCGGCAGGCTGATGGATTCGGCACCGCGTCCGCCAGAGGCTCGTTCGACCATGTCTTCCAGCCGCCACAAATAGCCCTGATCATAGATACGGTGAACGGCCAGCCGAACATGGCCGCGACGGGTGACCAGATCTTCACGCGCGGCCCCCAGCGCCTCGGCGCGGGTCTGCAGTCGGCTCAGAACGCCCGCCGGACTGGCGAAGATATCTGACAGGGACCGCGCCAGCGTCTGCCCGCCACGTGATCCAAACCGTTCGACGGCGGCACGGTTTTGGTAACAGACTTCGCCCTCGGAATCGGTTGAAAAGCTAGGTGCGGCATCCTGCGCGATGAACGCCGCAAGTTGTTCGTGCAGGCCGGTGTCCTGCTTTTTCTGCCGCGCCCCGATCAGTTGCAGCAAAAGTGCCAGTATCGCCAACGTGGCAGCGGCTGCATAGGCCGCCAGCACAGGCAGACCGGACGGCAGGGCGGCGCCGGTCATCGCCACCGCTACGGCGCCAATGACCAGATACCCCCCATGCGGCGCAAGCCGGCTAGCCGTTCGCGCGACGGGATGTGGTGAAAGAACGGGATTCGACAAGGTTCGGCCCCCAGAAACAGATTCGCTTCCAGCATTCCGACTGGAAATGCTTAACTGGCGATTAAACACCACTCAAACACAATCATAACGTGTATTTATTTGCAATGCCGCGACCTAGGCGCGATGCAGATGAGCTACGAAAAATCCGTCACCCCCATCAGAGGGCAGGAAACTGCGCTCTGCCTTTCGGGCAAAATCCGGTCTGCGCCCACAGAACGCGGTGACCTGATCCGCATTCTCGCCACCCAGCAGCGAGCAGGTCATATAGGCCAGTGTGCCACCCGGTCGCACCAGTAGCGCCGCCTGATCCAGAACCCGCGCCTGAAGCGCGCACAACTCTATCAGGCGGTCTTGCGTCAACCGCCATTTGGCATCGGGCGTACGCCGCCAGGTGCCGGACCCGCTGCAGGGCGCATCGACCAGCACCAGATCAAAATGTCTGCCAGTCAGCGCATCTGTCTGCACCAATGTCGCGTGAACACCCGCCCGCGCCGCGCGCACCGGCAGATCGCGCATCCGCTCCGGCGCTGCATCATGGGCAAAGAATTCCGCCCGCACCCGCGCCGCCATCGCCAGAAGTTTGCCGCCACCACCCGCGCAATAGTCAAGAATCTTCATGCCATCGCGCAAGGCCAAAGTCTCGACGGCTGCCTGAGAGGAAATATCCTGAAGTTCCGCCAACCCTTCAAGATAAAGCGTTAACTGATTGATCTTGTTTGATTTTCCCAAAACCCTCAGCGCCGATGATGCAAGATCCGAAGACTCTGTCTCAACCCCTTCGGCGGCCAGTTGCGCCTGCGCATCCGTGCGGCTGATCCGCGCCAGATTGACCCTCAACCAGACCGGCGCGCGCTGGCGCTGTGCCTGCATCGCCGGAAGAAAGGCAGCGCCCAGCCTGTCGCGCAGTGGCCCGACCAACCAGTCCGGGCAATCAGCCTGAACGGCTTCGGGCATCTGGTCAAGCGGCAAGGCCCGCCCCAGCGCTGCCTGCTCGGCTTCACTCAATGGTGCTGGCGCATGGGCGATGCCGGTGAAATGGGCGGCAAGGCCAGCCCCGATCATCAACGCCCGCCCCGAAGGACTTTCAGCCCCGGCAAGCGCTGTATAGCTGCGCAGGCACCGCAAGGCATCAAACACATGGTCGCGCACCGCCGCCCGATCCCCGGATCCGGCAAAGCGACTTGCGCGCGCCCAACCGGTCAAGGCCTGTTCTGCGGCGCTGCCAGCAAGAATGCGGTCCAAAATCTCGATCGCGGCGGAAATACGGGCGGCGGGGGTCATGAAACACCTGAGGATTACCCCGCAATCCTTTGGCGAGGCTTCATTTTACTTATGCCGCACACGGCTGAGAAAACGCCTGCGGCAACGGTCGATCCCTTATTATCGAAGGTTCCGGCCAAAGGCCACAGGCCCAAGCGGCATCCCCTCAGCTTCCGGCAGCACTGGCAAGCCCACGGATCAGCGACGATCAGAGGCTTCCTTGTGGAACCACCTCGGGGGTCTCCAAATCCCTAATATTCGCTTAACAAAAAATGCGATTTATAATGATTTCAATGGCATATCATTTTGTCCGAACTCGGACAGGCCCTACTTGGCCCGCAACTCCCTCCAAACCAAAAGGCGCGCGTCGGGGTTTCCCCCTTCGCGCGCCTTGTCGTCATCGCGCGGTCAGGACCGGTCACATCGACCGGTAGTTCGGGCTTTCGCGGGTGATCTGCACGTCATGGACGTGGCTTTCGCTTAGCCCTGCCCCGGTGATGCGGACGAATTCGCAGTTCTTGCGCATCTCTGCAATCGTCCGGTTGCCGGTATAACCCATTGCCGCACGCAATCCGCCGACCAGCTGATGAACGACTGCCGCCGCCGATCCCTTGTAAGGCACCTGCCCCTCGATCCCTTCCGGCACCAGCTTGTCGCTGGCCGCGTCCTTCTGGAAATACCGATCAGCCGATCCGCGCGCCATCGCGCCCAGTGACCCCATGCCGCGATAGCTTTTGTAGCTGCGGCCATTCCAAAGAATCACTTCGCCGGGGGACTCGTCGGTTCCCGCAATCGCGGAACCGACCATCGCACAGGACGCCCCCGCCGCGATCGCCTTGGCGAAGTCGCCGGAAAACTTGATGCCACCGTCAGCGATGACCGGAATATCACCCGCCGCTCCCGCCGCGTCGAAAATTGCTGTCAGCTGCGGCACGCCCACACCGGCCACGATCCGGGTGGTGCAAATCGACCCCGGCCCGATCCCGACCTTCACCGCGTCTGCCCCTGCCCCGATCAGGGCGCGCGTGGCCTCGGCGGTGGCAACGTTCCCGGCCACCACCTGCACCCGGTTCGACAGTTTCTTGATCCGCTCCACCGCGCGGGCCACCCCTTCGGAATGGCCATGCGCCGTGTCGATCACCACCATGTCGACACCGGCGTCGATCAGGGCCTCGCTGCGTTCAAATCCCGCATCGCCGACAGTCGAAGCCGCCGCCACCCGCAAACGACCCATGTCATCCTTGCAGGCAAAGGGGTTGAGGACCGCCTTTTCGGTATCCTTAAGCGTCAGAAGCCCGGTCAGCTTGCCCTGCGCGTCTGTGACCAGTAGCTTTTCGATCCGCCGCGCCTTCATCAGGTTTTTCGCGGTTTCCAGATCTGCCGGTTCCTGAAGCAGCGCAAGGTTTTCCGAGGTCATCATCGCCCTGACCGGCGTCCTGTCGTCGCTGGCAAAGCGCATGTCGCGGTTGGTCACGATACCCACCACGCGGCCCGTCTCATCCACCACCGGAAAGCCAGTCACGTTGTAGCGAGCCTGCAGGGCCTTTGCATCGGCCAGGGTCTGGTCGGCGCGCAGCGTGATCGGATTGTCGACAACGCCGCTTTCAAACCGCTTCACCCGGCTGACTTCGGCCGCCTGTTCCAGCACCCCGAGGTTACGGTGAATGACCCCGATGCCGCCCTGCTGAGCCATGGCAATCGCCATGCGCGCCTCGGTCACGGTGTCCATCGCGGACGACAAAAGCGGGATGTTCATGCGGATCACCTTCGTGACGAAGGTCATGGTGTCGGCATCCGATGGGAGCACGCTCGAGGCGGCCGGAACCAGAAGAACATCGTCGAATGTGAGAGCCTCACGAATCTGCATGGAAACCTCCTGCGGGCGATTACGTTTGGCGCTTCGCTCTTTCACGGGGGGCCGGGCTTGGCAAGGGCAAATCAGCGCGCTCCCTCTTGTCCTTGTCGATCACCCATGATCATTCTTTCGCGGAAGCGGCTCCGAGGATTGAAATGCGCGTTGCGGTGATCGACAATACCGAAATCTCTCCCCTTGGTCAGGTAGGCGTCGCCCTGCGCGAGGCGGATGCAGAAATCCAGGTCTTCCGCGCCTGGGCGGGCGAGGCTTTGCCGGATGGATCCTATCATGACGCGCTGGTCGTCCTGGGAGGAGAGCAGCATGCGCTGGCCGATGCCACCCATCCCTATCTGCCCGAGCTAATCCGGCTGATGCGGCGAATGGGGCAGACCGACAAGGCAGTGCTGGGAATTTGTCTAGGTGCGCAACTGATGGCGCGGGCTTACGGGGCAAAAAACCATCTGGGGACAACACCGGAATTCGGCTGGCGTCAGATCGAACTTACCGACGAAGGACGCGATGACCCGGTCCTGTCGGTTCTGAAGGCCGACTTCCATTCCTTTCAGTGGCACAAGGACACCTTCACGCTTCCGGCGGACTGCGTCCATCTGGCAAGAAATCCAACGGCCAACAGCCAGTGTTTCCGCATGGGGCGCGCAAGCTACGCGATGCAGTTCCACTTCGAGGCCAGCCGCACGGTGGTCGAAAACTGGAACCGCGACTTCCCCGACACGGTAGAGCGGATCCGGCCGGGCTGGTTACAGGACTATCCCGCCGTCGCCGCCGAACACGGGCCGGCCGCGGATGCCGCCGGTCTGGCGATCGCCCGTGGCTGGGTCAGCCTGATCTAGGCCGTCGCGCATGAAAACGCCCGCAAGCTGGCGGGCGTCTAAGGAAATATGCTTCGGCTGTTGCCTTCACTCTGTCAGTTCAAAGGTCACATTGACCGAGGCGGCAACGCTCAGCTCGCCTGCCTGCACCGGCACCGCGGCACTTTTGCCCGCCATCGCTTCGGCCATCATCATTGGCTGCGCATATCCGCCATTTTCGCTGATGGACAAGACCTTGCCAACCTTGACCCCGGCAGCAGCCGCATAAAGTTCGGCCTTGCGACGGGCATCAGCCACGGCCGCCTTGCGCGCCTCGTCGGTTGCCGGCACCGGATCGGCCAGACCGAACGAGATTCCGTTCAAGGTGTTGGCGCCGTCTGTCACCGCGGCATCCAAGACCGAACCAACCTGATCCAACGCCCGGACGCGCACCGTCACCATGTTCGACGCCGAATACCCCAGAATTGTCTGAGGGCCACTGCCGCCTGACGAATAATCATAGATAGGCCCCAGCGACAGCCCCGAAGTCTGAATGTCGCGGTCTTCGATCCCTGCGGCCTTCAGCCGGTCTATGGCAGCAGCAAGTGCCATGCTGTTTGCATCCAAAGCCGCTTTTGCCGTGTCGCCACTAACCGTTACACCCAGCGACACCGTCGCCAAATCGGGAGTTGCCGCGATCTGGCCTTCGCCAGTCACTGAAATTGCGGCCTGGCTTTCCTCGGCCCAGACAGGTGCCGACTGCATGGGAAGCACCAGAAAAGTCGCGGCGGCAAACACATTGAAAAGGCGCATGGAAAATCCTCCCTTGATGCAGATCACATGTGGGATATGCGACGCGCGTCGCAAGTCATTCCTTGGCGGTGGTTCTTTCATTCGGCGGTTTTCTGCTTTAGGGCTATCGGCGCAATGTAAGGTGGCTGATGTGGCTGCTTGCCCTATGCTAGATGCCTGTCATGAAACCACGTTTCGCACTTGATCTGTCCCACGAAGCGGTAAGTCTGCTGGAACGCGCGGCAGGTGGCTGGGTGCGCATTGGCCGCGCCAGTCTGGACGACCCGTCGCTGGGCGATCAGCTTGCCGGCATGAAAGTTCTGGCACAGGCCCGAGCGCCCGAAGGCTTTATCAGCAAGCTGATCTTGCCTAATTCGCAGATCCTGTACTTCTCGATGGAGGCGCCCGGACCTGATCAGGCCAGCAGGCGCGCCCGGATTCAGGAAGCGCTGGCGGGGCGAACACCTTATGCGGTCGAAGACCTGGTCTTCGACTTTTCCCGTCAGGGCGATCAGGTGAAGGTCGCAGTCGTTGCACGCGAAACGCTTGAGGAAGCCGAAGGTTTTGCGGAAGCCTACGGTTTTTGCCCCGCCGGGTTCGTGGCGATCCCCGAAGGTGAGCATTTTGCCGGTGAGCCGTTCTTTGGCCTGACTTCGGTCGCCAGCCACCATCTGCCAAAAGACGCGCGGTTTGATCGGGATCAGGATCCGGCGCGGGTGATCGCCCAGGCGGATGCGCCGCTTGCCGCGCTTTTTCGCGCGCTACCCGGCCTTGCGCAGCCAGCCATAGCTGCCACGTCGCAGCTGCCTGCCGAACTGCCTGAACAGCCAGCCGCCAACGACATAGCCACAGGCCTTGCGCCCGAGGCCGAAGTCGCAGAAGCCGCCGTCGCAGAATTGAGCCACGAAGAAAGCCCATTGCCGCAGGTACCTGCTGTGGTTGCCAAACCGGCAGGGGTTGTCATCGCCGCTGCCGAGCCTGCCACAGAGACGCAGGCTACCGGTGTGGTTGCGCCCTCGGACACGGAGGGCGGGCATACCCACGATCCTGACGAAGTCAGCAAGCTGACGGCAGTGGAAAGCGCGATCACGCGGGAAACCTCGTCCTCGGATGAGCGATCTGCTCCAACGCTCGAAGCCGTGCAGGACGATGGTGTAGACGGTGCGGCTGTTGACGCCCTACCTGCGGTTCCAACGCAGGAGAATGAGGCACCCTTCGTCGATGTGACCGAAGTGGACGTCGGCGAGGCGGAAGAAGATGCACCCGAGACGGATATGCCGCCAAGAAGCCGGGCACATACTGACTTTCAAAGCAGGCGTGCACCTTCCCTTGCGGTAGAGATGCCAGAAGACGCCGGCAGCCGGCTTGCGGCTATTCTTCCGCGCCTGGGGAGCATTCGGGCGATCAAGCCCCGAGCACCCGCTGCAACGCATGCGGCCCCCGTGCTTGGGGCGCCGTTGCGTGATGACGCTGGCGTGCAGGCTGCCAGACCCGGCCCGCCGGGCCTCAGCCGCAATGCGGGGACAACAGCCTTTGATCAGGATGGAAACCATTTAACCGAAGCCAGCCTTTTGCCTGGTCAGCGATTCAGTTGGACAATCCCCGGCAGCGCGCCAAGACCGTCGGTTTTTGGCGGCATCAGGCTGGCTCGAACGGGGCGCCTTGCCTCTGCGCCGGTTATGCTTGGTGCAGCCGGCCTTTTGATGATCGGGGCAATAGGCCTTTGGGCTGTCTTTCTTGGCCCTGCGGGCGTATCCGAAACAACGGAACAAGTATCAGAGACCGCCTTGGAAGCGCCGCTGACGGCCGCGCCACCCATGTCCACAACCATCGCACCACAGATTGATCTGCCACGCCCTGCAGCGCCCATTCAGGTCGCTACGCCAATGGCCCAACCCGCGCCTGATGCGAGCATCGGCACCGTAGCCGCCGAAAGCGCTGGCCCAGGCGCACTGAGCGCGGATCTTCTGCCGCAAGCCACCGCCCTGGTCACCGATCCGCCACTGGCAGCACAGCCACAGCCACAGCCGTTTGGCACGCTTTTGCGTTTTGATGAACTGGGGCGAATTGCCGCCACTTCGGAAGGCGTGGTCACGCCAGACGGTTTCACATTGTTCGCCGGCCTGCCGCCTCGCCTGCCGCCCGCTCGCTCGGCCCTAGCCAAACCGGCGGCAGAGCCCGACCCGCTTGCAGATAAACGCCCGCGCCCGAAACCTGCCGATCTGGTACCGACGCCGGCTATCCCCATACCCGAGGCTTTGACCGGCCCAACAGCGCCAGCTGTGGCGGAACTGGCCCCGCCGGTCGACCCGCGCCACAGTGCGCGCAAGCCCAAAACGCGCCCGGCGGACATTCTGGCCAAGGCCGAAGCCAAACGTCAGGCAGCCGAAGCCGTCGCCGACGCTGCAGCCTCGGCTGCCCGTGCAGAAGCAGAAGCCGCCGAAAAAGCCATCGCGGCGGCTTCGCCGCAGGCTGTCGCCAGTTCGCGCCAACCAGTGCCACGCAGTGCAGCAGCCGTTGCAGCAGCTGCAAAGGCCAAACAGGCGGCGGATGCCGCAATTCCTCCTGTGGACAACAGCGCTGTCGAGGCGGCACTTGCCGAAGCACAGACGACCGCCGAGCCGGACCCGGAGCCTGAACCTGCCTCTACGCAGGAAGTGGACGAACCCGAGCCACAGGAAGGCATTGCGACGCTGCCGACGACGCGGACCGTTTCCAAGAAATCGACCCTGGCAAACGCGATAGATCTTGGGGATATCAACCTTATTGGCATTTATGGATCTTCAGCGAACCGGCGTGCGCTGGTTCGGATGCCCAACGGGCGGTACATCAAAGTGCAGGTCGGCGACAGACTTGACGGTGGTAAAGTCGCCGCCATTACCGACAATGAACTGCGCTATGTCAAACGTGGCAAAACTTATGCCCTGAAAATGGTCAACGATGGCTGAAGGGTGAAGCCGCTTGCGAAAGCGACCTCATTTCCTTTGCACTGTCTTTCAGCTGGCCTTCAGAACGCCACGGGCGATCTGGTCCGCTTCGATCGACTCGAACAGGGCCTTGAAGTTGCCTTCACCGAACCCGTCATCGCCCTTGCGCTGAATGAATTCAAAAAAGATCGGCCCTATGACTGTCTTCGAGAATATCTGCAAAAGTATGCGGGTTTCGCCGCCGTCAACCACCCCTTCCCCGTCGATCAGAATTCCATGTTTTTCCAGTTTGTCCAGCGGCTCGTCATGTCCAACCACGCGGGTCTTGCTTAGTTCGTAATAGCTCATCGGCGGCTTTGGCATGAAGCGCAGGCCGCGTTCGTAAATGGCGTCTGTCGCACCATAGATATCGTCGGTGCCCACTGCGACGTGCTGGATCCCTTCGCCCTTGTATCGCTTCAGATATTCGACGATTTGCCCCGTTTCGCCGCGATCCTCGTTGATCGGAATTCGGATTCGACCACAGGGGCTGGTCAGGGCGCGGCTGTGCAAACCGGTAAACTTGCCTTCGATGTCGAAGAAGCGGATCTGTTTAAAGCCGAAAATTTCACCGTAGAAATTGAACCAGACATCCATATTGCCCTTGTGAACATTATGGGTCAGGTGATCGAGGTAGAAAAAGCCAACCCCGGCCGGCTTTGGAGCCGCCGTAAATTCAAAGGCATCCAGATAGGGGTTCGCCCCGCCATACTGGTCTACAAAGTAGATAAGCGAGCCGCCGATACCGACGATTGCCGGGACATCAAGTGCCTTATCCGTGCCCATATAGGGAACCGCCCCCTTGGCTACGGCATGGGAAAAGGCGTGTCCCGCATCGACCACCCGCCAGCCCATCGACGGCGCGCAGGGGCCATGTTCTTCGACAAAACGCATGGCATGGCTGCCAGGTTCAGCGTTCAGAATGTAAGTGATATCGCCCTGCTGCCAAAGCTCGATCGCCTTTGTCTTGTGGCGTGCCGTCGGCACATATCCCATGCGCGTGAACAGGGCACGCAGTTCATCGGGCTGCGGATGGGCAAATTCGACAAATTCGAAACCATCGGTGCCGGCAGGATTTTCGGCCGAAATCACAGACTTTGGGGCAGAATGGGGAAATGGACCCATGATGGATTCTCCTGTTTGCGCGTGAGTTCCATTATGGCGCCTGGTTCCTGCGGATTTTGCGCATTGTCATCAAATTTTGATGCACTTGCGCGCGTAAAATGCGGTATTGATACTTATCATGCATGATCCACGCACCACCATTGACGAAATCGACAAGCGCCTTCTGGCACTGCTGCAACGCAATGCGCATCTGACGGCACAAGAACTGGGCGAGGCGCTGAATCTGTCTGCGAGTCAGGCTGGTCGGCGGCGCCAACGGCTTGAGACGGAAGGGTTGATCAAATCCTATGCGGCGCATCTTGATCCGGCGCGGTTGGGTCTGGCGGTACAGGCCTTTGTACAAGTGCAGATGACACGCCACGGAGCGGAAACCACGGCAGCCTTTTCCCGGCTTGTGGGCATTCAGCCAGAAATCGTTTCGGCCTGGACGCTTACGGGCGAGGCGGACTACCTGCTGAGGGTCTATTGCGATAATCTTGCGGCGCTCAACAGGCTGATCCATCAGGTGCTGCTGGCGCATCCTGCCGTGGCGCGGGTTCAAAGCCAGATCGTGATGGATCAGTTCAAGCCCGACGCCCCCCTACCCATCTGAAAGACGACCAATGGATTCTATACTTTATCAGGCGGCACTTTACTTGATTGCGATGGTGATTGCCGTGCCGGTGGCATCGCGGTTGGGGCTGGGATCAGTGCTGGGCTATCTGGCCGCCGGTATTCTGATCGGCCCGGTGCTTGGGCTTGTGGGGTCCGAAACCCAGAACCTGCAGCATGTGGCCGAGTTTGGCGTTGTTCTGATGCTGTTCCTGATTGGGCTTGAGCTTGAGCCTGCCGTCCTGTGGGCGATGCGTCAGCGTTTGATAGGGCTTGGCGGCTTGCAGATAGCGGCGACAAGCCTAGTGCTGTTTTTGATCGGGCTGATGCTTGATCTGTCTTGGGAGGTGGCGTTGACTGTCGGCCTGACGCTGTCACTGTCTTCAACGGCCATCGTTCTTCAGACCCTGTCCGAAAAGAAACTGATGCAGACGGAAGGTGGTCGCGGGGCATTCAAGGTTCTGTTGATGCAGGACATTGCGGTCATCCCGGTGTTGGCCTTCATGCCCCTTCTGGCCTTGCCGGCCGCCCGTGCACTGGCCAATGCCGCACTAGGTGAACACGCTGCGATGAGCCTTGTTCAGGACCTGCCGGGCTGGGGGGTGACGCTGGTCACGATCGCAGCGGTTGCCTCTGTCGTGCTTGCAGGGCATTTCCTTGTCCGACCGGCCTATCGTTTTGTTCATTCCGCGCGACTGCGCGAAATCCAGACCGCCTTTGCACTTTGCATCGTGGTGACCATTGCGGCGTTGATGACCATGGTAGGCCTGTCGCCCGCCCTGGGAACATTCCTTGCTGGCGTGGTTTTGGCCAACTCGGAATTCCGGCACGAGATGGAATCGGACATCGCCCCCTTTAAGGGCCTGTTGCTTGGCCTGTTTTTCATCACGGTGGGCAGCGGCATGGACCTTGCTTTGCTTTTATCTAAGCCGCTGAAAATTCTGACGCTGACCCTTTGCCTGATGTTGGTCAAAGGGGCTGTCCTTTACACTCTGGGGCGGTTCTTTCGCATCGATGGTCGGGATCGCTGGCTGTTTACACTGGGCCTTGCGCAAGCAGGAGAATTTGGCTTCGTGTTGACCTCCTTTGCCGTCGCGCAGCGCATTTTGCCCGATCAGACCGCGCAGACGCTCTTGCTGATCATCACGCTGTCGATGCTTTTGACGCCACTGTTCTTTCTGGCGCATGACCAGATCACCCGCCGGATGGCCGATAGCGAACCCCAGTCGCAGGCAGACGAAATCGACGAGCAGCAACCGATCATCATTGCTGGCGTCGGCAGGTTCGGTCAGGTGGTGAACCGGATGATTACCCAGTCGGGCTTTCGTACCACGGTTCTGGACCCGGATCCGCAAATCATTGACGTGCTGCGAACCTTCGGATTCAAGGGGTTTGTCGGCGATCCCAATCGCCCCGATCTTCTTAAGGCCGCCGGCCTCGACAGTGCGCGCATCTTGATTGTAAGCATGGGCGAACGCAAGAATGTCACCCAGCTTGTCGAATATGCCCGCCGCCAGCGCCCCGACCTTCACATCATCGCCCGCGCTCGCGACAGGGAACATGTCTTCGAGCTTTACCGTGCTGGGGCCAATGACATTGTGCGTGACTATTTCGATTCCAGCCTTCGAGTTGCACGCTATGCGCTCGAAAACGCTGGCCTGTCCGAATATGAAGCTTCGGAGCTTCAAAAGCTGTTTTTCCATCTTGACCGCGCTTCGATGCGTGATCTTGCAGAAGTGTGGAAGCCCGGCGTTCCCTTGACCAAGAACCCTGAATATGTGGCACGCGCAAAAGAACTGAATCGTGAATTGGAGGCCGCCCTTTTGCAGCGGCTCGCGCCGGAGGGCGCAGCCGAAGACACGGTCACAAAAGAATAGGCCCGTGACCTAAGCCACGGGCCTTCATGCAGTGCGGATCAAGACCAGATCAGGCTGCGCGCGTCACCAGCATGTCATCAACACGCTTCTGCGCACCCGCCTCGTCCACACCCGAAACGGCGGCAACTTCGCGGGTCAGACGTTCCAGTGCTGCTTCATAGAGTTGGCGTTCAGAATAGGATTGTTCGCGCTGATCATCAGTACGGAACAGATCGCGGACGACTTCCGCGATGGCCATCAGATCGCCCGAGTTGATCTTCTGTTCATATTCCTGCGCACGGCGCGACCACATGGCCCGCTTGACCTTTGCCTTGCCCTTGAGAGTCTCCAAGGCTTTTGTCACGACATCCGGCGTCGACAACTGCCGCATACCGATTTCGGTTGCTTTGTGAGTGGGCACACGCAGCGTCATCTTGTCCTTTTCGAACGAGATCACGAACAGCTCAAGCTGCAGCCCCGCGATTTCCTGCTCCTCGATCGACACGATCTTTCCAACGCCATGCGCCGGATAGACCACGAAGTCATTCGGGCGGAAATCTGATTTCTTTGTCTTCGTCATACTGCTTATCCTCGTGCCAAGCCTGCGGCTACGGACAAGGCAACCTATCCGTAGCGCGCCGCCACGGCATCAGCCCAACCTTGTCGCTGAAAAGGCCATCCACTGCCCAAGCAATGGTGGCCTGCAGGTGCCCTCATCCATTTGTGGGGAAACATATAGCAGATTTTTGGCCATTCAGAAAGCTCTGCGATACGGCGCGGCCGGAAAATTGCCCGGTTTCACCGCTTCTGGGCCGACAATGACCCGAATTTTGCCCGCCGGGGCGCCGTTAAACCGGCCCTTTGGCGAATCAGTCGCCCGAGCCAGCAACTTCCGAAAAGTATTTGTCCAGCTTGCCCATCTCGCCGTCGCGTTCTTCCGCCTCGGGCAACGGGTCCTTGCGCTGGGTAATTACTGGCCAAGCTTCCGAGTATTTGCGGTTGAACTCGACCCATTTTTCCATATCCGGCTCGGTATCGGGGCGGATGGCATCTGCCGGGCATTCCGGTTCGCATACACCACAGTCGATACATTCATCCGGATGGATGACCAGCATGTTCTCGCCTTCATAAAAGCAGTCGACAGGGCAGACCTCGACGCAGTCGGTGTATTTGCAGGCAATGCAGTTGTCAGTGACGACATAGGTCATGGATCAGGCCCCGAAGGAAACGGTTCGGCCTGCTACCTAGCCTCAGATGGCGGATCATTCAAGCGGGAGCGGGGTAACAGGCAGGGGAAAGTCCCTTGTTCGCGGGCTATAGGTGACACGGGAAATCATTCTGGATCGAATGGATTTGGAGGCACGGCAGTCCCGCCCACCGCACGAAAAAGGCTTTGCGCCTCTCGCGCTGGCCCGCGCCTTGTTCCACAGGCCACTATCTCCAGAACGCGCACTCCGGCCCCCAGTGGCAGGGTCAGCACGTCGCCGGGCCCCACCAGTTGCGCGGACTTCGTTACATGCATGCCATTCAGCCGCAGATGGCCGGCCTCGACATAGGCAGCTGACAGGGTGCGGCTTTTGAAAAAGCGCGCCTGCCAGAGCCATTTGTCCAGACGGATTTTGTCGCCCACTTCCGTTGGGTGTCAGATCTTGTCGCGCAGGCCCATGAGGGCAGCTGCGAATGGGTTATCCGGATCAATTCGTTCATTCTTCTTCGGTGGGCGGGCTTCAAAGCTGCGCCCCCCCTCCTCGCGCCGGTCGCGGTTCGGTTTGCCACCCTTGAAGTCGGGCTTGCCCCCGTCACGCCGCGGCCGATCACCTTTCGGAGCACCTTCCGGCCGGTCGCCACGCGGGCCACCATCGCGGCGCTCGCCGCGTGGTTTACCTTCGCGTTTGTCGACAGCCACATCGGGCGCCGCCTGATCGCGTGGTGCCGCATCCCGGCGAGGGCTGCGTTCGGCGCGCGGACGCGGTTTCGGGGCCCAGGTGAACGTGTAGAAGGTTTCCATTTCCGTGACGGTCTGGATTGCGACTTCGCCTTCCGGAATCGGATTTACGGGCGCATCGCCTTCGGCAGCCGGAGCTGTCACTGGTTCAGCCTTGACCTTCTCGCGTTCAGCCTTTTCGCCCTTGTAACCAAGGCCGGCCATAAGATCAGCGAACTGTTCCAGCGTCATTCCGGTGATCGACAGCATGTCTGCCGTCGCCTCGAACCCAGCGCGGCTGTCCTTCTGGCGCAGGATATCGGCCAGACGTTCCAGCATGTCGATGCGGATCGCCCGCGTTCCGGCCGGATGATATCCGGCAAGGATGTAGTTGCCTTTCGGCACATCGGCGATATTGGGGATCGTCACCAGACCCGGCGGCGGGCTGGTCAGGAATTCCGGCAAGTCATTGAACAAAGACCACAATAGAAGCCGCAGCCGGGTGGGCGCGGGCTTCAAGAGCAAGGGCAGAAAGATCGTATACTGGCCAAAGCGCACGCCATGCTTGCGCAGCGCGCCGCGCGAGTCTTGATCCAGCGCCTTGACATCATCGGCCACGGCATCGCGCGGCAGGACGCCCAGTTGTTCGGTCAGGCGGAAGGCAAAGCCGCGGGCAAGGCCCACAAGCGTTTCGTCCCGGCCCATAGCCAGAAGCGGCTCGAACGCCGCGGCCACCTTGCGGTCGATGAAGTGCTGAAGGCGACGGCGGACCTTTTCGGTCACGTCAAAGCCTGCCTCTTCATCGACAAAGGCCTCCACCTGCGGCTTGAGGGGATCGGCGCCCTTCACCAGCTTGCCCACCGCATGGCTGCCCCACATCAGGCCACCCTGATCGGTGAAATCCATTTCGGTATCGGGCGCATTGTAGAACCGGTCCGCGCGCAGATGGAATTCTGGCTTCAGCGCCTCATAGGCGGCTTGCCGCAGGGTGCGCCCCTCATCAGCAGTCGCGTTCGCATCCTGTTGAAAGCGGAACCCTTCCAGACGGCCGACGAATTCGCCTTCCACCGCCACTTCACCCTTGTCGTTCACCTCGGCCACAAGGCTCTCCTTCTGTTTGAGCCGGCGAAGCAGGACAGATGTCCGCCGGTCCACAAATCTTTGCGTCAGTTTCGCGTGCAGCGCATCCGACAGGCGGTCTTCTACAGCGCGGGTTTCGTCGCGCCAATGACTTTCGTCATCAACCCATCCCTTGCGCTGCGCCACATAGGTCCATGTACGGATAAATGCCAAGCGTTTTGACAAGGTGTCTATCTCGCCTTCGGTGCGGTCGATCCTTTGCACCTGCTCGGCCAGCCAGTCAGTTGGCACCCTTCCCTGGCCTTGCAGAAAGTCGAATATGCGCGCCAGAAGTGTCGCATGTTCATTTGATGAAATGGCGCGGAAGTCGGGAATACGGCAGATATCCCACAGAAGTCGCACGTCGCGCGGCGCATGTGCTCGCCTGGCAATCTCGGGTCGGTCAACCAGAGCCTTCAACGCCAGAATATCGTCGGCCTCGCGCCCGCGCATCAGCCATTCGCTTTTCGGGCCGACCTCAAGCGAAGCGATCAGCCGGTCGACCGACCCGAAATCCATCTCACCGGACCGCCAGTTCAACCGCTGGATCGGCGCGAACCGGTGTTCTTCGATCGCCTCCACCACCTCGTCGTCCAGCGGCGAGGCCTCGCCCGTCACCCCGAAGGTGCCAGGTGTCATGTGCCGCCCCGCGCGCCCAGCTATCTGCGCAAGTTCATGCGGGAAAAGGCGGCGCATGCGGCGGCCGTCAAACTTGGATGTGGCCGAGAAGGCCACATGACCAATGTCCAGGTTCAACCCCATCCCGATCGCGTCGGTGGCGACCAGAAAATCCACGTCGCCATTTTGATAAAGGGCTACCTGTGCATTGCGGGTGCGCGGTGAAAGCGCGCCCATCACCACTGCACAACCGCCACGCTGACGGCGGATCAGTTCGGCAATGGCATACAGATTTTCAACTGAAAAGCTGACGATCGCACTTCTATCCGGCATTCTGCTTATCTTTTTCGAACCTGCGTACGAAAGTTCGGAAAAGCGTTCGCGCCGCAGAAACTGCGCGCCGGGCACCAGCGCCGCGATGGCGGTCCTCATCGTATCGGACCCTAGGAACAGGGTTTCGTGCAGACCCCGGGCGTTCAGAAGCCGGTCGGTAAAGACATGGCCGCGCTCTGGGTCCGCACAAAGCTGGATCTCGTCTACCGCCAGAAAATCCGCACCTATGTCTGTAGGCATCGCCTCGACCGTGCAGACCCAGTACTGTGCCCGTTCACCGATGATCCGCTCTTCTCCAGTGATCAGCGCCGCGACCGAAGGTCCGCGCAGTGCCACGATTCGATCATAGACCTCGCGCGCCAAAAGCCGCAGCGGCAGGCCGATCACCCCGGTGCGGTGGCCCAGCATCCGATCAATCGCGTAGTGCGTCTTTCCGGTGTTGGTGGGGCCAAGGACCGCAGTGATCCTCCCCCGCCCGGACTGGGGCGCGTTCATCGGGCCAGCTCCTAAAGTTCGGTACCCGAGGCCGCCTGCTCAAGCTTTTCCAAGGCCTGACTTATTCCGTACTGGTGCGGATGTATAGCAAGCGAGGCTTTGAAAGCGCTGATGGCATCGTCCGTCCTGCCAATTTCCTGCAAAATCAGCCCAAGGCCGGACATGGCGCCAAAATGACGCGGTTCCAGCCTCAGAACCTGCTCGATGTCAAAAATCGATGGGCCGTAAAGCCCTGACAGATAGTAGGCAGTGGCCCGCGCATTCCAACCTTCCGCAAAATCGGGCGCCTGATCGGTCAAAGCGGTCAGATGTTCGATGGCGGCGGGCAGGTCGCCTTCTTCCATTGCCCTTCTTCCGCGCATCAAAAGCAGGTCAATTGCGGGGGATCCGGATTTCGACCATTCCGTCTGGATCTGGTTCAGCGCCGCCTCCCAGCTTGTATTGGCCGGATCCGCAAGCTGCATGAACAGGTCATCCAACTGGGATTTTGCCCCAAGATCTTCTGCGCGCACCGGACTTCCGACCGAAAACGCCATGAGCACGCCACAAATCGACGCGACGATATATTTGCGAAATGTGGACAAGATCTGCATAACGAACCCAATCTAACGCAAATATGCTGGAATGCGAGAGGTCCGGCATCACAATTGGAGGAATTGGCATGAATGCCGTCGTTGATAAAGCCGTCGAAGCGTTAAACGCGAAGGTCGGGACCAAGTTTGCAGGCAGCGCAAAGGTTGTCATCAAGAACGAAGGCTCATTGATGCTGGACGCCAGCGGCGCGCGCCCCGGCGATGAAACAGCAGACGTGACACTGACCGCGAGCGCCGAGACTTTCCTTGGAATTTTGGAAGGTAATGTGAACCCAACCGCCGCCTTCATGATGGGCAAGCTTAGCGTTGACGGCAACATGGGTCTGGCCATTCAACTTGGCGCAGCCCTGTCGTGAGCGTGGCATCGGCACCGTTTTATGATGACGTGGCCGATGCACCCGCTGGGGCGGCTTGCCTTTGGTTGATGGCCTCTGACGGGGTGCGGCTGCGTGCCGGCTTTTGGAACACGGGCACCAAAGGAACGGTGCTACTGTTTCCCGGCCGCACGGAGTATATTGAAAAATATGGACCCGCAGCGCGCGAATTCGCGCAACGGGGCTATTCGATGATTACCATAGACTGGCGTGGCCAAGGCTTGGCGGACCGTCTCTTGCCCGACCGTATGGCAGGTCATGTCCATTCATTTGCGGACTATCAGAAGGATGTGAAGGCCCTTGTCGCCCTTGCGCATGTAAAAGGGTTGCCAAAGCCCTTCTATCTTGTGGCTCATTCAATGGGCGGTGCGATCGGGTTGAGGGCGCTTTCCAACGGGTTGCGTGTAAAGGCTACGGCTTTCTCGGCTCCGATGTGGGGCATCAAGATTCAATCTGCCCTACGCCCCGTCGCATGGACACTGTCAACGCTGACCCGCTCCATCGGACATGGTCACGTTTATGTGCCAAGCACGCGGCAGAAAACCTATGTAGAGGTAGCAAGCTTTGACGAGAACATGCTTACAAGGGATGCCACCATGTACGCCTTCATGCAGCGTCAGGCACGTGCCCACCCGGATCTGACACTTGGAGGACCGACGCATCAATGGCTGAACGAAGCGCTGAACGAATGTCGAGCGCTAGGTCACCTGCCTTCGCCTTCCCTGCCTTGCCTGACCGCACTGGGGACGTTGGAAAGAATTGTAGATACCGCCCCAGTGCATAAACGCATGGCCCGCTGGCCCGGTGCGATTCTTGATATTGTTCCAGGCGCCGAGCACGAAGTGATGATGGAAAAGCCCGCCGTGCGCGCCCGGTTTTATGACAAGGTGGCTGCCTTATTTGATGCCAATCGGTGAGACACACCGTTTGAGCTGTTCTGCTGTTCCACAAACTCCTGCACGCTTGCAAAGATGCCAGATGGCCATGCCATCACTGCTCTTTCACAATCGCGCTAACGGTTGGCCTGCCCCGCGCGCGGCCTTGCCATCGCAATTGCCCTGCGCCATTCATGCCTGAGTCAATCAAGAGGATCCGCCCATGCTTCGCATTGCCCCCCGCCCATTTTTCGATGCCAACGCAGAAAGTTCTGCTGGGCTGGGCACCCTGCCAGAGTGGGATCTGACCGATCTTTACAAGGCGGAAGATGCGCCAGAATTGGCTCGTGATCTTGTGTGGTTGGAAAAGGAATGTTCGGCCTTCGCGGCGGATTACCAAGGGAAGCTTGCCTCTCTTGATCCCGCGGACATGCTGCGCTGCATCCATCGGCATGAGCGGATCGAACAGGTCGGCGGGCGGATCATGTCCTTTGCGGGTCTTCGCTATTACCAGAACACGATGGACGCCGGACGTGCGAAATTCATGTCCGACAGTCAGGACAAGGTCACTACCTTCACCACGCCATTGATCTTCTTCAGCCTGGAATTCAACCGGATAGAAGAAGCCACCTATCAACGACTTTTTGCCGACGTCGCCTTGGCACGTTACAAGCCCGCGTTTGATCGGATGCGCGCTATGCGCCCCCACCAGCTGTCCGACGAACTGGAGAAATTTCTTCATGATCAGTCGGTTGTTGGAAGTTCTGCCTGGAACAAGCTTTTTGACGAGACGATGGCAGGCCTGAGTTTCAAGATCGACGGAGAAGCAGATCAGCTGAATCTGGAAGCGACTCTGAATCTTCTGTCTGATCAGGATCGCGCCAAACGCGAGGCTGGCGCGCACGCCCTGGCTGCGGTTTTCCAGAAGAATATCAAGCTGTTTGCCCGCGTTCATAACACTTTGGCGAAAGAGAAAGAAATCGAAGACCGTTGGCGCAAAATGCCGACACCGCAAACAGGACGGCATCTGTCGAACCATGTCGAACCCGAGGTGGTGGAGGCTTTGCGCAACGCCGTTGTCGCGGCCTATCCAAAACTGTCTCATCGGTACTATAAGCTAAAGGCAAAATGGCTGGGGCTTGAACGGCTTCAGGTATGGGATCGCAATGCACCACTGCCCACCGAAGAAACCCGCCTTGTTGGTTGGGAAGAGGCGCGCAAGACGGTCGAGACTGCCTATCGCGCCTTTTCGCCTGCTCTTGCAGACATGTTGCCCGCTTTCTTCGACAAAGGCTGGATCGACGCGGGCGTGAAACCCGGCAAGGCCCCCGGTGCTTTCGCACATCCCACCGTCACCGACGCGCATCCTTATGTGATGCTGAACTATCTAGGCAAACCCCGTGACTTGATGACCCTTGCACATGAACTTGGGCACGGCGTTCATCAGGTTCTGGCCGCACCGCAAGGCGAAACACTGGCCAATACGCCTTTGACGCTGGCCGAAACAGCAAGTGTCTTTGGTGAAATGCTGACCTTCCGGGCTGTTCTGGCAGGAGCGAAGGATGCCAAAGAGCGCAAGATCCTGCTTGCTGGCAAAGTGGAAGACATGATCAACACCGTCGTGCGCCAGATTGCCTTCTATGACTTTGAATGCAAACTTCATGCCGCACGCGCGACGGGCGAACTGACACCCGAAGATATCAATGCGCTGTGGATGTCTGTGCAAGGCGAAAGCCTGGGACCGGTCTTCGACTTCATGCCGGGTTACGAAACCTTCTGGGCCTATATCCCGCATTTCATCCACTCGCCCTTCTACGTCTACGCCTATGCGTTCGGTGACGGCTTGGTGAACGCGCTTTATGCTGCATATGAAGAAGGGCTGCCTGACTTTCAGACCAAGTATCTCGACATGCTTAAGGCTGGTGGATCAAAGCATCACAAAGAACTGCTGGCACCCTTCGGGCTGGACGCATCTGACCCCAAATTCTGGGATAGAGGCCTGTCGATGATCGGCGCGATGATCGATGAACTGGAGGCAATTGAGGCCTGAAGGCGGAACCATCGGCAAAATCAAACGCGCGAGCAGGGGCCGCTTCCTGAGGGAAACCCTGCGCCAAGATTGGCGCAAGCGACCTTGGGGGTCAGACTGATTGCTCGCCTGCAAAGGCCAGGTCAATCATTGCCTGCGTCGCTCGCGCATTCTCAAGCGTCCAGGCAAAGGCTGCCCCGCCGCGTATGGACTGGCAGAAAGCTTCCACCTGATTGCGATATTGCCGAACACCGGGGAAACGTTCGATCTGGTCCGGTTGGCCGGGACGAATCATATGCAACTGCGCCTCCCCAAAAAGCCCCGCATTGAACGGCGCGGTCAGGCGGATGAAACCGTGTTCGCCTTGAAAGGTCACTTCCTGACGGGGCGCCAAGCGCATTGAGGTCATGGAGGCAAAGGTGAAACGCCCATCGGGACCGGACATGTCCCCCAAAACCTGAGCAAAAACGTCAACCCCTTGTTCGCGTCGAATTCGTGACTGCAGCCATACAGGTTCGGCACCAGTGACCCAACGCACTGAACCAAACGTGTATACGCCGATGTCCGGGATTGATCCGCCACCGGTTTCGGGCCGGTTTCGAATGTTGCCGGGCTCGGCGCTGTTGTCATAGCTGAAGGCCGCGTCAGCATGCTGAATGCGCCCGATCGCGCCTTCGTCGACAAGTTGGCGCGCGCGTTGCCATTGCGGGTGGTGGACTATCATGTAGGCTTCTGTGGCCATAAGCCCCGTGCGGTCGCGTGCGGCAATCAGCGCATCAATCTGATCCGCCTTCATCGCTATCGGTTTTTCACACAGAACATGTTTACCGGCCTCAAGGGCGCGCAAAGTCCATTCGACATGAAGATTATTGGGCAAGGGAATGTAGACGACCTCGATGGCGGGGTCAGCCAACAAAGCTTCATAGGTCGCGTGGATCGTCAGATCGGGGCAAAAATCCCTGAAGCCCTGCGCTTTTTCGGCGGTGCTTGTTGCCAAGGCCATCAGGCGCGCCCCCGAAGCCTCGTGAATGGCGCGGGCCATATGGTCGCGCGCAAATTTGGACGCGCCGAGTACACCCCAGTTAACAGATTTCATCGAAGCCCCCAAATGAATGAAGACAGACTACGCCGACCGAGGGGTTGGCGCAATCAGGCTGGTTTTTTGCAACGCCAGAAAAGTCTTTATACCGAAGGCCTGAAATGACCTGCCATGCGCAATTGCCAAGCCGGGAACCCCAAGAATCTGGGCATTTTCAAAGTCGGAACGCCAACCCAGCATGTTGGAAAACCGGGCCGTAAGCCGTTCAATCGCAGCCACAAATCCTTTGCCGCTGGCAAAGTGGTTGACCATGACTACTTTGCCGTCAGGCTTGATGACGCGTGCCATTTCGGCGACCACACGTTCTGGATCCGGAACGATGGACATCACATGCATTGCCACGACCGTGTCGAAATAGTCGTCAGGAAAGTCGAATGCCTTGGCATCCATCTTGCGGAGCTCTTTCACTTGGGTCAGTTTCCGCAGGTGGACCCGTTCGCGCGCCTTGGCCAGCATTTCATTACAAAAATCGACGCCGGTGACTGACAGGTTCGTTGCGTATTGGCCCAGAGCCAAATCCGTGCCTACGCCACAACCTCAAGCACTTGCCAACTCCGCGCGCTAACGTAAGGCACAGCGCGCCATCTGGCCTTCGAGGTTGCCACGCCGAAAGTGCTATCGTTAATCGGCGCCCAACAGGCTTAGGTCTTAGTGATAGCGGCGCCATCCGCCTGAAGTACCGTCACGCGTGCGCTACAGATTGCCTAACAAAGAGAGCCAGAGGAATACTCACAAGATAAATCAGATCGACCACCAGCAGAGTTTGCCAAGGATAGACTGCCAAGGCGACGATTCCTGCAGCCAGCAACACCAATGCCGGCTTTGCCAAGCTTGCCGGAATCTTCAGCTTTAACGAAAAAGTCGGCAAACGGCTGACCATCAGCCCTGCCGCAAAAACCAGCCAAGCCGCTGTCAGCCAAGCCGGGGGCGCGTCAAGTTCCGGGTAGGCATGCGCAAACACCAGTGGGGCCAACGCCAACAATGCACCTGCCGGAGCTGGAACCCCGGTGAAAAAGCGGCGATCGGTGACGACCTCGGACTTTGCACTTACATTGAAGCGCGCCAACCGCAGCGTGCAACAAATGATATAGACCAGTGCTGACGCCCAGCCCAAAATCGATGCGTCACCAAGGGTCCAAAAATAAAGGATAATGGCTGGAGCAACGCCGAAATTGACCACGTCAGCAAGTGAATCCAGTTCGGCCCCCAGCAGACTTTCACTCGACAAGGCGCGGGCGAGACGGCCATCAAGGCCATCCAGAATGGCGGCCACGACCAGATAGGCTACGGCAAGATCGAAGTTACCTGTCAACGCCATCCGCATTGCAGTGACTCCCGCGCAGATTGCGCCCAACGTCATTGCATTTGGCAAGAGCTGGATCAGCGCAATTTCGCGGCCTTGGGGTTTGCCAGCCAACTTTTCAATCCCGCCGAGCTTGCATCGGTTGCGCCCCACCGAGGAGATCTGCCAGCACCGTCTCCCCCGCCACCGTAGTCTGTCCGATGGTCACCAACGGTTCGGCCCCGGGTGGCAGATAGACATCAAGTCGCGATCCAAAGCGGATCAAGCCAAAACGCTCTCCGCGCCGCAGATGTACGCCCGGCTTAACGAAACAGACGATCCGCCGGGCCACCAGCCCTGCAATCTGCACAAAGGCCACCTTGCTGCCATCCGCCATTTCGATAGCAAGCGCATTGCGCTCATTGTCCTCGCTGGCCTTGTCGAGCGAAGCGTTCAGAAACTTACCCGGGCGGTAGACAACTGCCGAAACCCGGCCTTCGACAGGAGCGCGGTTCACATGGCAGTTGAAAACGTTCATGAACACACTGACCCGCGTCAGCGGCGCATTTGACAGGCCCAGCCCTTCAGGCGGTATAGCCGGACCGATCAGCGACACCACACCATCTGCCGGGCTAACGATCAGCCCTTGGGCCAAGGGGACCGATCGAACCGGATCGCGAAAGAAATAATAGCACCAAATCGTCAAGCCCGCTCCCACCAGTCCCAGCGGATGCCAGACCATGAAAAGGACAAGGGTAACTGCAGCAAAAGCCGCTACGAATTTGCGGCCTTCCGGGTGCATTGGTGGCAAGAAGCTATCTAGCAAGGTCATTTCGCACCCAATCTACCCAAGGCAACTTCTCTCCTAGCTGCAGCATGATCGTTTTGCAACCGCAGCAAAATGAGGCGCATCATAGCGTTTAAGGAATTTCATTTAAACCATTGTTTTTGTATTTATAAATGCGCTGCCTAGCCAAGCGGCTTTCCGGGATGATGTATGGCTGGGGCCACACAGGGCCCAGCCATACAGCGGAGCCCGCAATCAGACAGGGATCAACATGCCCTTTTCCCGCGCGAGATCGCGCATCCGGGCCTGAAGTTTTTCAAAAGCTCGCACTTCGATCTGCCGGATACGTTCGCGGCTGACATCATAGCGTTCCGACAACTCCTCAAGAGTTACCGGTTCGTCCTGAAGGCGTCGATGAATCAGTATGTCCTTTTCCCGTTCATTCAGCGCATCCATAGCAGTCATGAGCATTGCACGTCTTGCATCCAACTCTTCACTTTCGGCATAGGCGCTGGCCTGATCGGCGTCCTCATCCTCAAGCCAGTCCTGCCATTGCGATGTGGAATCGCCATCCGATCCGACGGTGGCGTTTAATGACGCATCGCCGCCCGAAAGACGGCGGTTCATGTCGATCACTTCCTTTTCCGATACGTTCAGATCGCGCGCAATCTGGGCAAGGTTTTCGGGGCGCAGATCGCCTTCTTCAAGCGCACCAATCTTCGACTTTGCCTTGCGCAGGTTGAAGAACAACTTCTTCTGGGCCGACGTCGTGCCCAATTTTACCAGTGACCAAGACCGCAAGATATATTCCTGAATCGAGGCACGAATCCACCACATGGCATAGGTTGCCAGACGGAATCCCTTTTCGGGATCAAACCGTTTGACCGCCTGCATAAGCCCGACATTGGCTTCGGAAATTACTTCAGCTTGCGGCAGGCCATAGCCGCGATAGCCCATAGCAATCTT
Organism: Paracoccaceae bacterium; assembly: GCA_947476475.1. GTDB lineage: Bacteria > Pseudomonadota > Alphaproteobacteria > Rhodobacterales > Rhodobacteraceae > TMP-24. The sequence continues at coordinate 11,333 of CANJQT010000029.1, read as the reverse complement.
TGCGGCCAAACGCAGGTGGGACGTCACCATCTGGTGCGCTGCACTGGCGTCTTCATGATCCACCCAGCGCTTGGCCAGCATATATTCCTGCTCTGGTTCCAGCAGGGGAAACTTGCGGATTTCCTGCAGGTAACGGTTCAGACCCTGTTCCGGGCTGGGGGCGGGAAGATTGGCATAACTCGTCATTGATAACCCTTTCTCGGGCATGGACCGCGCAATCTAGGCGCGGCTCATGTTCCTTGCAAGTACCATGCCTCAACCTCGGCGATCCAGCGCCGGAGCCTTGGCATAAATAACTTGAAAAAAGTATAAGTATCGATGCGTCCGGTAAAAGGTTTGTGACAAAGCCTCACGCTCTTGTCATGACAGTGGGGCCTCCACTGCCACGCCGGTCGGACACAAAACCTTGGCCTTCAGCCACTACCTGTCTGGGAAAACCGCGGCATGTGGGTTGTTCATTTTGCCAAGCTTTTGGAAGGCCACCCTGCCGGGATGGCAGACCTGAGCATATCCAAAAGGCCCGCAAAATCTCCAGGAAGCGGGCTCTCAAAGGACAGATCTTCACCTGTGACCGGATGGCGAAAACCAAGCGTCGCGGCATGCAGCGCCTGACGCGGGAAATCCGCCGCAGCCGCAACCGCAGCTTCACCCAAAGCCTTTGGTGATAACTTGCGTCGTCCACCATAAGTCTGATCGCCAATCAGCCCATGCCCGGCGTGCGCCATATGGACGCGGATCTGGTGGGTTCGTCCTGTTTCAAGCCAGCATTCCACAAGGCTTGCAACCGGAAGACTGCCAAAGCTTTCCAACACCCGGACCCGCGTCACTGCATGGCGGCCCCCGTGAAACAGAACCGCCTGACGCTGGCGATCAGTCTTGTGGCGAGCAAGTTGGGTCGTGATCTTCAGAATGCCTCCGGATTCAAAATTCGTTCCACGCACGCCGTGAAGCCTGGGATCATTCGCATCCGGCGCCCCATGCACAAGTGCCAGGTAGCGGCGATTGACTGTGTGCTTTTCGAACTGCACCGCCAAACCATGATGAGCACGGTCGGACTTGGCCACGACAAGCAGCCCCGTCGTATCCTTGTCGATCCGATGTACGATTCCCGGCCGCCGCTCCCCCCCCACCCCCGACAACGTCTCGCCACAATGGTGCAGCAGTGCATTGACCAACGTGCCGCAATAAGAGCCAGGAGCCGGATGAACCACCATGCCCGCCGGCTTGTCGATCACGATCAAATCCTGATCCTCCCAGATGACGGTAAGGGGAATGTCCTCCGGCCGCGTCTCCACTTCGGCCGCCTCGCCAATAACAATCTGGTACACTTCGCCTTCGGCGACGCGCGCCTTTGCATCGCTGACCGGCACCCCGTTACGGCTGATCGCTCCCTCGGCCAAAAGCTTGGTCAGGCGCGATCTGGACAGCGACGCTTCTTCTGGCACATCGCGTGCTAACGCCTTATCAAGCCGATCAGGCGGGTTCGCCCGGATCACGACCTGCAACAAAGGACCAGCAATGTCCGACATGACTTCTTCTCCGGTGCCAGACGGGGAACCGCCCGTACCCAATCTGCGTTTCTTGAAAGCGTTGGTCACCATTCTTGCAGGGACCATGATTGTTGGCCTCATATCCATCATTACACTGCTTGTCATCCGTTTCCCAAAACCTTCGGAACCTGCCCCGCCCCTGCCCGCAGCATTGGCTCTGCCGACTGGCCAGAAAGCCCAGGCTGTGACGATGGGCAAAGGCTGGATCGCTGTCGTGACCGATGCGCAGTTAATCCTGATCTACGATGCTGCAAGTGGGGCGCTTCTCCAGACCATTGCAATTGAGGACAAAAACTGACGGAATGGGTAGTGTGATATTTTCCACCCTCCTGCCTTTCTTTCACACTTGCATTGCCCGACGTGGCCCGCTAAATGCCCCCTCACTGGACCCGTAGCTCAGCTGGATAGAGCATCAGACTACGAATCTGAGGGTCGGGCGTTCGAATCGCTCCGGGTCCGCCATAACCTGAATTTGCCGATCAAGCGTGTTAACCTATACGCTGCACGCCACCTTGGCTTATGCCGGAGCAATCTTCCCTGAAGGCTTGTGGCGATAGGCCCATGCGGTGCATAGATGGGCAAAGGCACGGAGACCGCCATGAAGATTGCAACCTTCAACATCAATGGCATCAAAGCCCGCGCCGAAGCGTTGCCCGCCTGGCTTGATCAGGCCAAGCCAGATGTTGTTGTGCTTCAGGAAATCAAGAGCTCCGACGATGGTTTTCCGCGGGAACTTTTCGAGGATCGCGGCTACGCTGTTGAAGTTCATGGGCAAAAATCATTCAACGGAGTGGCAATCCTGTCGAAATTGCCGTTGGAGGATGTTCGGCGGAGCCTGCCCGGCGATGAAACAGACGAACAGGCGCGCTGGATCGAAGCGACAGTCGTCGGGCGAACGGCGGTACGCATTTGCGGCCTTTATCTTCCCAATGGCAACCCTGCACCTGGACCAAAATTTGATTACAAACTTGCTTGGATGGCGCGGATGAAGGTGCACGCGGCCGCGCTTCTGGCCATGGAAATTCCGGTGGTCATGGCCGGGGATTACAATGTTATCCCGCAGGCCGAAGATGCTGCGAAGCCAGAGGCCTGGTTGGACGATGCCCTCTTTCGCCCTGAAAGCCGCGCAGCATACCGAGAAATTCTGTATCTGGGCTTTACCGAAGCCTTCCGGGCGCGCAATTCCGGGGGCGGGCATTATTCGTTTTGGGATTACCAAGCTGGCGCATGGCAACGCAACAATGGCATCCGCATCGACCATCTTTTGCTAAGCCCACAAGCTGCCGACCTGATGCGGGATGCAAGGATTGATAAAGGCGTGCGGGCTGGCGACAAGCCGTCCGATCATGTTCCGGTCTGGATTGAGATAGACGCCTGAACGCTCGTCGGTGCGGTACGTCCTTGCCGTCCGTTCAGCCTTTGGTGGCGTCATAATCATAAAGCCACCGGAACTTCGCTGCAGGCGCATTCGGGGCAAAGCGCCCCGCCAGACGCAAGGCTGTGTGGGCAATGTCGCGTTTCAGCCCAGACAGATGATAATTGCGCGCATTCGCCGTCGCAGCCGCTACGATCCGGGTAGTGCGGGCCAACCGGGCCTGTTGGTAGGCTGCGAGCGCATCCGAGGACGGGCGGCGCGCAAGTTCGCGCGCTAGCACCCATGCATCTTCCAGCGCCATGTTGGCGCCTTGTGCCAAAAAGGGCAAAGTTGGATGCGCAGCATCCCCCATCAGGACCGCGCCGTTGCCATGCCAGTGCCGTGCCACGGGGTGACGGAAAAGCCCCCACAGGTTTGGACGCTCAATCTGATCCAGCCAACCGCGCACCTCGGGCAGAAAGCTTTCAAAGGCGATGCGTAGAGCCAGCGGATCATCAGTCAGCGACCAGCTTTCTTCTGCCCAACGGGTACGCTCCTCGACAGCGACGATGTTGCGTAGTCGGCCTCCGCGCAGCGGATATGTCACCAGATGGCGCCGTGTCCCCAAGTAGACACGCACGACGGCCGGGATTGCCCCCTGGGCAGGTAGCGTCGCCCGCCAGGCCACCTGATGGGTGAAAAATGGCGCTTCGTTCCCGTTCAACGCCGACCGAACTTGCGAGTGAAGGCCGTCTGCCCCAATAAGCAGGTCCGTTGTTTCCAAACCTTGTGAAGTTTGCAGCTGCGGAAGGTGCTCACCCAACTGCACGGCGTTGACCCTTCGGTTAAGAATAATATCGGCACCAGCATCGCGCGCGGCTTGTTCCAGAAGCGCGATCAGATCTGCGCGGTGAAAAAGGCGAAACATCCCCGCTTGCGCCAGTTTTAAAAAATCTATGCGCGTGACGATCTGGCCGGTTTCGCCGTCGATCAGTTCTACCCCTTCAGCGGCCTGGCTGGCGGCCTCTGCAGCAGGGCCAAGGCCCAACGCCCGCAAGATCGCCATTCCGTTCGGGGTGATCTGCAGGCCGGCACCAACCTCGCGGATTGCGGGCGCCTGTTCAAGAACGCGCGGCCTCGTACCTTGATTTGCCAACGCTGTGGCAACCGTCAGGCCTGCAATGCCTGCCCCCAAAACCGTCACGTTGCACCGGTCGAGCATATTGCCCCCTCAATGAAAAGCACCGGCGTCATTCGATGCCGGTGCTTTGTAGTAGTTCAAGATCGAAGGGCTGGAAACCGGATCAATCGTCGCGATGGACACGTTCGCGGCGCTCGTGCTTTTCCTGTGCTTCAAGGGTCATGGTCGCAATCGGCCGTGCGTCCAGACGTTTGAGCGAAATTTGCTCACCGGTCATTTCGCAATAGCCGAATTCTCCATGTTCAATGCGGCGCAAGGCCGCGTCGATCTTGGTCACAAGTTTCCGCTGGCGATCACGGGTACGCAATTCAAGCGCCCTGTCAGTTTCTTCGCTGGCGCGGTCTGCAATGTCGGGAACCGAGCGGGCGCTGTCCTGCAGACCTTCAAGGGTTTCAGCGGATTGTTCTAGCAACTCATCCTTCCAGGCGAGCAACTTGCGGCGGAAATATTCCAGCTGCCGCTCGTTCATGAAAGGTTCATCTTCTGCCGGACGATAATCGTCGGGAAGAAAGACCTCAGGCTTCATCTTCACTTCCTCCTCCGGGCTCGGATCCGCGCACCAGATCCAGACAGAAATCCCGGCCTTCTGGGGCGTCCCCATACTAGATGCGGCAAGGGATGTCACTAGGTCACGCCAGCCATTGCAGCAAATAGAACTGGCCTTTATGTGACTTTGCATCAGGCCAGAGCACAGGCGAGAAATCCAATGAAATTCAACGGCACCGATGCTTACGTGGCGACCGAGGATCTGACTGTTGCGGTGAATGCATCAGTAATGCTTGAGCGCCCGCTTTTGGTGAAAGGCGAGCCGGGAACCGGAAAAACCGAATTGGCGCGTCAAGTAGCGCTGAGTCTCGGGCTGCCACTGGTTGAATGGCATGTGAAGTCGACCACCAAGGCGCAGCAAGGGCTTTATGAATACGACGCAGTTAGCCGCCTGCGCGATAGCCAGCTTGGTGATGCCCGCGTCCATGATGTGAAGAACTACATCCGCAAGGGCAAGCTGTGGCAGGCGTTCGAAACTGAAAGTAAGGTGGTGTTGCTTATCGACGAGATCGACAAGGCCGACATCGAATTTCCGAATGATCTTTTGCAGGAACTTGATCGGATGGAGTTCCATGTCTACGAGACTGGCGAAACAGTCCGCGCCCGCAACCGTCCGGTCATCATCATTACCTCAAACAACGAGAAGGAACTGCCAGATGCGTTCCTGCGGCGCTGCTTCTTCCATTACATCCGTTTTCCTGATTCCGATGTGCTTGGAAAGATCGTTGCTGTGCACTTCCCCGGAATCAAATCCGCCTTGCTGACCGAAGCCTTGACACAGTTTTATGAGATCCGCGACACGCCGGGCCTGAAGAAAAAACCCTCGACTTCAGAGGTGCTGGACTGGCTCAAACTTTTACTGGCAGAAGACCTTGCACCAGAAGACCTTAAACGCGATCCAAAACATCTGCTGCCTCGTCTGCACGGTGCGCTTCTGAAGAACGAGCAGGATGTGGCCCTGTTCGAACGGCTGGCCTTTATGGCGCGTGCGCGGGGGTGACAAGGCTGGCCTGCCGCAACGTCTGGCGCTAGGCTCTGGCCAAAATGGGGAAAACGCATGAGCGATTTCGTGATCCGTCCGATGGTACATGATGACGAGGCCAACTGGCGAGGGCTATGGCGCGCCTACTTAGCCTACTACGAAACTGAATTGCCGGACGAAGTTTACACAAGCACTTTTTCGCGGATCCTGTCGGGCGCGCCGGGCGAATACCGTGGACTATTGGCTGAACTGGATGGGCGGCCAGTTGGCTTGGCCCATTACCTGTTTCACCGTACATGCTGGTCGCTTCAGGACACCTGCTATCTGCAAGATCTGTTCACCGACCCCGACGTACGTGGCAAAGGCGTCGGACAGGCCCTGATTGAGTCGGTCTATGCGGCAGCCGACGCACATGGGGCCGGGTCTGTCTACTGGATGACACAGGATTTCAACCAGACCGCACGCAGGCTATATGACCGGATCGGGGTCAAAACACCTTTCATTGAATACAACCGCGCATGACTGCGGGAGAAAGCTCATGACTATGCGCGGGCACTTGTTCGCCCTTGTCCTGTTAGGATTATCGGCTTGCGCCGGTGGTGCGGTCCGCCATCCGGTGCAGCAGCCTATAAGCGACCGTTTTACCTCAATTGCCCTTCCGCCAATGCGGCAGTTCACCGCCGCAGGTGGCGCGCCGTTTTTGCGGTCGAACAGTGAAATAGTCCAAGATTTCTTGGACCTGTCCTTCCGTCTTGAGAAGGGACGCCCGATCAAGGCCTTTTCGCGCTTTGTCGGACCGATAACCGTCAGGATGAAGGGTGCAGTGCCAGGATCAGCACATAAGGATCTCGTGGATCTGCTCGGGCGCCTGCAAAACGAAGCACGCCTGCCTGTACATCTTGCAAGCGGTGATGAAGCCTCGATCACCATAGAATTTCTGCCACGCGCGCAGATGCAGTCCCGCGCGCAAGACGCCGCCTGTTTCGTAGTCCCGCGTGTGTCTTCCTGGGCTGATTATCGGCGGGCAAGCCAAGCCGACCTAGACTGGACGACATACATGTCCCGCGAGAGGGCCGCCGTCTTCATCCCGTCAGACACCAGCCCCCAAGAGGTCCGCGACTGCATGCACGAAGAGATAGCGCAGGCATTGGGACCTTTGAACGATCTCTACCGTCTGCCGGATTCCATCTTCAACGATGACAATATCCACAGCGTTCTTACCGACTTTGACATGGTGATCCTGCGGACCGCTTATGCCGCAGAGCTTCAGCCGGGGATGAGCGAGGCCGCTGCAAAGGAAGCCCTGCCCGGCGTGCTGGCCCGTGACAATCCTGCGGGCAACCATCCGGGTAGCCACAGCACACAAACACCGCGTGCCTTTGGCGAAGCCATTGCCCGCGCCTTAGGGCGCGAAGCGAGAGACACCGGGCGCGTGGCGGCGGCAGAAGAAGCCCTGGCCATTGCCCGATCCCAAGGTTGGCAGGATCACCGGACAGGATTTGCCTGGCTAACGCTTGGCCGCGTTCAAGGGCGTGGCAAGGCAGCGACTGCGCGTGCGGCATTTGCCAACGCTGCGGTAATGTTCCGTGCGCGCAACCTTCCACTGCATGCCGCCCACGCCGATCTGCAACTTGCCATGTTTGCGCTTGCGGCACAGGACTGGCAGGGCGCAATCAGCCTGGCGGATCAGTCCATTTCTGCGGCCCGGATTGGGCAGGATGCTGCCCTTCTTGCCAGCCTGATGATGGTCAAGGCGGCCGCACTTGAGAAAACCGGGCAACAATCGACGGCCGATGCCCTGAGGCTCGACAGTCTTGGATGGGCGCGCTATGGCATGGCCTCGAATGCTGCGGTCAGGCGGCATCTTGCACTGATCGACGACCTGGCCAACCAAGCCGGAAAGCCCACGCAATGATCTTTTTTCCTGCCGTTCTATTTGGCGCACTTCTTGGTGCTTACCGAGCGCGCAAGCGCGGCGGATCGAGCCTTGATATCGCACAGTATGCCGCAGTCCACGCCATCATCTTTGCGATCTTGGGGCTCTTTCTGGCTATCGCGCTGAAAAGCCTGAGCTAACTCGATGTTCCTGCCTTTCTTCGAGGCACTGCGTAGCGCCGGAATTCCGGTGACACTGCGCGAATATCTGGCCTTTCTCGAAGGGATGTCAGCGGGGCTGGTGACTTACGACATCGAAGGGTTCTACTACCTGGCCCGCACCATCATGGTGAAGGACGAGCGCCACCTTGACCGGTTTGACCGCGCCTTTGCGACCGCCTTCAAAGGTCTGGAGGCCATCACGATCGACCAGGTACTGGACGCGATCGATCTACCGCGCGACTGGCTAAGGAAAATCATCGAAAAGACCATGAGTGCTGAAGAAAAGGCACAGATCGAAGCATTGGGTGGCTTCGACAAGCTTATGGAAACGCTGAAAAAACGGCTTGAAGAACAGAAAGGTCGCCATCAGGGCGGCAACAAGTGGATCGGCACTGGCGGCACGTCGCCGTTTGGGGCTTACGGCTATAATCCCGAAGGCGTGCGCATCGGCCAAGACCAAAGCCGCCATCAACGCGCCGTCAAGGTCTGGGACAAGCGCGAATTTCGCAATCTGGATGATACGGTCGAACTTGGTACCCGCAACATCAAGGTCGCCCTGAAACGCCTGCGCCGCTGGGCGCGCGAGGGGGCGGATGATGAACTGGACTTGACGGGCACGATCCGCGCCACCGCCGAACACGGCTACCTGGACGTCAAGACCCGGCCAGAGCGGCACAATGCCGTAAAGGTGATCCTGTTCTTTGATGTGGGCGGATCGATGGATCCGCATATCCGCGTGGTCGAAGAACTTTTCTCAGCGGCAAGGGCCGAATTCAAACACCTAGAATATTACTATTTCCACAATTGCCTCTACGAAGGCCTTTGGCGCGACAACCGGCGCCGCTGGGACCAGCAGATCCCAACGTGGGATGTGATGCGCACCTATGCGGCCGACTACAAGGCGATCTTCGTCGGTGACGCCTCGATGTCGCCCTATGAGATTGCCCACCCTGGCGGGGCAAATGAACATTGGAATGCAGAGGCAGGCCAGGTCTGGCTCGCGCGCGCGCGCGAGCAGTGGCCTGCGAATGTCTGGCTGAACCCGCTTCCAGAACGCTACTGGCCCCACACGCAATCAGTGGGCATGATCCGCCATATATTTGATCAACGGATGTTTCCCCTGACGCTGGAGGGAATTACCGCAGCGGTCAAGGCACTGGCCTAGCAACTTGCCGAGGCGAACGATCACCGCGACTTGAACAGGCTGCCCAGAACGCCGCGAACAATTGCGCGCCCGGCAGAGTTTCCAATCTGGCGGACGATGCTTTTACCAAGTGTCTCTGCCAAAGTGTCACTGCGCGAGGATCGTCTTGGCGCCGCTTTGGTGCGGCCCCAGGGGCTGCTGTCGTCGTAACGGCGGCCTGACTTCTGCGCCTGCGCATCTGCCTTGGCCTGTTCAGCGCGTTTGTCAGCCTCGGCAGCCTCCTTTGCGGCGGCGTCAGCGCGCGACCGAAGCCTCTCAAAGGCCGAATCCCGGTCGATCGTCATCTCATACTTTCCAGCCAGTCCCCCGGCATCCATAACCTGAGCGCGTTCGTCCGGCGTAATCGGTCCGACCTGACTGGCCGGCGGGCGGATCAGGGTCCTTTCTACCATGCCGGGTGCCCCCTTAGCTTCGAGAAACGAGGTGACCGCCTCGCCAATTCCCACATCCTTGATGGCAGTTTCGGTGTCGAAGCGCGGATTGGGGCGGTAGTTTTCGGCCGCGCGGTGCAGGTCTTGCTGATCCTTGGCGGTGAAGGCACGCAATGCGTGCTGAACCCGGTTGCCAAGCTGGCCAAGTATGTCCTCAGGAATGTCCGCGGGGTTCTGCGTGATAAAATAAATTCCGACTCCCTTTGAACGGATCAAGCGCGCCACCTGTTCAACCTTGGAAATCAAAGCTTTGGGGGCGTCTTTGAACAACAGATGCGCCTCATCAAAAAAGAAGACGAACCTGGGCTTGTCGGGGTCACCAACTTCTGGAAGATCCTCGAACAATTCGGACAAAAGCCACAGCAGGAAAGTTGCGTATAGTTGCGGCGAACCCATCAGCCGGTCTGCCGCCAACACATTGATCTGACCCCGCCCGTCATGCGCCACGCGCATCATGTCCGAAAGCTCAAGCGCGGGTTCGCCGAACAGCGATAGCCCGCCCTGGTTTTCAAGAACCAGAAGCTGTCGCTGAATCGCGCCGACCGTTGCGGGCGCGACATTGCCATAGCGCAGGCCTATCTCGGCGGCATTCTGGCCGATCCAGACCAGCATGGCCTGCAGATCCTTGAGGTCGAGCAGCGCCATGCCTTCTTCATCGGCTATACGGAAGGCGATATTCAGCACGCCTTCTTGCGGCTCGCTCAAATCCATCAAACGCGACAGAAGCAGCGGGCCCATCTCGCTGATCGTCGTCCGAACCGGGTGCCCCTGTTGCCCAAACATGTCCCAAAAGACCACCGGGAAAGACTTGTAGGCCAGGTCATAGCCGATCACCGCTGAACGTTTGCTAAAGGGTTCGTGCAACTTGTGGCTTTCGGAACCCGCCATGGAAATTCCCGCCAGATCACCCTTCACGTCAGCCATGAAAACCGGAACGCCGGCAGAAGAGAACCCTTCGGCAAGAACCTGAAGCGTGATCGTCTTACCAGTGCCGGTCGCACCGGCGATGAGGCCATGCCTGTTGCCGTATTGCAGCAACAGCTCTTGGGGAATGGCATAGCCTTCACCGCCACCACCCGCGAAAATGCCCGTTCCTGTCAACTCAGTCTGCACGACTATACTCCTGCCTTAAGCGCGCGCCCCACCAGTCGATTCCTCCTGATGGGCTTGCGCCAAAAAACCTTACGTCCTGACAATACTATCTTAACGAAGCAATGCCATCTTTCTGGCATCCCGGCGCGTATGTGTTTTTTGCCGGGCGTGATTTCCTCCCTGCAAGACTGGCCGCGCCCCATAAACGGGGCGCGGTTTTTTCGTCCTTTTCAAACAGGAATAGGCCATTCAGATCGATGTTTTTCATGTTGACGCACAAAGGAAAGCCCTCTAGCGTCGCGCCTAATGAGATAGTCGGCCCGTCCGACAGGGAGTAAGAATTGAACGGGGCCCGCTATCGGGCCCCGTTCGCATTTGTCTCTTGGAAAAGTCAGTTTGTCGACCATGCAATGGGCGAAAACCCGCTTTGTTGCGCTTGCGTCGCTTTCCTTTTTGCCCTGACAGCCCCGGCTTCGCGTGATAGAGCACCCTCCAAAGAGAAACTACGACGGACCAAATTCATGCTCGACCTGTCTCGCTCCTGCGGCCTTGCCATTGTTCTGGCAACCGCATTGACCTTTCCGACATACGCTCAAGAAACGGCACCGGCTGACGGCACTGGCCTCGCCATGGGTCAGGCAGTCGGGCAAGGTGCGGAACCTTATGTCAAAGGTACCTTCGGCGACTGGGAGCTTCGTTGCCTCAAGACCAAAGATGGATCTGATCCCTGCGAGATCTATCAGCTTTTGAAAGATGCCAAGGGCAATGCCGTGGCGGAAATCACCATGCTGGCGCTTCCGGACGGCGCACAGGCTGCGGCAGGCTCCACCATTATTGTGCCACTGGAAACATTGCTGCCACGACAACTTCAGGTGG
>CANJQT010000028.1 GCA_947476475.1 Paracoccaceae bacterium | reverse complement strand
GGTCAGCGCCTCGGCCTGAGTTGGGTTGACCTTGCCCGGCATGATCGACGATCCGGGTTCGTTTTCTGGCAGGATCAGTTCGCCCAGACCCGACCGCGGGCCAGACCCCAGAAACCGAAGGTCATTGGCGATCTTGAACAGGCTTGCCGCCACGGTTTTCAGCGCGCCCGAAAACATCACCATCGCATCATGCGCGGCCAAGGCTTCGAACTTGTTGGGGGCGGTGACGAAGGGCAGGCCGGTGATCCCCGCGATCTCTGCCGCAACGCGGGTGTCCCAGCCGACGCGGGTGTTAAGGCCGGTGCCGACGGCGGTGCCGCCCTGCGCCAGTTCATAAATGTCCGGCAGGCAGGATTTCACCCGTGCGATGCCCTTTTCGACCTGCTTGGCGTAGCCCGAAAATTCCTGCCCCAGTGTCAGGGGCGTCGCATCCTGCGTGTGGGTTCGGCCGATCTTGATGATGTCCCTGAACTCTGCCGCCTTGGCCGCCAGCGCCTTGTGCAGCTTTTCCAGCCCCGGCAGCAGCACATCGCGCGCCATCATGCCGATTGCCACATGCATTGCCGTGGGGAAGGTGTCGTTCGAGGATTGGCCCATGTTGACGTGATCGTTCGGATGGACCGGCTTTTTCGAACCCATCACCCCGCCCAGCATTTCGATGGCGCGGTTCGAAATCACTTCGTTGGCGTTCATGTTCGACTGGGTGCCCGATCCGGTCTGCCAGACCACCAGCGGAAAGTTGTCATCGAATTTGCCGTCGATCACTTCCTGCGCCGCCGCGGCAATGGTCTTGCCCAAGTCCGCATCAAGGTCGCCCTGCGCGATGTTGACCAGTGCGCAGGCCTTCTTGATCACGCCAAGCGCACGGATGATTGCCACCGGCTGACGTTCCCAGCCGATCGGGAAATTCTGGATCGAGCGCTGGGTCTGCGCCCCCCAATATTTGTCGGCGGGCACCTCGAGCGGGCCAAAGCTGTCGGTTTCGGTGCGGGTCATGGTCATGGCTCTCTCCGGGATGGCTGTTCTTGTCTTAGGGCAAGCCCGTGAAGGAAATCAATCAAGGCGTGCCTGGATTTCCGCGCCAAAAGGCCCCGGCTTGCGGAAATGATGCACGCGGGCCGGGGGAAGGTTGGCCCAGACAAAAGCCCTTTGTTCAACCGTAAGGCCAAGATCGGCAATGATTTCGGGCGGGATCGACGGTTTTGGGCCGTAGGTGAACTGAATATAGGCCGCGCCGGGGCGCAGGATGCGAAATGCGGCTCCGACGATGGCGGAGCAGACCGCTGGCGGCATCGACAACAGCGGCAGACCCGAGATGACGGCGGCAATCCCCGGGCTGACGAAGTCGGTGGCGGCATCGGCGGGGGCATGGTGGACGGTAACACCCGGAAAGCGTTGACGCAGGTCGCGGACGAATTCGCCGTCCAGTTCGAACAGCGTCAGATGTTCGGGCCGCACCCCGCGTGCCAGAATGGCACGGGTCAGACTGCCGGAACCGGGGCCGAACTCCACCACCGGGCCGCTGTCCGGCCCAAGCCCCGCCGTCATGGCGCGCCCCAGAAAACGTGACGAGGGGGCTATCGCCGACACCCGGCGCGGGTTGGTCAGCAGGCGGCGGAAGAACAATGCACTGCCAGAGGCCATGGTCACTTCATTCCGTTCTGGGGCTGGTATTCGGTCGTCCGGAAAGGCGTGTGCGCGGCTATTTGCGCCATTTGTCCAGACTGACAACCTCGGCGTCCTTGCGGGCGGGCGCTTCGTCGGGTTCGACATCGGCATCCATAGGCGCGCCTTCGTCGTCATCCTCTTCGTCGTCCTCATCATCGTCCGAGTCGTGTGTTTCGAACCGCAGCCCGAATTCTACGGACGGGTCGACAAAGGTGCGGATGGCATCGAACGGGATGTAAAGCGGCTCTGGCTGATCACCGAAGTTAAGGGTGATCGCAAAGCCGGCGGGATCAACCTTCAGCGCGTCATACCAATGCTGCATGACGATGGTCATGTCCTGCGGGTAACGGTCCTTGAGCCAGTCGGCCAGTCGCGCATCTTCGTGGCGGGTGTCGAAGGTGATGAAGAAGTGATGATCGCCCGGCAGCCCGCCTTTTTCGACGTCGCGCAAGACTTCGGTGATCAGCCCCCGCATCGCGCGGTGCATCAGGTTGCCGTAGTCGATCTTGCGGGCCATGTGAAATCTCTCGCTTTTATGCATGAAGCATAAGTGCGGGCAAACCGGAAGGGAAGGGGGCACGCCGCCGCACATTTTCAATCGTCGTGATTTTGCTATCCGGCAAAGATCGTCCCGGCCCCCAGTGCCGCTGACAGGCCCAGCACCGCCAGAAGCGGCCAGTGCCGGATCAGCAGCAGATAACCCGAAAGTGCCATCAGGCCCGCAGCAACCGGATCAAGGCTGCGAAGGTCGGGCAAGGGCAGCTGGACCCAGCCCAGAGTGAGGCTGCCAAGGCGGGCAAACAGCACATGTAACGCAAACCACAGCGCAAGGCTTGCAATGACCCCGACCACCGCGGCGGTAATGCCCGCCAGCGCCCCTTGCAGGCGGGGACGGCGTGCGATGCGTTCGATGTAGGGGGCAAAGGCGAAGATCCACAGAAAACAGGGCAGGAAAGTCACCCAAAGCGTCAGCAGGGCCGCCGCCAGCGCCAGAACCGCGCCACCCTGCGCGTGCCCGGCCAGATAGGCCACAAATTCCGTGACCAGAATAAGCGGCCCCGGCGTGGTTTCCGCCAGCCCCAGCGCGTCGATCATCTGCGCGGTGTCCAGCCAGCCATGATCCTGCACCACCGTCTGGGTCATATAGGCCAGAACCGCATAGGCCCCGCCAAAGGTCACCATCGCCAGTTTCGAAAAGAACAGGCCGAGCGTCAGCAGAAAGGTCTGACCCGTTGCCCACAAGGCCAGAAGTGGCGCCCCCCACAGGGCCGCCCCCAGCGTAAGTGTTGGCACCAGATGTCCATGGCTGGAAGCGGGCAGCAGGTCTGGCGCCGCCTTTGGCGAAGGCAGAAGGATGGCCCCGGCCAACGCCGCCCCCAGAATGATCAGCGGAAAGGGCAGGCTCAGGGCGAAGATGCCCAAAAAGGCCAGCAGGGCAAAGGCGCGTTGGACCGGCCCCTTGATCGCGCGTTTGGCCAGCCGGATCAGGGCCTCGACAACGATGACTGCCACGCAGGCCTTCACCCCTAGAAACAGCGCGGCCACCAAAGGCAGACCGCCCCAGCTGACATAGGCTGCCGCCAGCGCCAGAATGACCCCGGCCCCGGGCAGAACGAACAAAAGCCCGGCCAGAAGGCCGCCCGGCACGCCCCGCAGCCGCCAACCGGCGTAGGTGGCAAGCTGCATTGCCTCTGGTCCCGGCAAAAGCATGCAAAAGGACAGTGCGCGCAAGTAATCCGCTTCGCTCAGCCAGCGTTTTTCATCGACCAGCACGCGGTGCATGAATGCGATCTGCGCGGCCGGGCCACCAAACGACAAAAGCCCGATCCGCCCGAAGGTACGCCACAGGGCTGGCCAGCCGGGGGGCGTCACTGGCCGCGCCCCGCTGGCCAGTCATGCCCTTCGGAATGCCCGTCGCGCGCCCAGCGGTAAAGCGCATCATAAAGCGCCATTCCGGCCTCTAGCTGCGCCAGATCGTCCTTGTGCATCCGCGACAGGCCCACCGACAGCGCCAGCACCCCCGCCGCCTGCGGGGCAAGGTCGTGCCGGTCGGTGTCCGCAGCCCTCACCACTATGGCCAGACGGTCCAGCGCGGCGGTCCGCAAGCCAAAATCATCCAAAAGCGCGTCGAAGGAACACAATTCCCCGCGGTGCGAAAATTCCACCCCTTCGATGTCGAACGGCACCGCGCCGAACCTTTCGGCCACAGGCCCCACTTCGGCGGGCGCCACGAACAAGAAGCGCGCCTCAGGGTCGATGAAGCGGCGGATCAGCCATGGGCAGGCGATCCGGTCGACCTTCGGGCGCTGGCGGGTAACCCACAGGCTTGGGCGCGGAGGCAACATGCGCGCGGGCAAGGCGGGCAAACCGGCAGCAACCGCCGCGAGCCACCCTCCCTCCAGCACCTCGGCCTTGTGGCCCAGCACCCGCAGAAGGGCCGCAGCACCTTCGGACAGTTTCCTGCCGCGCTGACAAACGACAACGGCGCCCGCAGGGCCGATCCGGTCAGTGGCATCTTCGATCTGCCCATAGGGCACCCGGAAACCACAGGGCAAAAGCCGCGGGTCGGCGGCAAAATCGTCGTCGGTGCGCACATCGATCAAAATGGGCGCATCGGTTGTGCCGATCAGACGTGACAGCTGAACCGGCGAAATCGTGGAAAAAGCAGGCAAGGACAGCATCCTTTGATTGCGGGATGCGACGCTCTGGCCAAAGCCTCACGGGGCGCGTCGGCTTTGGCCCCATAACATTATCGTTGGCATTCGCGGCGCGCGCCGTCAAGGGCAGGTTCAGCCCATCGGGCGCACCACCTCGCGCAGGATCTTCAGGCGCAGGGCGCGCGGATAATCGGTGTGGCCGGTCGCGGTCACCACGAATCCGCCCTTGGTGATGACATTCCTGCGGTAAAATTCGCTGATCGCCACGCCGATCCCTTCAATGGCGATGGCGTTGATCGAAATCCCGGCCTTTATGGCCAGATCGCGCGCGAGCGGCAACGCGCCGCCAGCATTTTGCACCCCGTCACCGGAAATATCGATCACGCGGCGCTTGCAGTCCGGCACTGCGGCAAACTGCGCAACCGCAAACGCCACAGCATCGCCCACCGCCGTGTCGGCCTTGCCGAAGGCGCGCTCTTGTATGCGCGCGGTGCGGGCGAACTGTTCAAGAACCAGGGGGGTTTCCATCCGACGCCAGGGTTGCACCACCTTTTGCATCCCGATCGAAGACCATTGAACCACCGCCAGCGCCACCTGACCGTTCACCAGCGCGTCGGCGATTTCGGGATCCTCAAGCGCGTCAGCGGTGCCCTGAACCTGTATTTGATATTCGGCGTCATCGACCGAACCGGAAATGTCGATGGCCAGCAAAAGGGCAAGCTCGCATCCCGCAGCAAAGGCCTCCCGCACGGGAAACGCCGCCAGACCAAATGCAAGAAGCAAAGCGCAAATGCGGTTCATGTTTTGATGATGGGCCTGGTCCGGCCGCGGGGCAAGGCCGCATCTAAGCCTGTGAGTTTTTCGCGCAAAGTGGCGATTTCTGACCGAAGGGTTCTTGAAGGCGGGTAAGGTGCAGGTTTCTGTTGCCAGGTACCTGCGAACCCCGCCTTACGCTGCTAGGCGCAAGGGCTTAGTTTCGGCGACCCGAACTGCTTACGCAGCAAGAGCCATTGCCGGAGCACGGTTGTTATTGGCAACTGTACATTTTGGACCGATAACGGTGGTACCTCACCGAGACAAAGCAAACCCCTTTAGGCGTTCGTCGATCCTATTTCGACCCCATGGCCCGCCAATCCGGGCATTTGGTGGAGTCGCCGGGTACCGCCCCCGGGTCCGATCCGTGTATTACGAGCGCGTTTATGTCCATAGTCGCGGGCGAACCCCCGACAGCGCCAATATAGGCGCGGGCAGGGGCGGGCGCAAGGACCCGGCAACCAGACGGCGGCGCTGCGCGGGTGTTTTCGCGGGTGTTTTCATTGCCCCCCGCCCGTCGATCCGCGCAACGGAACCGATCACCCGGCAGTCGCTTGAATGACCGTCAGATTTACCGCTTCACCGGAAAGCGAAGGCGCAATTGCCCTGCCGTCCGCATCTAGGCCTGCCGATGGCAAGGCGAAGTTCTGGCGAGGCTCCGCGCATCGCGGGTTGCATGCCGCTGGCCCAGGCGGTCGCGTCAAGGCTTGTGGGCGCTGCGCGCAAGCGGCCGCTCAAGGCCGTCGTGATCAACCGGGTGGGGGCGGCGGCTCTGACCCGGCCACGCGCCGGATATTTGTCTGGGGCAAAGGTTGGAATTCTTTTGCCCTGCTTCACCCCCGGCGCCGATCCCTTTTCCCCGTAGCGTCCTTGCGAATTGCGTTAAAATCAGGTTAATTTTGAATCTTAATACATTGAAATAATTGTTATATCCAGTTTGTCCGAGTTCGGACATCCTCCGCGAACATGCGCCAAAGGTGGCCTGATCCTGCCTATTCCGCCTCCTCCTCTGGCACGACCATCACCAATTCTCCTTCCGTCTCAAGCTCGCGGATCGCAATCACCAGCGCGGTCTGCGCCGCCTCGATGTCCTTGTCCTTGACGCGCCCCATCGCGGCAATCTCTTCGCGTAGGCTGGCAGCCACCCGCTGGGACATGTTGGCAAATATGAATTCGGCGGCCTCTGCCGCATCGCCTTTCGCCCCACCCAGTGCCTTGACCAGTTGATCCTGTTCGATCCCCTTCAGGATCTTCGGCACGTCGCGCGGCAGGATCCGGGCGGGGATGTGGGCGAAGGTGAAGATGGTTTTGCGCACCTCTCCGGCCAGGATACTGTCGGTTTCATCCAGCCCGCGCAGAACATCATCGCGCGTGACCGAAGGCGAGATGTTGAGGATCGCGCCAACCCTATGGATCGGGCTGCCCTCAAAGGCGCTGACCTTGACCACCTCAAGCTGTCCGACCAGCGAGAGGCCGATGCGCAGCACGGTATCGGGCGCAATATCGCCGGTCTTTGACATCGTATAAGCAATCAGGCGGGCACGGTCACCGGGCAGCCGGCCCAGAATTTCGGCTGCGCGCGGCACCGCGATCTTCGACAAGATGACGGCGGCCACCTCCGGGCTTTCTTCGGCCACGACGGGCAAAAGGCGCTCCACCTCCATCGCGCGGATCCTGTCCCAAGGGTCGTGTTTCGACGTGGCCCCAACCATGCGCTTCAACCGGGTGGTGGCGGCTGGCGAAATGCGCCCGTCGAGCATTTTCATCGCACCTTCGATCCCGCCGGGGAAGGACAGGCCAACCTGTTCCAACGTCAGGCAAAACTCCTCTACCACGGTCGCGAGGGTATTGCGGTCGATGGTCCGCATAAGTCCGATCTGTTCGGTCAACGCGGCCTGCACATGGTCCGGAAGGCTGGTCAGCGGCAGATCGGCACCCTGCGCCAACAAGAGCCGCACGATGATCGCGGCTTTCTGGCGCCCGGACAGGCTTTGGGCCGGGGGAAACATGCGGTTCAGACCACTGCTGGCCTCTGGCAGAAGGGGCTTGGTCGCAACTGCGGGCATGTGCTGACTCCATCTTATCAGCCCAGCCTCGCAGGCCGCAGTTAAGGCCGGGTTAGGATCACCAAGTGTAGATCTCTCCGGTTTCCAATGCCTCGCGAAGGGAATGTTCGGCCCAAGTATCACTGCCGCCACGCTTGACGATCTCGTCAAGTTGCGCCATCGCCAGATCCTTCTTTCCCAGCAGGACGAAGGCTTGGCCCATATAAGACCGTGCCTGAATGTTGTCTGGGTTCTTTGTCAGCGCCAGATCATAGTAGCGCATGCCCTCGTCGACATTTCCAGCCAGGCGGTTTGCAAAACCCTTGAAGGTCAGAACCCGGTCACTGTCGCCCTCCGTCATGGCCGACACCACGACCAGCGCATCATCGGGACGGCCATAATGCGCCAATTCGCGCGCGGCGTTGTAAAGCGTATCATTGTCCAGTTGGCCGCTCGTTGCACCTTCGGCTGCATCGACGCATTTGTTGTTCTTGTCATCCCAGACCTCGGACTTCTTGCAGTCCTTGCTGGTTTGCGTCTCGGCCGGAGGATTGGAGCCTCCGTCATCCCCGTTGCCACCCCCTCCAGTGCCGCCACTCCCCCCGCTGCCGCCACTTCCCCCGCTGCCACCGCCGCCGCTGCCGCCAGCACCCAAAGTTGCGCTGGGCAAAGCAGCTATAAGAACAACTGCTATCAGTCTAACAAACGACATGAGCCTACCTCCCTTTTGCGACAGGAGGCCACGTGTCGCGATCATTCGCAATTCACAAACGTATGATGGGGCTCAGCCGCCGAAGACTCGCCGAAAGATGGTGTCAACGTGTTTGGTGTGATAGCCAAGGTCGAACTTTTCCTCGATCTCGGCGGGCGACAGGGCGGCGGTCACTTCGGCGTCGGCCAGAAGTTCGGTCTTGAAATCAGCACCCTTTTCCCAGACCCGCATCGCGTTCCGTTGCACCAGCCGATAGGCATCCTCGCGCGAAACCCCGGCTTGCGTCAGCGCCAGAAGCACGCGCTGCGACATGACAAGACCTTTGAACTTGTTCATGTTCTTCAACATGTTTTCCGGATAGATCACCAGCTTCTCAACCACCCCTGCCAGCCGGTTCAGCGCAAAGTCCAGCGTGATGGTCGCATCCGGCCCGATGGCGCGTTCGACCGAGGAATGCGAAATGTCGCGCTCGTGCCAAAGCGCCACATTTTCCATCGCCGGGATGACGGCCATGCG
Source organism: Paracoccaceae bacterium (assembly GCA_947476475.1). Classification (GTDB taxonomy): domain Bacteria; phylum Pseudomonadota; class Alphaproteobacteria; order Rhodobacterales; family Rhodobacteraceae; genus TMP-24. The sequence continues at coordinate 30,681 of CANJQT010000028.1, read as the reverse complement.
CACCAGGCGGGCCAAACCCGTCAGGTTTTCGGTCAACACCGGATTGCGCTTGTGCGGCATCGCCGACGAACCCTTCTGGCCGGGGCTGAAGAATTCTTCGGCCTCCAGCACTTCGGTGCGCTGCATGTGGCGTATTTCGATGGCAATGTTTTCGATGCTGGATGCGATCACACCGAGGGTGGCGAAGAACATCGCGTGACGGTCGCGGGGGATGACCTGCGTGCTGATCGGCTCGGGCGTCAGGCCCAGCATCTTGCAGACATGTTCCTCGACCGCCGGGTCGATGTTGGCAAAGGTGCCGACCGCGCCGGAAATCGCGCCCGTTGCCACTTCGGCCCGTGCGGCACGAAGGCGCGTGCGGTTCCGGTCCATCTCGGCGTAGAAACGGGCGAAGGTCAGGCCCATGGTTGTCGGCTCGGCATGAATGCCATGGCTGCGGCCGATGCGGACGGTGTCCTTGTGTTCGAATGCGCGTGCCTTCAGCGCTGCCAGTACCCGGTCGAGACCGGCCAGAAGGATGTCAGCGGCGCGCACCAGTTGCAGGTTCAGCGTCGTATCCAGAACATCGGAACTGGTCATACCCTGGTGGACGAACCGGGCTTCGTCAGACCCGATATGTTCGGCCAGATGGGTCAGAAAGGCGATCACGTCATGCTTGGTCACCGCCTCGATCTCATCGATGCGGGCCACGTCGAACTGCACGTCCTTTGCCCGCCAGACGGCCTCGGCATTCGCCTTGGGGATCACCCCAAGGGCGGCCTGCGCATCGCAGGCATGCGCCTCGATTTCGTACCAGATCCTGAACTTCGTTTCGGGCGACCAGATGGCAACCATTTCGGGGCGGGAATAACGCGGGATCATCGGGCGAACCTTTTGCTTGGGGCGCGGTCGCGCGTGTCCTAGACTGCAAGATGGCCGAGGACAAGCAAGGACAGGGTGCGATGCTGAAATCCATCCTGATTTTTCTGGCGCTGACGGGCGGCGCCCGCGCGGAAAGCGGCTGGGTTCCGCTGGCGGGCGATGCGGCGCTGACAGCGCTCAGCGGGCACACGCTTTCCTATCCTGCCGGGGCCACCCAAAGCTTCGCACCCAGCGGTGACACCTCCTATGACAGCGGCCATCTTCAAGCCGGGCGCTGGCGGATCGACGGAGACAGGTACTGCTCGGTCTGGCCACCGTCGGACCAACGGGCCTGAGATGGGCTGGACCTCAGCGCCGATGGCAGCGTGACTGAAGGACGTTTCACCGGCTATTGATGCCCCTCGGCCATGGTTCCTTCATTGTGGCTTGAATATCCCCGCCAGCGGCATTGAAGCTTTGCAGATCACCCCATCAGTGCGGCATCAAACGGATAGCGGGTCAGGTTTTCATGGCCTGTCTCGGTGATCAGCACCTGATCTTCCAGCTTGATAGAAAAATCACCGCCTTCCGGGCTGACCAAAGCTTCGACGCACAAGACCATCCCCGGCTCCAGTGCCACCTCGAAGGCGCCGTCCACCCAGCCATCGGGATAGGGAACAAAGGGCCATTCGTCGCACAGGCCGACGCCATGCATCTTGCAGGAATATTTCTGCTTCCAGTAATGCCCCTCCAGTTGATGCCCGCCATGGGTCAGTTCGCGGATGGTCACGCCGGGTTTCAGCATCGCCATGTTGGTGGCGATATGGTCACGTGCATGATGCATGGCCGACACCATCGCGTTGGTGGGCCGCGCATCCCCCACCCACCAGGTGCGGCTGATGTCGATGCAAATTCCATAGCTGCCGATCAAGTCGGTATCGAAGGCCACGATCTCGTTATTCTGCACGATCCTTGGCCCACATTCCTGGAACCAGGGGTTGGTGCGGGTTCCCGAAGCCAGCAGACGCGTTTCGATCCATTCGCCACCACGCCGGATATTGCCCTTGTGCAGTTCGGCCCAGATGTCGTCCTCGCTGACGCCGCCACGGGGCACGTTTTCGCGGGTGAAAGCCTCCATCCCGGCAATCGCCGCCTCGCAGGCGTGGTGGGCGCAGCGCATGGCGGCAATTTCGTCAGGCCCCTTGATGGCGCGGGTGCGTTCGGTGACTTCCTCGCCCTCCATCACTTCGAATCCGGCCCGTTCCAGCGCCTTGAGGCCATGGATCATGATCTTGTCCACCGCCAGCCGCCGGTTGGCGCCGGCATGGGCGCGCATCACCTCTTCGACCTGCGCCGCGAATGATCCGGCATCCGCGGCGGTACGGTCGCCGCAGACGTTGTAAAAGAAAGAAGCGCCCGAGCGCAGTTCCTTGACCAGTGGGTTGAAGGCCACAAGGAACGGTGAATTCTTGTATTCCCACATGACCATGTGGCCGTCCGCGCAGATCAGGCAGGCGCGGAAAGGATTGTGGCTGTTCCACAACTGCATGTTGGTAGTGTCTGTTGCATAGCGGATGTTCAGCGGGTCGAACAGCAACAGTCCGCCAAAATCACGGTCGTTCAGCGCCTTGACCAGCCGCCGCCAGCGGTAGTCGCGCATCCGGTCGAGGTTAGGCAGGGTCAGCCCCGCTGCCGCCCATTCCGAAAAGGCAAGCTGCGTCGGTCCGATCTCGACCCGGTCATTGTCATTGGGGCTGCCGTCGCCCAGCCGGTCACCCCGCGTGGGATCAATCTTGCGCCGTTCGGAATAGTGCTGCTCCAAGACCTGCCCTCCGTTTGCCGATAACCTTACGCTTCATCAGGATTGGGCTGCTCGCTTGGCCGGGTGCGACGTACATGTCGCCTTTGCAGCTTTCAATCTTGTCCAAATACCCCTTTGCTGGCGCGTAGGGCCCGGCGGAAAGAAAAAGGGCACCCGAAGGTGCCCCTTATCCTTTTCATGGGGCGTCAGCCCGCCATTCCCTTAGCAGGAATAGTACATCTGATATTCAACCGGGTGCGGCGTGTGTTCATAGGCGTAAACCTCTTCCCACTTCAGCGCGATATATCCGTCAAGCTGGTCGCGGGTGAAGACATCGCCCTGCAAGAGGAAGTCCATGTCCTTTTCCAGTTCGTCCAGTGCTTCGCGCAAGCTGCCACAGACGGTCGGGATCTGCGCCAGTTCTTCGGGCGGCAGATCGTAAAGATCCTTGTCCGACGCCGGGCCGGGGTCGATCTTGTTCTTGATCCCGTCAAGGCCGGCCATCATCAGGGCGGCATAGCACAGATAGGGGTTCGCGGCCGGATCGGGGAACCGGGCTTCGACGCGCTTGGCCTTGGGGCTTTCGGTCCACGGAATACGGACGGCACCCGACCGGTTGCGGGCCGAATAGGCGCGCAGAACCGGGGCCTCGAAGCCGGGGATCAGGCGCTTGTAGCTGTTGGTCGAGGGGTTGGTGATCGCATTGAGCGCCTTGGCGTGCTTGAGGATGCCGCCGATGAAGTAAAGCGCCTCCTGGCTCAGATCGGCATATTTGTCGCCCGCGAACAAGGGCTTGCCGCCCTTCCAGATCGACATGTTCACATGCATGCCCGACCCGTTGTCGCCTTTGATCGGCTTCGGCATGAAGGTGGCCGACTTGCCATAGGCGTGGGCGACATTGTGGATAACGTACTTGTACTTTTGCATGTTGTCGGCCTGTTCGACCAGACCGCCGAAGATCATGCCAAGTTCATGCTGGGTCGAGCCGACTTCATGGTGGTGCTTGTCGACCTTGATCCCCATGCGCTTCATGGTGGAAAGCATCTCGCCGCGCAGATCCTGCGCCGCGTCGATCGGGTTCACCGGGAAATAGCCGCCCTTGATGCCCGGACGGTGGCCCGAGTTGCCCATTTCATAGTCGGTGTCGCTGTTCCATGCGGCATCCACCGCATCCACTTCGAACGAGACCTTGTTCATCGACACCGAATATTTCACATCGTCGAAGATGAAGAATTCGGCTTCCGGGCCGAAATAGGCGGTGTCGCCGATGCCGGTCGATTTTAGGTAGGCCTCGGCCTTGACTGCCGTGCCGCGCGGGTCGCGGCTGTAGGGTTCGCCGGTGTCGGGTTCCACGACGTTGCAATGCACGCACATGGTCTTTTCGGCGTAGAAGGGATCAATATAGACCGAGGACGCATCCGGGATCAGCTTCATGTCGGATTGGTCGATCGACTTCCAGCCGGCGATGCTTGACCCGTCGAACATGAAGCCTTCTTCAAAGAAGTCCTCGTCGACCAGATCTGCGACCAGCGTCACATGCTGCAGCTTGCCTTTGACGTCGGTGAAGCGGATGTCGACATAGTCGACCTCTTCGTCCTTCATCAGCTTCAGGGCGTCTTGCACCTTGCTCATGATTTGTCCTTTCGGGGGGGTGGAAAGAGATCCCGGACCGGGTCCGGGACAGCGTTAGATTGCATCCTCGCCGGTTTCGCCGGTGCGGATGCGGATGACCTGTTCGACGGGGGAGACAAAGATCTTGCCGTCGCCGATCTTGTCGGTGCGCGCGGCGGAAATGATCGCCTCGATGGCGGCTTCGACCATCTCGTCGGCCAGAACCACCTCGACCTTCACCTTGGGCAGGAAGTCGACGACATATTCGGCGCCGCGGTACAGTTCGGTATGGCCCTTCTGGCGGCCAAATCCCTTGACCTCGGTGACCGAGAGGCCCTGCACGCCGACATCCTGAAGCGCTTCCTTCACCTCGTCGAGCTTGAAGGGCTTGATGATGGCTTCGATCTTTTTCATGGGCCGCCGACTCCTGTTTGGGTCTCGCTGTCACTCAGCACTTTCGCGGGTGAGGGACAATTGGCTAGGCTGCAAGAGCGGGGCGGAGCGAGGGGATTCTGCGTGTATGTGCCAGTTTTTTGTGCAGTCAGCCCGCAATTCGGGCGATTTTGAATCCGAAAGGCGTTTGCCATGACCGAACTTCTGACCGCAGCCCAGATGCGCGCCATTGAACAAGCGGCAATAGCATCGGGGGAAGTGACCGGGCTTGAGCTGATGGAACGCGCCGGACGCGGTGTGGTCGAGGCGATTTTCGAGGAATGGCCGGAGTTGGCGAAGACTTCGCACCGGGCGGTGGTGCTGTGCGGGCCGGGCAACAACGGCGGCGACGGGTTCGTTGTGGCGCGGCTGTTGAAGGAATGGGGCTGGGAGGTGGAGGTGTTCCTCTACGGCGATCCTTCGAGGCTGCCACCGGATGCGCAGGTGAATTACGAGCGGTGGCAGGGGATGGGGGAGGTGGGAAAACTGCCGCCTGATGTTTTCCATGCATGGAGCTATGACCTGACTGTCGATGCGCTGTTCGGAACCGGCTTGACCCGCGGTCTGGAGTGGGGGCTGGCGAATGTTCTCCCGGAATGGGATCTGAGGGATGAGCCTGGTCGGCCACGCGTCGTCGCAGTCGATGTGCCCTCAGGGCTTTGTTCGGACAGCGGCCGCGCGCTTGAGGGAGACGGATTGTGGGCCGATCTTACTGTGACCTTTCATCGTCCCAAGATAGGCCATTTCGTTGACCGTGGCCCGTTCTATGCGGGAAGGGTAGTCGTCAAACCCTTGTGGGAAGAGCGCGGGCGCGACGCGTGGCCTGACCTGAAGATCAACGGCCAAACCCTAACGATGCCCATGCCGTGGGATGAAATGGCAGATGGCGTCGCCGCGCACGAACTTATGCGCGCGAAACTCTGCAAGACTGATCCATTCGGCGAACCCACGCACAAATACACCCACGGCCACGCCCTCATCCTCTCCGGCCCACCCGGTCAGACCGGGGCTGCCCGCCTTGCGGCGCGCGGCGCGCTCAGGATCGGGGCGGGGCTAGTCTCTATCGGCGCTACGCCCGAGGCCATCCCCGAACATGCAGCGCAGCTTAATGCCATCATGCTGCGCCCGGTTGCGGATGCCGAGGCATTGGGCCGGGTGCTGGACGATAGGCGGATCAACGCGCTTTGCCTTGGGCCCGGTCTGGGGCTGAATGCGCGCGCGCGCGCTTTGGTCGCGGAGGCGTTGCAGATTAGGGGTGAACCCCGATCTACGGTCCTTGATGCCGACGCGCTGACGATCCTGTCGCAAGACCCCGATCTGTTTTCTGCCCTGCACGAGGGCTGCATCCTCACCCCGCACGCTGGCGAGTTCGCCCGCCTGTTCCCTGACATTACCGAAAAGCTTGCCGCGCCCGCCACTAAAGGCCCCGCCTATTCCAAGGTGGACGCCGCGCGCGAGGCGGCGAAGCGGGCGGGCTGCGTGGTGCTTTACAAAGGGCCCGACACGGTGATCGCCGATCCGTCTGGCTGCTGCGCAATCAACTCCGCCCATTACGACCGCGCGGCGCCCTGGTTGGCGACGGCGGGGTCGGGCGATGTGCTGGCGGGTTTCATCGCCGGTCTTCTGGCGCGCGGGTTCGCGCCGATGCAGGCCGCCGAATCCGCCGTCTGGTTGCATGTGGAATGTGCGCTGAAATTCGGGCCGGGCCTGATCGCCGAGGACTTGCCGGAACAGCTTCCGGCGGTGTTCCGTGATTTGGGACTATGAACGGGGAAGGTTGCGAATCACTCAGCGGCGATGCTTGCTTCCATAGCGTCGCAGCACAGCTCCACCCCTTCGGCATAGACGACCTGCGGCGCGTCGAAGCACAGCTCATATAACCGCATGTTGGTGACGCGAGTGGCCGCGATATATTCGCCGTCCACCAAACGGCTGGCAGGCACCATTGCCTGATCCGATCCGTAAAGCGCGCCGGCGCGCCAGTCGCGCAGCAGCACTTTGGTTTCGGCAGGCAAGGTCAGATCCTGCTCGGGCCGGTCATGGCCCAGGGCCGATGCGGTGATCGTCACCGCCGGGCCGGAATAGCGGTGAACGCGGACGGCACGCAAAATACGCATGCCCTCGCGCGTCACCACCCGGTTGCCGGGTTCCAGAAAGTCGACAGGCAGATATCCGTCAAGCGTGGCCAAGACCGTTCCCGAAGCAATGCCCTTCGGATCTGCGGTCCTTTGCGCGTCCGCCGTCGCGCCCAAGGCCATGTGTGACAGCATCGTCTGTGATCCTCCCCTTTCAGACGTTCACTTCCGCAGGGGAATGTGTCAAAAATGGGTCGGTTGCGTGTGTTTTCCGTGATTGTGTGCAATCACTTTTCCGCTCGCATCGGTTTCACCTTCTTGCTAGAAGGGCGCGGATTTGGAGGCGGCCCTGCCAGGGGGCGGCTTTCACGGTATTGCGGGTGTGGCGAAATTGGCAGACGCACCAGATTTAGGTTCTGGCGCCTAACGGCGTGGGGGTTCAAGTCCCTCCACCCGCACCAAAGGAAAAAGGACGAAGGAATGCAGGTCACCGAGACCCTGAAGGACGGACTGAAGCGCGGCTACACGATCACCGTGTCGGCAGCCGAACTTGATGCGAAAGTCACCGAAAAACTGATCGAGGCGCAACCCGAGGTCGAGATCAAGGGCTTCCGCAAGGGCAAGGTGCCGATGGCCATGCTGCGCAAGAGCTTTGGCGCGCGGGTTCTGGGCGACGCGATGCAAGATGCGATCGACGGCGCCATGAAGGACCACTTTGAAAAGTCCGGCGACCGCCCGGCGATGCAGCCCAAGGTGGAAATGCAAAGCGGCGACAGCTGGAAAGAAGGTCAGGATGTCGTGGTCGCAATGACCTACGAAGCCCTGCCGGCGATTCCGGAACTGGATCTGGCGAAGGTCAAGCTTGAAAAGCTGATCGTGAAGGCCGAAGACAAGGCCGTGACCGAAGCGCTGGAAAATCTGGCGAAATCGGCGCAGGCCTTTGAAGAAAAGAAGAAAGGTTCGAAAGCCAAGGACGGCGATCAGGTCGTGATTGACTTCAAGGGTTCGGTCGACGGTGACTATTTCGAAGGCGGTTCGGGCGAGGATTACCCACTTGTTCTGGGCTCCAAGTCCTTCATCCCGGGCTTCGAAGAGCAACTGATCGGCGCAAAGGCCGGCGACGAAGTGAAGGTAAACGTGACCTTCCCGGAAAGCTATGGCGCCAAGCATCTGGCGGGCAAAGCGGCGGTGTTCGAATGCACCGTCAAGGCCGTGAACGGCCCGAAAGCCGCCGAGATTGACGACGAGCTGGCCAAGAAGTTCGGGGCCGAAAGCCTTGAAGCCCTGAAGGGGCAAGTCGCAGAGCGTCTCGAAGCCGAATATGTAGGCGCCGCGCGTGCGGTGATGAAGCGCGCCTTGCTGGATCAGCTGGACGGGATGGTCAAGTTCGACCTGCCGCCGAGCCTTGTCGAAGCCGAAGCGAGCCAGATCGCGCACCAACTGTGGCACGACGAAAACCCCGATCACCACGGTCACGACCATGGATCGATTGAAACCACCGACGAGCACAAGAGCCTGGCTGAACGCCGCGTGCGCCTTGGCCTGTTGCTGGCCGAAATCGGTCGTGTGGCCAAGGTGGAAGTGTCCGACGCTGAAATGACCCAGGCGGTCATGATGCAGGCCCGTCAATATCCGGGTCAGGAACGCGCCTTCTTCGAATATGTCCAGAAGAACGCCCAGATGCAGCAGCAGCTGCGCGCGCCGATCTTCGAAGACAAGGTCGTGGATCACATCGTGGCCGGGGCGAAAGTCACCGAAAAGGAAGTGACCAAGGAAAAGCTTCAGAAAGCCGTCGAGGCGCTGGACGAACTCTGATCGAAGGATCAGTTCAAAGGAAAGGCCGCCCCGCATGGGCGGCCTTTTTGTTTGTGGATGATATGCTGTTTTGGTCCGCTTTGCGGCACAAGGATGGATCGTCAGCCAAACTCCTTGTGGTGGGATGTTCATCCCTGATCCTGGACTGGCGTAGATCTGGTCCAATGGTGGCATGATCAGCCGCGCGGCCGTCCGCGATGCCGGTTTTCCAGCGATGCGCCAGTGCTGCGGTCAGCTGCGCGCGCTTCAGGGCGAAGCCAGCGCCATGGTGGGGTTGACTTAGCCGGTCACGCAGTATCCGGTCTGCTGACCAGTCAGGAGATGTCGATGCCGCGCAAAACCCACATCGACGCGTTTGGCGCCCTGTCGCTGACCGGCTTTTCGGTCTTTCTGGCCTTCAACCAGATCATCATCAAATTCGTCAATCACGGGCTACAACCGGTATTTTTCGCCGGTCTTCGATCGGCCATAGCGGTGCTTTGTCTTTGGGGCTGGATGCGGCTGAACGGCAGGTCAACCCGATTGGAGCCGCGCTATCTGCTGCCGGGCCTGTTGGCTGGCACGTTTTTTGCCGCAGAGTTCCTGTGCCTGTTCACGGCATTGGATCTGACGACTGTCACCCGAACCTCGATCCTGCTGTATTCGATGCCGGTCTGGCTGGCGGTTGCTGCGCATTTCCTTCTGCCGGACGAACGGATTACCGTTCTGAAGGCGCTGGGTCTTGCGTCCGCCTTTTCCGGGGTCGCCTGGGCGATTGCAGACCGATCGTCAGGGCAAGGGCAGGCGAGTTTGCTGGGTGATTTTTGTGCGCTGCTTGCGGCCTGGGGCTGGGCCGGGATTGCGCTGGTGGCACGCGGCACCCGCTTGCGCGAGGCGCGGCCAGAGATGCAGCTGTTCTGGCAGGTTCTGGTGTCCGCGCCAATACTGCTGGTTGCCGCACCTTTCTTCGGGCCATTGATCCGTGACCTTCAGCCCCTGCATGTGGCTGGCCTGATCTTTCAGGCGACTGCGGTTGTATCTGCCGGCTTTGTTTTCTGGCTTTGGCTCTTGTCGGTCTATCCGGCAGCGTCGGTGGCCAGCTTTTCCTTCCTGACACCGATCTTCGGTGTGGCTTTGGGGTGGCTGGTGCTTGGCGAGCATGTCGGGCTGCCCACGCTGGTGTCAGCGTTGCTGGTGGCAGCGGGCATCATCTTGATCAACCGCCCGGTCAAGAAGGTGGCATGAACGGGTCATCAAACCTGACATCAGCCCAGATTGGCAGATGGTCTGACGCAATACGCGCCAAACCCTCGGCATGGACCCCGGTGCGGACAAGATGCGCGTCCAATCCAAGTGCTATGCGATCCAGCCGTGCCACAGGCCCTGTCGCTGGAAAGCTTGGCCCGGGGCTGTGGACGTGAAAGGCGGAACCCAGCACCTCGGCACCGCCGCGGGTGGACCATTCGTTGAAGTCGCCAAGAATCAGGGTCGGCATCGCGGTGCGGTGCGACAGGGCCGCCCGGATCGCGTCAAGCTGCATGCGCCGGTAGCGGCGTATCAGGCCAAGATGGAGGCCGACGACACGAAACGCAATCTGGCCGCTGCTGAAGTCTGCCTGCAGAGCCCCGCGTGGTTCGAGACCGGGAAGTTCTATCCGGTGCAGGGCGTCAAGGTGCAGATCCTGGCGCGCAAGGATGGTCTGGCCATGCCAGCCAAGGCTGAGGGGGGACAGCGGAAAGGGCAGCGTTTTCAACCCGGTGGTGCGCTCCAGAAGATCACGGGGCAGTGCGGCAGGTCTGGGTCCAAGGCGGTGGTCGACCTCTTGCAACACCACAACGTCGGCGTTCAACGCGGCCAGAACCGCCAGAATACGGTCGGGGCGACGACGCCTGTCGAGCCCGAGGCACTTGTGAATGTTATAGCTGGCGATGCGCAGATGCATGTTAAACACATAGGCAGGGTAAGGCGCCGCTTGAAGTGTCAGTCAGCACATCCCAGATTATTCTTATGCTTGGCGAAAGGATCAAAGCCCAATCTTATATCACCCATACGATTTGGGTGACGCTGGCCTTTGCGTTGTTCGGTGCGCTGGCAACCGGACGTTGGTCCCTGGCATTTGTTGCACTTGCGACGCTGGTCCTGACCTTTCTGCCGGTTCTGGCGGACGGGCGGTTCGGTATTAGTCTGCCCGTGCGGTTTGTCGCGGCAATTGCGCTTTTCGCCTTCGCTACGATTTTTCTGGGCGAGGCGTTTGACTTTTACGGTCGATACTGGTGGTGGGACATCGCTTTGCACGGAGGTTCGGCCATCGGCTTTGGGCTGGTGGGGTTCTTGTTCGTTTTCACGCTGTTTGAAGGCAACCGATATGCCGCCCCGGCCTGGGCCGTCGCCTTCATGGGGTTCAGCTTTGCCATCACGATCGGCACCGTGTGGGAGGTATTCGAGTTCGGCATGGACAAGGCTTTCGGGCTGAACATGCAGAAATCCGGCCTGCTTGACACCATGGGTGACCTTATCTTGAACATGGCGGGTGCCAGCATTGGGGCGTTTTCCGGGTTTCTTTACCTCAAGGGCCGCAGTTTGGGTGGGCTGACCGGGGTGTTGCAGGAATTTGTCCAAAAGAACCGCAGCCTGTTTCGCAAGCTGCGTCGTTAGCAATCAGGTACCACAAAAGGTTCTGCGCACCTGTTCCTGTTCAAGCGGCGCCAGACTGTAGGGCTCTGCCCCGGGCTGATCGTCGAATGGGTGCTTCAAGACAAGGTTCATCCGCGCAAAAGGACTGAAGTCGCCCTGGACGGCGGCCTGAATGGCTTCTTCCACGCGATGATTGCGCGGAATGTAGACGGGGTTGGCCTTGCGCATCACTGCTTGCGGATATGGTTCGCGGGCAATCCGTTGGTGCCAGTCGCGGGCCCAAGCATGGAATGGCGCGGGATCAGCAAATTCATTGGCTGCAAATCCGCTGGCAAGGCCGCGGAATGTACGGGTGAAGTCGGCATTCTGGGCGGCCATGCGGGCCAGAAACGTTTCGATCAACTCGGCATCGCCATCGTCGGGTGTGGTAATGCCTATCTTGGCGCGAAACAGGCGCAGCCATTCCTCTTCATAAAGTGCGGGGAAGCGGTTCAGGCGGTCTGTCAGGGCTTCGATGGCTGGGGCTTCCTCGCCCATCAGCGGCAGCAGGCAAGAGGCAAGCTGCGCCAGATTCCAAAGTGCGATATTAGGTTGGTTTTCATAGGCATAGCGACCGAACTGGTCGATCGAGGAAAAGACCTTTTTGGGATCGTAGCCATCCATGAAGGCGCAGGGGCCGTAATCGATGGTTTCGCCCGAAAGTGCCATATTGTCGGTATTCATCACCCCGTGGATGAAACCAAGGCTCATCCAACGGGCGATCAGGCGGGCCTGGCGGTCGATGATCGCTGACAAAAGCGCAAGTGGCCCGTCGGCGTGCGGATAGTGGCGGGCGATAAGATGATCGGTCAGCAGGCGCAGCGCCTCGGTATCTTCGCGCGCGGCGAAATACTGGAATGTACCCACGCGGATATGGCTGGCTGCCACGCGGGTCAGAACCGCACCTGGGCGGGGCTGGTCGCGCCAGATGGTCTCTCCGGTGGTAACGGCCGCCAGCGCGCGCGTGGTGGGCACGCCAAGCGCATGCATGGCTTCCGAGGTGATGTATTCGCGGATTACCGGACCCAGCCAGGCGCGCCCGTCTCCGCGCCGCGAAAAGGCGGTCTGCCCCGATCCTTTCAGGGCCATGTCAAACCGCTGACCGTCCGGCGCAAGGATTTCGCCCAAAAGCACCGCGCGCCCGTCGCCAAGCTGTGGCACCCAGCCGCCAAACTGATGCCCGGCATAGGCCTGTGCCAGCGGATCGGCGCCGTCGGGCAGGCTGTTGCCGGCAAAGATATCTGGACGTTCGGCAAGCGCGTCAGGATCAAGGCCAAGCGCCCGCGCCAGATCATGGTTGAGAGCAATCAGGGCGGGGGACGCTACCGCCACGGGCGTCTGACGCGCGTAGAAGCGATCAGGAAGGCGCGCATAACTGTTGTCGAACCGGAATGTCATCGCCCGCCCCCTGTCGTTGCACAAAAGCCCCCTCGCCAAGGTGACCAATGCGTCAATTGGCGATGCTTTGCCCCTTGGTCAAGCCTCGGCCGGTTCTTCGGTATCAACGCGCAAGACTACCGGTCGGGCAGCCAATGCGTCGGCAAGTGCCTGGAAGCGGGCAGCGGCAACTTCGCCAAACAGGGCCTCGCTTCCTTGCTTCAGCCTGAATGTAAGGACTTTCGCCAACGGGTCATAAAACAGTTCGCCAGTCTTTTCGGGGGCATGGGCTGACAGCATCGCCCCAAATCGCATGGCTTTCCCCAGAATTTCGGCTTCCAGAATCTCTGCCGGGGTCAACAGCAAGAACAGACTTTCAAGCCGGGTGCCAGTGCGGGAATTCTTGTAGCGATGCAAAAGAGCCAAGCCAAGGAAGACGCGTTCCTGATGCGAGAGCCCCCCCAGATTGGCCCGGGTTGCATTGTCGAAACAAAGTTCTGCGCGGTAGTCCGGGTGGGCGCGCCACGTGGTATCATGCAGCAGACAGGCGGCCTTGACCATGCGCAGGCGGGCTGGGGAACCATTTTCGAACAGCGGCAGCAGGAAATTGAACAGTTTTTTGCCGAACCCCGGCATGCGCGCCATCGTCTGTTCGGCATAACGGCAGGCCTCGATCAGAGGGTCGCGGCGGCGCAGCCTGTCAGGCATCTGTTCGTAAAGCAGCCCCTCGCGGATTCCATAGGACGAGATGTCGATTTCCTTGGGTTTGAACGTTGCAACCAGTTCACGCAGCACAAGTGATGCCAGCGGCACAAGGTCCATGCGTGCTGGCGATGTGCCGGTTTTCAGGCGCAAGGCGTTCAGGTCGGACTTTCCGATCCAGTCAATCGTATCAAGCACCATATCAGGATCCATGCGGTATTCGTGCAAAACCGTCATCGGATAGGCACGGCGTTCCATATCCAGCCGTGCGATTGCCCGCCATGATCCGCCAACCAGATAGATCCGTTCGTGATGGGTGCCCATCTGTTCGGCAAGCGTGCGCACGATGTTGCGGATGTGCTTGATCAGATCGGCCTTGCTACCCTTGACCTGTTGCAGCCGAAAGGGGCCAAGCGGCGAAGTGACACGCTGGCCGACGGTGCCGTCGCGCAATTCGGCCAGTTCCATTGAGTTTCCGCCGATGTCACAGACCAGCCCCTGGGCCTCCGGCCAACCCAGAAGCACGCCCTGCGCCGAAAGACGCGCTTCCTCGCCGCCGTCGATCACGTGCAGTTTCAGCCCGGTTTCGCGTTCGACCTCGCTGCAGAAGTCGGGACCATCCTCGGCTTCGCGCGCGGCGGCGGTGGCTACGCAGGTCAGGGGCGGCAATTCCATGCCGCGGGCAAGTGCGGCAAAGCGTTTCAGCGCCGCAAGGGCGCGCGACCTGCCTTCCGGGTTGAGCTTGCCGGTTTCGGCCAAACCTTTGCCGAGGCCCGCCATGATCTTTTCATTGTAGAAATAGGCCGGGCTGCGTGCCGCCCCATCAAAGACTACCATCCGGACCGAGTTCGAGCCGACATCAACCACGCCCACCCGCTCCAGCGCGCGGGCGGAGGGGTCGTCAAACAGGGGATGGCCAAACGGAACCCCATCCTCCACCGGAAGCTCGGACTTTTTCTTCATTGATGTTCTCCGGTGGTGGCAGCCACAGATTCCCCAAAGCCAAGACTAACAATTCTGCAACGCAGCGCAAAGCCGGAAGCGCCAGAGGCACGAGAAAATATGTTTTCCATATGGTTAGCCCACACCTTGCATCCAGCGGAGGCCGCGCCCTGGCGTGCGCGGCCAAGCCATTTGGCGTCATCACGCGGGCGGGCCCGCGTGCCTCCAGCCTCCGGCGGGGATATTTGAACCACCACGAACGGTATGAATTCGTTGTGGTTCAAATATCCCGGGGAGTGCGAGAGGTAGCGCCGCTCGTACCTGTCCGAATGGCGCGCCACGGTGCGTTCATCGGGCTTCGTCGCGGCCATGGGCAAGTTTGGGTACATCTTTGGCACCTGCCGATCCGCGACCCGACAGCGACGGGTTTTCCATGAAGAACCGGTGGCAACTGAACAGCGGGCGATCTTCAGGGAGCTCGCGCAGATAGCGGCCATCGGGGCCGAGGACCCAGCTTTGCGCCTCGTCGGCGAGGTTGGCAGCCATGATCTGGTTGACGATCTGGGCCTTGACGGTGTCGTTGGTGATTTCCACCAGCGTTTCGACCCGCCGGGTCAGATTGCGGCCCATCCAGTCGGCGGACGAGATAAACACGCGGGCTTTCTTCGAGGGCAGGCCATGACCATTGCCGAAGCAGACGATCCGTGAATGTTCAAGGAACCGCCCGACGATGGATTTTACGCGGATGTTTTCTGACAGGCCCTTGATGCCCGGGCGCAGGCCGCAGATGCCGCGTACCACAAGGTTGATGCGTACGCCCGCCTGCGAGGCGGCGTAGAGCGCGTCAATGATATCGGCCTCGATCACCGAATTCATCTTGGCCCAGATTTCCGCAGGCCGCCCGGCGCGGGCATGATCGGCCTCGGCGGCGATCAGGGCCAGCAGTCTAGGCTTCAGCGTGATGGGCGAGATGGCGAGGTTTTCCAGACCCTCGGGCTGCACATAGCCGGACAGATAGTTGAACACCTTGGTTGCGTCACGCCCCAGTGCCGCATTGCAGGTAAAGAAGGACAAGTCGGTATAGATGCGCGCGGTGATCGGGTGGTAGTTTCCGGTGCCGTAGTGGGTGTAGGTCACCAGCTGATCGCCCTCGCGGCGCACGATGGTCGAAATCTTGGCATGAGTCTTGTAGTTGGTGAAGCCGTAAACCACATGCGCCCCGGCGCGTTCCAGACGGCGCGACTGGCGGATATTTGCGGCTTCGTCAAAGCGGGCTTTCAGTTCCACCAAGGCGGTGACGGATTTGCCGGCCTCGGCCGCTTCGCACAGGGCCGACACGATTGGGCTGTCTTGCGAGGTGCGGTAGAGCGTTTGTTTGATCGCCAGCACATTAGGGTCGGCCGCCGCCTGAGTAAGGAAACGGATCACCATGTCGAACGTCTCGTAGGGGTGGTGCAACAGCATGTCCTTTTGGCGGATGGCCGCGAACATGTCGCCGTCATGATCCTGCACCCGTTCGGGCACGCGCGGGGTGAAGGCGGGCCACTGCAGATCGCGGCGGCTGTCGAGCACCAGTTCCTTAAGATCGGCCATGCCGACCATGCCGCGCACTTCCACGACCTCGTCGGGGGAAACACCAAGCTCTTCCATGATCAGGGTGCGCAAGCCCTCTGGGGCGCCTGCCGTGATCTTCATGCGGATCACCTCGCCCCGGCGGCGGCGCTTAAGCGCGGTTTCGAATTCACGCACAAGATCTTCGGCCTCGTCCTCGACCTCCAGGTCGCTGTCGCGCAGCACGCGGAAGGTGCAATGGCCGGTATCGCGGTAGCCGGGGAACAGCGAGCCAAGGTGCAAAAGCAGCAATTCTTCCATTGGTAGGAAGCGGGTCGAGCCGGGCAGGGCGACAAATCGCCGGATCTGTTGGGGGATAGGAAGAAGTGCCTGCATCCGCCGCCCGTCGCTTGCGCGTTCAAGTTCCATCGCAAGGCAGAAGCCGGTGTTGGGGATGAAGGGAAACGGATGCGCCGGGTCGATTGCGAGCGGCGAAAGAACCGGGAACACCTGATTGAGGAAATAGTCGGCCAGATAGGCCTCGTCGCGTTTGGTCAGTTTGCCGCGGGTCAGAAGGGTGATACCCGCGCCTTCCATCTCTCGCTTGAGCTTGTTCCAGACGGATTGCTGCATGGCCATCAGGCGGCGGGCGTTGTCATTGATCAACGGCAACTGTTCCGAGGGGCGCAGGCCGTCGTCAGATGGCAGGACATTGCCCGTGCGGGCAAGCTGGCGCAGGCCGGCCACGCGGACGGTGTAGAATTCATCAAGGTTGGTGGCCGAAATCGACAGGAAGCGCAGCCGTTCAAGCAGCGGGACGCGCGGATTGCGGCTTTCGTCCAGCACCCGCCAATTGAAGGCCAGCCAGCTGAGCTCCCGGTTGAAAAAGCGTGAGGGGCCCGCGATTTCGGCGGGCGGAAGTTCTGTCGGGGCGGGATAGGGGGCCTTGAGAAAATCTGCTTGGGTCATGACGTGGGCTTATCCGGTCCGAGCGTAACACTTTGATGAAACAATCATGGGCCTCAGGCGTGCCAACTGTCCAGCAGTTCGGCAGCAAGGGTGCGGTTGACCGGCCGGCCAAGCGACAGCGCGCGGGCGTCAAGGTGGGTGACCAGGGCGCGGGCTGCAGCAAAGGACCGGTCGATACGCGAAATCAGATAGGGGATCAGGGTGGGAGGGACCTGCAACTGGCGGTCGGCAAAAAGTTTCAGGAAAACGGCGGAAAGAAGCGCGTCATCGGGAGCCTCGATGCGGGCGACTGCGGTCGCTTCGATCCGGCTTTTCAGGTCGGGGAGTGTAACACCCCACAGGTTCGGCTTCTTGCGTGAGGTTATAAGAAGCCGTCCGCCAGAGGCAAGCAGCAGATTATGCAGGTGGAAAAGGGCCGCCTCCTGGGCAGCCTGTCCGGCGATCCGGTCAGCATCTTCGATCAGGACGGCACTGCGCGCGGCAAGATCGGGCACATTGTCCACGGTCAGATCCGGGGCAGCCAGACTTGCGGCACGGCGATCCGCGACCCATACCGCCGCCAGGTGGCTTTTCCCGGCACCTTCAGGCCCAATCAGCAGCAGCTTGTTTTGCGGCCAGTTTTCCGGCGCGTCCAGCATCGCAAGGGCCAATGCGTTGGCGGGGGACACAAAGAAATCGTCGCGCCCCAGTGTGGTGCGGACCGGAAGATCAAGCGTCAGTTGGCGCGGCATCAGCCGTCGTCCTGGTTAAGGGCTGTCAGCCCCCGATAAAGGCGGCTGGACAAATATTGGCCAATACCGAAGCGTGCCAGAACGCCAATCGCGGCGGCCACTGGCACCGCAACCAGCATGCCGACAAAGCCGAACAAGGTGCCAAAGGCCGACAAGGCGAACAAAAGCCAGACAGGGTGCAGGCCCACCGATTTGCCGACCAGCCGTGGCGTGATGATATTGCCTTCCAGAAACTGGCCAACGGCGAAGATACCGGCAACGATCCCGATTTGCATCCAGTCGCCCCAGAACTGAAACAGGGCAAGGCCGATGGCCAGCGCGCCGCCGATCAGTGCGCCAACATAGGGGATAAAGGTGATGACACCGGCAATGGCACCGACAATCAGCCCAAATTGCAGGCCGGCGGCCATGAGGGCGACAGAATAGAAGGTGCCAAGGATCAGGCAGACAGACACCTGACCACGCACGAAGCCGGCCAGAACCTGATTGATGTCAATTGCGATGGCGCGGATCCGGTCGCGGTGGTCAAGCGGCAGGGCTGCGTCGATACGCGCCACCATGTGATCCCAGTCCAGAAGCAGATAAAACGCCACGACCGGAACAACCACGATGAAGACCACGAAATTGATCACCGACATGGCCGAGGACAGAAGACCAGAGGCCAGTTCACCGCCGCGCGCCTGAATGGTCTTACCCAGGGTAATCAGGGTGTCACGCACGACCGAATTTTCGTCGACAATCTGGGGGAATTTCTGGGTCAGAAAGTCCTGCAATTCGCCAAAAATGGTTGGGGCCGCGTTCACAAGCTGGATCAACTGGCGCACCAGCATCGGGATGATCAGGAGCGCCATCAGGGTAAAGGCCAGCAGGGCGACCACTGAAATGGTGGCCGTTGCCGCAGTGCGGGACAGCCCGGCGCGCTCCAGCCGGTCGGCAATCGGATCAAGGAAATAGGCTATCGCACCGCCGACAAGAAAGGGCAGGATCACATTGCCCAGCCCCCACAGGATGGCCAGGAACAATGCCGTCGCGATCCCCCAATAGGTTGCCTGCTGGCGAACGGGCAATGCCATGATGACCTCCATGCTTTGAACCGATGTAAGCGTCGGCACCATGTCAGCACAAGCCTTGTTGGTGCCAATTAAGCCAAGCCTTTAACGCAGACCCTTGGTTTACCAGTGAACCTGGGGGCAAACAAAGAGTTTGGCCACCTCCGGGTTGGCGCGGCAGGTGGCCTTCTTGCCTGATGCGGCAGTTTCGCTTAAGCGGTGAGGCCACGTCACTCAGTCAGCGAAAGTGCCCTCCATGCGCCTCAGCCGTTATTTTCTGCCGGTCCTCAAGGAAAACCCCGCCGACGCGCAGATTGTGTCGCACCGCTATATGCTGCGCGCGGGCATGATCCGCCAGCAGGCCGCAGGGATATATTCCTGGTTGCCGCTGGGATTCCGGGTTCTGAAGCGCATTGAACAGATCGTGCATGAAGAACAGGTTCGTGCCGGCCACATCCCAATGCTGATGCCAACGCTTCAGCCCGCCGATCTTTGGCGCGAAAGCGGGCGCTACGACGATTACGGGCAAGAGATGCTGCGCATCAAGGATCGGCATGACCGGGATATGCTGTACGGTCCGACCAACGAAGAGATGATCACCGACATCTTCCGCACCCACGTCAACAGCTACAAGGATCTGCCGCTGACGCTTTACCACATTCAGTGGAAGTTCCGCGACGAGATGCGCCCGCGGTTTGGCGTGATGCGGGGCCGTGAGTTCCTGATGAAGGACGGTTACAATTTTGACGTCGACAAGGATGCGGCGCTGCATGCCTACAACCGCCATATGGTCAGCTATCTGCGCACCTATGAACGCATGGGCCTGACGGCGATCCCGATGCGCGCGGCTTCGGGCCCGATCGGCGGCGATAATACCCATGAATTCCTCGTCCTCGCAGCGACCGGCGAAAGCGAAGTCTTTTATGACAGCGCAGTCACCGATCTGAAGCTGGGCGATCGGGCGGTTGACTTCGACAACCGGGCTGAAGTGGCGGGGGTCTGCAAGGAATTCACCACCCTTTACGCCCGCACCGACGAGACGCACGATGAAAGCCTTTTCAACCAGATCCCGGAAGCTCGCCGCAAGGTTGGTCGCGGAATCGAAGTTGGGCAGATCTTTTATTTCGGCACCAAATATTCCGAAGCGATGGGCGCCACGGTGGTCACCGCCGACGGGTCGCGTGTGCCGGTCGAGATGGGAAGCCACGGTATTGGTGTGTCGCGTCTTCTGGGCGCGATCATCGAGGCCAGTCATGACGACAAGGGCATCATCTGGCCGGAAGGGGTGACGCCCTTCCCGGTAGGTATCGTCAATCTGAAGCAGGGCGACGCGGGCACCGATGCGGCCTGCGAAGGGCTTTACAAGGCGTTGGAGGCCCGGGGGCTTGAGGCGCTTTATGACGACCGCGACGAACGCGCCGGCGCGAAGTTTGCCACGATGGACCTGATCGGTCTGCCATGGCGGATCACTGTCGGCCCGCGCGGGCTGGCGAACGGCAAGGTTGAACTGACCTCGCGCCGCACGGGCGTGTCGGAGGAAATGTCAGCGGAGGACGCCGTGGAGCGGATTGCGCAGATTTACGCGGGCCGCTGAATTTGGGCTGGCGCGGGGGCGTTGTCCCCCGCGCGCCCGCAAGGTTTGGGCCAGAATGAAGAAGGGTTTGGCCGACCCAAGAGCGGAGGGCCTGATGGCCGGTTCGACCAAGCCGTTTTCACGATTTGAGTTCCTGATTGCCTGGCGCTATCTGCGCGCGCGCCGTGCCGAGGGCGGGGTCAGCGTGATGACCTGGATCAGCCTGATCGGCATTGCGCTGGGGGTGATGGCGCTGGTGGCGACGCTCGCGGTGCGGGCCGGGTTTCGAGCAGAGTTTGTTGGCACCATCCTTGGCGCCAACGCCCATGTGACGGTCTACAATTACCGCTACACTGACGCGAATGGCGTATCGACCACGATCATGCCCGATCATCAGGCGCTGACGGAAAAGCTGGCGAACCTGCCGGGCGTGGCGCGGGCCAATCCCAGGGTGTCTGGCTATGCGATGCTCAGCTTTGACGGGCGGTCGAACGTGGCAGAGGTGCATGGGGTAACGGTGGATGTGCTGAAGGCATTGCCGACCTTTCAGGGGGCACCGGAAGCGCTTGGAAATATTGATGATTTTGATCAAGGTATCGCGGTGGGGATTGGGATCGCCCGCAATCTGGGCCTGATGCCGGGCGACATGGTCAAGGTGCTTAGCCCTGACGGCGCCAAGACGGCCTTTGGCACTAGCCCGCGGGTCAAGGCCTATAAGGTCAGCTATATCTTTTCCGCTGGTCGCGCGGATATCGACGATGCGCGGGTCTATATGCCCTTTGCCGAGGCTCAGAGCTTTTTCAACCGCGAGGCTGGCGCGGATGTGGTCGAGCTGTTCCTGACCGACCCCGACCGAGTCGAGGCGATTGTCCCCGAGATCGCCGCAGTAGCGGGCGAAGGGCGTTACCTTTGGACCTGGCGCGATGCGTCGGGGTCATTCCTGAACGCTCTGAAGATCGAAGATGACGTGATGTTCGTGATCCTGTCGATCCTGGTGCTGATCGCCACGATGAACATCACGTCCGGCCTGGTGATGCTGGTCAAGAACAAGGGGCGCGACATCGGCATCCTTCGGACGATGGGCCTGTCGGAAGGATCCGTCCTACGGGTGTTCTTCCTGTGCGGGGCCTTTACCGGAGTGATCGGCACACTTGTCGGGGTGCTGCTGGGTTGCCTGCTTGCTTGGAATATCGACGAGATCATGTCGGCGGTGAATTGGCTGTCCGGGGGCGGGGCCTGGGATCCGTCGATCCGCGGCATTTACCGGCTGCCCGCGAAGTTGCAGGCCTGGGATGTTGCCAAGGCGGTCATCCTTGCGCTGGGGCTGTCCTTCATCGTGACGATCTTTCCGGCGCGGCGGGCTGCACGGATGAACCCGGTGGAGGCCTTGCGCTATGAGTGAGCCGGTGTTGGAGCTTTCGGGGATTACCAAAGCCTATAATCATGGCCTGCCATCGGAAATCTGCGTTCTGACAGGGGCCGATCTGACCCTGTCGCGCGGCGAGGTTGTGGCGCTGGTGGCCCCGTCGGGGGCGGGGAAATCGACGCTTCTGCATATTGCCGGGCTGCTTGATACACCCGATCAGGGTCATGTGCGGATCGGCGGGCGCGATCTGGCAGGGGCGAATGACAGACTGCGGACGGGTGTGCGGCGCGCCGATGTCGGCTTTGTCTATCAGTTTCATCACCTGTTGCCGGAATTCACTGCGGCGGAAAACATCATCCTGCCGCAACTGGCCAACGGCGTGGCGCGCGGCGCAGCCCAGGCGCGGGCCGAGACTTTGCTGGCGCGCGTTGGGCTGGCGGCCCGGGTCCGACATCGGCCGGCCGAACTGTCGGGGGGCGAGCAGCAGAGGGTGGCCTTTTGCCGCGCGTTGGCCAACGGGCCGAGGCTTTTGCTGGCCGATGAGCCGACCGGAAATCTTGATCCGGCGACGGCAGACCAGGTTTTCAGTGTCCTTATGGAAATTGTCCGCGAAACCGGCCTCTCTGCCCTGATCGCCACCCATAATCTGGAACTGGCGGCGCGGATGGACCGGGTGGTCCACCTTACCGCGGGGCGATTGCTGTCGGGCCGGGAGTGATCTGCATCAATTTTCCCGGCGACCGGTCACGCTACGTGTTAGAAAAGCAAAACAGGAGGCGAGGATGCGCGGGAACAGGACGGTTGGGGCGGCGGTTCTGGCGTTGGCGGTTGGTGGGCTGGTATTGGTTGCCTGCACCGAAGTGGCGCAGACGCCCGTATCGGGCAAGAAGCTGTATGAGGACTATTGCCAGACCTGCCATGGCGCAGGTGGGCGCGGCGACGGCCCCTTGGCCAATGATTTGACAAAGCGCCCCGCTGACCTGACGCGGATTGCGGCGCGTAACGGTGGGGAATTCCCGATGGCGCGGGTCATGTCGACGATTGACGGCTATACGCGCCGTGATGACCTGAATTCAATCATGCCAGAGTTGGGTGGCCTCTTTGCCGATGGCCCCATGGTACGCGTCGATACCGGAGACGGAATCCTGACACCGGCACCGGAAAGCCTTGTAGCGTTGGCGGATTATGTCAAAAGCCTTCAGGAGCCCTGAAGGGATCTGCGACAGACGTGCGGGTGTCGCCCGCGCGTCATTGTAGCGAATGGGAAAGGCCGGATCAGCGCGCGAAGCAGCGCGACTTCTTGCCAAATCCTGCGGGCGAGCAGATATAGCTTCCCTTGCCAAAGAAGCGGCTGGTTTTCACGGCAGGGGCGTTATCAGTGCTGACCAGAATGGCGTTGCTGACCTTGGAATGCTTGTAGGTCTTCTTGGCAAGCCAGTTAAATGTGGCGCCGCTTGAAAGTTGCACGGTCGATCCGGCGCGAGGCATCCCTGCGGCCGAGGCTGTCTGCGCCAGTGAGGCTGTCGCGCAAAAGCCAGCCAAGATGGCCGCAACCGCCGTTGCTTTGAGTGTCTTGGAGAAGGATACCAATGGCATTTCATAACCTCGCAGATCGGCCCCAACAAATTCGCGATTCCAGAGCTCGCAGACGGGAGTGTCTGGCACTTCAGGATGCGACCCTGTGGCTTGGGCAACTGAGTAGAGGCTAGGATTGCAATGCGCCAATTCTGAGGCTGAGAGGATGGAAAAACCTGTGTTTAGTGTTTTAAATCAGACGCATAACTTATTCTTGCCATAATTCGGTCCGGTCTGGAAGGTGAGCCATAACCCGCGCGGCAACGAAAAAAAGCCGCACCAAACGGCGCGGCTTTCATCAATTGTCATGCGTTGTGGAAACAGTTGTCAGTCGATGACGCGATTGTTGATACGCCAGTCGGGAAGACCGTAGTTTTCCGGCCAAGGATAAACCTCGCGTTGATCGAAATAGACGACACCGACAAGGTTCTGCAGATCAGGCCTTGCAACACGAACTGCGTTTTCCCACGAATCGACATAGGCTTGGCTGCCTGAATAGCCCAGTTCAGCCACAACGACTGGTTTGCCAAAGGCTGCCGCACGGCGATAGCGTGGTTCCATCACCTCGTTATAGGTGCGGTCACGGCCGAATTCGCCTTGGTCCCAGGCCTGTAACCCAAAGACGGATATGCCGACGATATCGACGTAGTCGTCCCCCGGGTAATAGGCTTCCATCCCCTCGTCGCCCAAGGGCGACCACATCACACGGATGTTTGGTGCCACTTCGCGGCAGATGCCGATCATGCGATGGTAGGCGTTGATGTAATCCTTGGGTTGCCAACCGGCCCAGATGAACTGGCCGGATTCGTCGTCCATCTCGTGCGCCCAACGCAGTGTGACAGAGCTTTTCAACCCACCCATGACAGTGCAGATGTCGCGCATGTTCTGGTCATACTCGCCCTTTGCAATGCCTGCGCGCAGGTATTGGGGCGTGTTGCGTTCGCTGCGCGACCAGGTCCAGGGTTCCAGTGTGACCAGAAGTGCACGCCCACGTTCTAGCGCATATGCATCCGCGTCATTCAACGACGGTAGATAGACGTCTTCCCAAGGCAGGAACAAATGCTCAATCACCGGCACCGGATCATCGGTGAAATCGCCGCCAGGGTCGTAGGCGCCGAATGGCACGGTCCCGGGAGGCGCGGCAAAGGCGGCCGAAAGTTGCAGCCCGCCTGCCAGCAGCGCGGTGAGGACAGTCCGAGCCCAGAGGGTTTGCCCCATGTTTGTCACTCCTTCTCCATTTCCGGGCGGTACTAGTTCCAGCCAGGATCAAACCGATAGTGTATACGTTTATAGTCGTTCATGCCGGCGCCCGATGCCGAGTATTCCGCGCGCGCAATGCGAAACGGCTCCAGACCCACGCTAAGTGCATACAGGCTCTCTGTGCCGCGTACCATTACGGCTGCAATGATCAGAATTCCAAGTGATGCTGCAGAGCACAACTGAAAGATGGCCTGGTACCAGCGCTTTTTTAACTCGCCTGAATTGTCGCGCAGATGGCGCACAACGATCGATATGACGATGCTTGAATAGATGAGCGCATTTATCCCGGACAGCAGGTGAAAGCCGCGTGCTTCGCCTACGTCGCTGACAAGGATCACCGGCAGGACCGCGCCAAGGGCCAAGGCCGCATAGACTGCCACGACCTTTGAGGGAAGGCGTTTGGTAGCGGCGTCACCCTTGGGTGTCACCCGAAAATCCACGAAACGGCCAGTCATCTTGTCGTTTAGTGCCATCACACATCCCCAAAGCGCCCACGGCCACTGTACGAAGACGAAGAGGATCTTTTCCCAGCTCATCACCTTGCCGTCGAACGGCCGGAACAGGCCATCGCGGCGGATTTGAAATGCGTACCAGACCAGGATCAGCATGGTGGGCAGTGTATGGCCGACAAAGGCCGGATAGGTGACATCGGCAAAGCGCGCGTCGTACAGCAGCGCATAGATCGGCACGACATAGAGAAAGACCATGGTGGCCGAAAAGATCGGATACCAGAGTTGACCAAAGAGAAAGAGAAATTTGAGCCGCGCCGGCAAGCGCCCGAGATAGTTGCCCGTGCAGCTCAACAGCAGGCTGACGAGGCTACGGGCCCACTGGAATTCCTGCACTGCCAGATCCGCCACGTTTGCCGGCCCGTCGCCGTAAGCGATGGCGTCGATTGCATGCACGCCCTGCCAGCCACCAGCCGCCATCAGCAGCGTGGTCGAATGATCTTCCGCCAACTCGGGTCCAAGCCCTCCTACGGCCCGCAAGGCGGTGGTGCGTACTGCATAATGTGAACCAATGCAGATCGGGGTGAAAAGTTTCGTATAGCCGCTTTGCAAAAGCCCATGAAAAGCCGCCTCGGCATGAAGACGCGTGCGCGCAGCCCAGCTGTCATTGCCATTGGTGCTGCAAATCGAGGGGGCACTGACATAGCCCACTTTCGGGTTGGCAAACGGACGCAGCATTTCGCGCAGATAACCGTCTTGTGGCACATGGTCCGCATCAAGCTGGGCCACGATGTCATAATTATCATAGCCGAAGTGATCGTAGAAATAGGCCAGATTGCCTTCCTTGCAGCGGGTGCGGCGCGGCCATTGGGCCTGATGATAGGCCTCGATCCCCTTGCGGGTTGAAATCTTTACGCCGTTTTCACTGCACCAGCTGATCGTCTCGTCGCTTGGGTCTTCGTCGGCCAGCCAGGTGTCGTGCGGATAGTCCTGCGCCAGCATTGCGTTCAGCGTGCGCTTGAGCAGCGGCAACGGCTCGCCGGGTGTCTTGGTCACAACCATCGCCACGCGCCATTGGCCGGGCCGCGGGTCGGGGGCAACAGAACGGTGGCCATTCAGGAAGACGATCACAAAATAGCTTTGCAGAAAATAGATCCATGCCATGCAGGCTGTGGCGATCCCATAGCGCACTGGCTCGATCATATGGATCGGCTTCAGCCACCAGATCCAGAAGAACGCTGCCCCGATCAACCAGGCAAACGTGGTCAGCCGGTACTTCAGCTGCGACCGACCGCTGAGGATTGGGGCCAGATACTGAGATGGCTCGCGCATGGTCAGGCGACCCTGACCAGCCGGTCAGCAAGGCCGAACCACGGGGCCGCGTGACGCACGATCGTGTCGATGTCTGACAGTTCGGTGCGAAAGCCCAATGTACGGGCCGCCAGCGACGGATCGGCAGTCAGGACCGGCGGGTCACCCGCCCGGCGCTGGCAAAAGCGAAGGGGCACCGCGTGCCCGGTCACGCGGGCGATGGCATCGCAAACCTCGATCACTGAATGGCCGCGGCCAGTGCCGAGATTGACCGCCAGGCTGTCATTTCCCCTTTCAAGGTAGCGCAACGCCAGCAGATGGGCACGCGCCAGATCCGAAACATGAACATAATCGCGGATGCAGGTGCCGTCCGGCGTGTCGTAATCAGTGCCAAATACATTCAGCGGCATCCCGCCCGCCGCCGCGCGCATGGCCAGCGGCAGAAGGTGGGTCTCGGGCTCATGCCGTTCGCCGATCTGGCCCTCGGGATCAGCGCCAGCGGCGTTGAAATAGCGAAGCGCCACATGGCGGATGCCATAGGCTGCGCCATAATCGCCCAGCATCTGCTCACAGATCAGCTTGGTCCGGCCATAGGGGTTGATCGGTGCCTGCGGCGTAGTTTCGAGGATTGGCAGGACGGCAGGCACGCCATAGGTGGCGCAGCTGGAGGAAAAGACAATCTGGCTTACCCCGGCAAGACGGGCAGCATCCAGAAGCGCCGTCATCCCACCCACGTTGTTTTCGTAGTAAAGGGCGGGATCCTGAACGCTTTCCCCGACATAGGCCGAGGCAGCGAAATGCATGATCGTGCCGATACGGAACTGTTTCAGGGCCGAAGTCAGCGCCCCCCGGTCGCGCACATCGCCACGCACCAGCGGCCCCCAGCGCACGGCATCGGCATGGCCGGTTGTCAGATTGTCAAACGCAACGGGCAGCGCCCCGGCTTCTGCCAGTGCCTTGCAGGCGTGGGAGCCAATGAAACCGGCCCCCCCAGTCACCAGAACGCGGGCTTTGGACAGATCGTTCATTCGGCGGCCTCCGGCATCAGGGTTGCGGTTTGGCAGGACGGGCGGCCCAGTTCGGCGGCAAAATGCGCGATGGTGCGGTCCAACCCGTCTGACAGCGCCACGGTCGGGGCCCAGCCCAGCTTTTTGGTAGCTTGGGTGATATCCGGGCGGCGCTGGCGCGGGTCATCCTTGGGTAAGGGGCGACGCACCAGCCGCGAAGAAGATCCGGTCTTGTCCAACACCATTTGGGCCAACTCAACCATGGTAAATTCGCCCGGGTTGCCCAGGTTGACGGGCACTGCCACGTCAGAGGCCATTAGCCGCAGGAAACCCTCGACCAGATCATCGACATAGCAGAAGGATCGGGTCTGGCTGCCGTCACCGTAAAGGGTGATGTCGCGGCCCATCAGCGCCTGAGTGACGAAGTTCGATACGACCCGCCCGTCATCTTTGCACATGCGCGGCCCATAGGTGTTGAAGATGCGTGCGATGCGGATATCAACGCCGTACTGGTGGTGAAAATCATGAAACAGCGTTTCTGCAGCGCGCTTGCCCTCATCATAGCAGGCGCGTGGGCCAAACGTGTTGACCGCACCGCGGTAGGCTTCGTGCTGGGGAGATATTTCGGGGTCGCCATAGACTTCAGACGTAGACGCCTGAAACACCCGCGCGCCTTTGCGGCGGGCCAGTTCCAACACGTTCATCGCGCCAAAGACAGAAGTCTTGAATGTCCGCACGGGGTCAATCTGATACTTCGGCGGCGAGGCCGGGCAAGCGAGGTTGAAGATCTCATCCACTGCCCCCGCAATGAGGATGGGATCACAGACATCCTGCCGCATCAGGGTAAACCGATCGTTACCTGCATGACGCGATATGTTGGACAGACGGCCCGTCGACAGATTGTCGAGGCAGATCACCTGCGCGCCCTGGCCCAGAAGCCGTTCGATCAGATGTGACCCGACGAAGCCCGCGCCGCCCGTGACCAGCACGCTTTTGCCCATCAGTTTTATGGTGTTGTCGGCCGCAAAATGCGGTCCAGATCCAAAGTTCATGAAATCACCCGGCATAAAGACCACCCAAAATAGGGCGCAGGAAGCAGTTCAAAAAATATTTCGGTTTCACCACTGAGATTCCGGAGCGCAAAAAAAATCGACCGGAAGGGCAGCGTTTGCACCATTTACGTTGGAACCACTAACTACGACTTCAGCAATACTTTCCTCACCATTACAAATCTAGGCTTCGCGATGGAACAGTCAACGCCACCTGCTCAGAATCCGAAGTTTTGATCGGTTTTTTGACACAATCATGCCCAATTTGGACCAGTGCGCATGGATTGCCAGCTGGAAATAGGCCAGGGCGCGAGTCCGCGGTGCCCTGATGCTCGCAATGATTGTGGGTGGGGCCAGAAGCACGCCTTGTGTCGGGCGGCTACCGGTCAATTGGTTCCGGAGGTCGACCAATCGTCATCCCGGTGATTCTGCACCTCGCCGGTGCAGTTGCGCCAGATGCCCCCAGTATTGCGCGGGGGCTTTCCTGACCTGTGGGTCCGCCTACGCACGACGGCGGCGACGTGCGAGTGCCATCATGCCCAAAGCCGTGGCCAAACCCGCAGCGGGAAGCGGCAGGGGAACAGGTGCTGTCTGAACGTTTGCGAATTCAAAACCGCCGCTGGTCGAGGAGAAACGCAGTTCGTTGAAGGCCACGTTGCTCAGGGTGACCAGCGCTGCACCGCGACCTGGGTTGCGAACGGTCAGGCCAAGCTGATTTCCTGCCACAGTGCCAACGACTTGGCCGTTCAGGACCAACTCTATCAGGTTGCCGACGTCGAACGATCCCCACAACAATGTCAGGCTGCGCTGGACGCCGACGAAGCTGAGAATGTTGGTGTTGGTCCCGGCCGGGGCTTGCCATGTTGCCCAGAAGGGAAGTTGCTGCCAGCCCGCAAGCGGCGTCGCACCGATCGTCTGGTTGGTGCCGAAGATACCCGGATCGAAGGGCGAGCAGAAGGATATGCAGGGATCAACCTGAGGGAACCAGACATTCGGCATCTGCAAAGGAGCGGACGTCCATGTGGCACCGTTTGGCAAAGCCACTGTTTGCGATGTGTTGACAGATGCCCAGGCGTTCGCGTCCGTCGCGACTGTCTGCACCGTAAGGGCAGATGCTGTGGCAGGGGCCATCATCAGGCTGATGACCGTGGCGAACTTCTTGAACATGGCTTTAAAACTCGCGGATACAATTGTGGCATTCACTGTCGCTACAATGTGGGGGCGACATCTGAAAGCCAATAAGTGGCCGCAAAAAAGCCATGAATTATGTTGGGGTTATGCGTTCAAAGGTTGAAGAGCCTGACCATTGTTTCCCAAGCTTCCAGCAATCTCTCAACGCCGGGCCGCGTATGGCCCGCGAATCACAAGGCAACAAAAAAAGGCCAGCGCGGACGCGCTGGCCATCTCGTCCGCCTTTCCCAAGGGGATCAGGCTTCCTTCATAAGCCCATCGGCCTTCAGGCCGGCGTAGCATTCGTCAAGCGACTTGCGCGCCCGCTCGATCAGAATGTCGATCTCGGCTGGCGTGATCACCAGTGGTGGCGAAATGATCATCCGGTCGCCGACATGACGCATGATCAGATTGTTGGCAAAGCAACGCTCGCGGCATCGGTATCCGACGGTGCCGGTTTCCGATGCGAACTTGGCCCGCTTTTGCTTGTTCGGGGTCAGCGCGATTGAACCCATCAAGCCCACCAGCTTTGCTTCGCCAACCAGCGGGTGGTCGGCCAGTGCCTGCCAGCGTTCGTTCAGGTAGGGGTGAGCGACGTTGCGCACATGGTCAAGGATGTTTTCCTCTTGGATGATGCGCAGGTTTTCCAACGCCACGGCAGCCGCCACCGGATGGCCCGAATAGGTGTAGCCATGGTTGAAGTCGCCGCTTGACCCCATCACCTCTGCCACCTCGTCACAAACGATGGATCCGCCGATCGGCGCATAGCCCGACGACAGGCCCTTGGCGATGGTCATGATATGCGGCTTGATCCCGAAGGTTTCGCAGCCAAACCAGTTGCCCGTGCGGCCAAAGCCGGTGATGACCTCGTCCGCAATCAACAGGATGCCGTATTTGTCGACGATACGCTGGATTTCCGGCCAGTAGGTCGCCGGCGGGATGATCACGCCGCCCGCACCCTGCACCGGTTCACCGATGAAGGCCGCAACGTTTTCGACGCCCAGTTCAAGGATCTTGGCTTCCAGTTCCTGCGCGCGCATCAGGCCGAAGGCTTCCGGCGTCATGTCGCCGCCTTCCGCCCACCAGTGCGGCTGCCCGATGTGGACAATTCCGTCGATCTTGCCGCCGTGGGCGTGGATCGGGGTCATGCCGCCAAGGCTGCCGCCACCCATGGTCGATCCGTGGTAGCCATTGTGACGCCCGATGATGACACGCTTGGACGGCTGGCCCTTGATGTCCCAGTAGCGGCGCACCATGCGGATGTTGGTGTCGTTGGCTTCCGACCCAGATCCGGCGAAGAAGACATGGTTAAGGTCGCCCGGCGCGATTTCGGCCAGTTTGGCTGCCAGCGCGATGGCGGGGATGTGGCTGGTC
>CANJQT010000027.1 GCA_947476475.1 Paracoccaceae bacterium | reverse complement strand
GAATATCCGGTAGCGCTTTCATCCTTGCTAAATGCCCTGCCTTGCACCCCTCCGCAAGCCGACAAACTCTTGCCTCCAGCGGGGATACTTGTGCCAGATTGAAGGGCGAGAAGACCTGCAAGGCCCAATGCCCGCCACCGCCGCGCTGTCTACGCCCGCAGCACAGGGTGAAACTTATTGGCTGGCGGATGGGCACGGCGATCACCGGACCGGCTTTCGCCATGCGCTGGCTGTTTCGCTATGTGCAGGGGGCCAATTGCGTTATGATGAATAATTCCAGTTGATGGAGGTGGTGCGGATGTCTTTGCTAGACGCTTTGATGGCCACAAGACGGCCATACCTGAATGACGGCGGGATCGAAACCGATCTGATCTTCAGTCACGGCTTCGATCTGCCTTTCTTCTCGTCCTTTGTCCTGCTGGACGACCAGAAAGGCCGCGCGGCACTTCAGGCCTATTTCAGCACCTATCTGGATCTGGCGGCCGCCGAAGGGCGGGGGTTCTTGCTTGATACGGTGACCTGGCGGGCCAATGCGGGATGGGTTCCCCGGCATGAACTGGCCGCCGAAGCAGTCCGCGATATCAATCTGCGCGCCGTCGATCTTGCGCGCGCGATCCGGGCCGCGAACCCCGGAACCGCGACGGTTCTGATCAATGGCACCATTGGCCCTGCCGGCGACGGCTACGCGCCCGAGCAGTGCCTTACCCCAGCCGAAGCCGAGGCACTTCACCGCCCGCAGATGGACGCGCTGGCCGAGGCGGGCGTCGATCTGGCCACCGCCCTGACCATGACGCATGTCGGTGAAGCTGTGGGCGTGGTGCGGGCGGCCCAGGCGGCAGGGGTGCCGGTGGTCATTTCCTTCACCGTCGAAACCGATGGGCGCCTGCCAGTCGGAACGACGCTGGGCGAGGCGATCACCGCAGTTGACGAGGCGACCGGCGGTGCCCCCCTGTATTTTGGCATCAACTGCGCCCATCCCACGCATTTTATTGACCGATTGGAGGGGGCTTGGACAAAACGGATAGGACTGGTCCGCGCAAATGCCTCGCGCCAAAGCCATGCGGAACTGGACGAGTCCACTGAACTTGACGCTGGTGATCCAGGCGAATTTGGCCCGCTTTATCAGGAACTCGCCCAGCGGCTTCCCAACTTGCGCGTGGTGGGCGGATGTTGCGGAACCGATCATCGCCATATAACCGCCATCGCACGCAGCGCCTGATCCCACCAAACAGCGGGGCTTGCACCCTGGACCAAAACCCCCTATAGGCACGGCACTTCACAGGCGAAGTGCGGGCTTGCGGGGGAGAAATCCCTGTCAGTCCACCGGTTGCCCCTTCGGGGGTAAGATCACTTCGCTCAGGCGCAAACCGGAAAGGAAATAGGCATGGCGCTTCCTGATTTTTCCATGCGTCAGCTTCTTGAAGCTGGCGTTCACTACGGCCACCAGACCCAGCGCTGGAACCCGAAGATGGGCGAGTACATCTACGGTGACCGCAATGGCATCCACATCATCGACCTGACCCAGACCGTCCCGTTGCTGGACGCGGCGCTGAACGTCATCCGCGAAACCGTGGCCAAGAACGGCCGCATCCTGTTCGTCGGCACCAAGCGTCAGGCTTCCAAAGCCATCGCAGAAGCCGCCGAAAAGTGCGCGCAGTATTACATGAATCACCGCTGGCTTGGCGGCACGCTGACCAACTGGAAAACCGTTTCCCAGTCGATCGCGCGCCTCAAGCAGATCGATGAAGTTATGGCACACGGCGCCGAAGGCCTGACCAAGAAAGAACGTCTTGGCATTGAACGCGAGCAGGCCAAACTCCAGGCCTCGCTGGGCGGCATCCGCGAAATGGGCAGCGTGCCGGACCTGCTGTTCGTCATTGACGTAAACAAGGAAAGCCTTGCGATCCTCGAAGCCAACAAGCTGGGTATTCCGGTTGTGGCTATCGTCGACACCAACTGCTCGCCCAAGGGCGTGGATTATGTGATCCCCGGTAACGATGACGCGGCACGCGCCATTGCGCTTTACTGCGATCTCGTCAGCCGCGCGGCGCTGGACGGCATGACCGCCCAGATGGGTGCGGCAGGCGTTGATCTTGGCGCGCTGACCGAGGCTCCGGCGGAAATCATGGGCGAAGAAGCCAGCGCCTGATCCTGACCAGACTGGGGGCCCCAAGCCCCCGTCACCAGATTTTCATCGGGCGGGGGTATCCCCCGCCTGACCCATTCATGAGACATAAGGAGAGCGGGCATGACGATCACCGCACAGATGGTCAAGGAACTGCGCGAATCGACCGGCGCAGGGATGATGGATGCGAAGAAAGCACTGACCGAAAACAACGGCGACATGGAAGCCGCAGTTGACTGGTTGCGCACCAAGGGTCTGGCGAAAGCGGCCAAGAAAGCCGACCGCGTCGCCGCCGAGGGGCTGGTTGCCGTGGCCGTAAGTGGCGGCACGGGCGTTGCGGTTGAAGTGAACTCTGAAACCGACTTCGTGGCTAAGAACCAGGAATTCCAGGGTATGGTGCGCAGCTTTGCGGTGGCAGCCCTTGGCGTGTCCGATATTGATGCGCTGAATGCCGCCCCGATCGCCGGCAAGCCGGTTTCGGAAGTGCTGACCGATGCTATCGCAAAAATCGGCGAAAACATGACCCTGCGCCGCATGGTCAAGGTCGAAGGCGATGTCGTGGTTTCCTACGTCCACAACGCCGCCGCTGACGGCATGGGCCGCATTGGCGTGCTCGTGGCCCTCAAGGGCGCCGACAATGGCATCGGCAAGCAGCTGGCCATGCACATCGCCGCATCGTCGCCTATGGCGCTGTCGGAAGCCTCGCTTGACCCCGCGATTGTGGAGCGTGAGCGCGTCGTGCAGACCCAAAAGGCGCTTGAAGAAAACGCAAGCTCTCCAAAACCGAAACCCGACGCTGTCATCCAGAACAACATCATTCCGGGCCGGATGAAGAAGTTCCTGGAAGAGGTGACGCTGCTGGGTCAGAAGTTCGTCATGAACCCTGACATCACCGTCGAACAGGCGGCCAAGGATGCTGGCGTCGAGATTGTCAGTTTTGCCCGCGTCGCAGTTGGCGAAGGGATCGAGAAGAAGGAAGAGGATTTCGCCGCCGAGGTCGCCAAGACCCTGCAAGGCGCCTAATCCTTCCACGCTCCTCTGAACTGGAAGGCACCGGCGCAATCCGGTGCCTTTTTTCATGGGGTGGCTGGGCCAA
This sequence comes from Paracoccaceae bacterium, assembly GCA_947476475.1. Taxonomy (GTDB): domain Bacteria; phylum Pseudomonadota; class Alphaproteobacteria; order Rhodobacterales; family Rhodobacteraceae; genus TMP-24. The sequence goes on along the minus strand of CANJQT010000027.1, from coordinate 36,465 downwards.
CCTGCCGGCCACCTCTTGCCCAATTGATCTGTATAAAAGAAAGCGGCACGGCCCGTGACGAGCCGCACCGCCTTAAAAGCGCGCCACACCTGTTGGGGATGAGGACCGGGCGCTGCTTTCAAAAGCCCTGCTACGGTGAAAATGACCGCAGCAGGGCAGTGTCCGGTTTCCCGGCGCTCCCCCTATCGCCTTGAAAATACAAGACCATCGGCGTCGCATGTCCCTGGCTTTCGCCACCACTCTCGGAACAGTTGCATAATGGCCCGATAACGTTACGTCATCATAGTCAGGAATTCCTTACCTTGTGCACAAGCGGCTGATGCTCAAGACAATCTAAGCTCCGGAATGACGAAGATCTGGTTGCGAAGAGAAGCCATCAGCACCGCCTGGGCGGTTGTCTCCACATCCAGCGTTTCGCGCGCCAAACGCAGATGCTTCTCAACCGTTGCAGCCGTTAACCCCATGATTGTCGCAATATCCTGCGTGGTCTTGCCTTCGCCGACCCACTCCAGGGTTTCACGCTGGCGCGCCGTCAACGCCCGCCTCGTTACATAGGGCAGGGCGGATATGCGCAGGTGAATTACATTGTTCAGCACTGCTATCTCGCGGCCGTGCTCGGCCCATATCTGTTCCACTTCATTCTGGCTCATGCCCTTGCGCGCACAAAGCCCGATTCCGCCCTTGGCACGCACTGACACCTCGCGAAACCCGATGGAATAGCCTGCCACGACGTCAAAGCGCCGGTTCAAGTCGGCAACCTTGCGTTCCTCGACCGTCAAGCTGTCGCTGCGCTGCCACTCCTGCATGAGCCTCCAGGATTGGGCACCGACATTGTCGGCGGCCCACCGCATCATCGGCCCCGCCTTGAAAAGCCCGTCCTTGGCATATTCACGCAAATATTCAGGATCGTGGTTTGACAGTACCAGGGCATCCTCAGGGTTTCCGAAGGAATTCGGAGCCCTGAACCGGGAAAAAGCATAGAGCAGCCGATCAAACCCGAATTGCGCCATGCGCTTCGTATGCAGTGACCAGATTTCCTCAATTGTCGTTGACCGCAGGACCTGATCCAGAAACTGAATACCGTCAATTGAATTCAACCCGTCAAGGTCAGTCATGACCTGCTCCCCGGATGACTACATTCAAACCCAAAACAAATATGTGGTCCAAAATACAATCCGGCCACATTCATAATTGCCATTCATCCCCCAGGTTGAACTTTGGTGGATATTGCCGCAATTGTCGAGGGGGGCATCTTCACCCGGCATCGCAACATGATAGCAAGACGACGACGGAATCAGGAGGCGTTTGATGGCAGGCTATGACGTGGTGATCGCAGGCGGCGCGGTAACGGGTTCCTCCACCGCGTGGTGGCTTCTGGGCCTGCAGCCTGACCTGAGGGTGCTGGTGGTAGAGCCTGACCCAACCTATGCGCAATCGGCCACCGCCTTGTCAGTGGCATCGGTGCGCCAGCAGTTCTCAAATCCTGTGAACGTCGAAATCTCCCGCTTCGGGGTGGACTTCATCCGCAATTTTGCAGACCGGATCGGGCCTCAGGGCGGGGTACCATCGCTGGGCCTCAAAGAAAACGGCTATCTGTTCCTGACTGGCACCGAAAATGGTGCGTCACTTATGGAAGAACTGGCGGCGATGCAGCGCGGTCTGGGTGCCGCGACCGAGGTGCTGGACCGCCCCGCGCTGGCGCAGCGATACCCATGGATGCAGCTTGATGACGTGGTAGCCGGCAGTCTGGGGGCGCGCGACGAGGGTTGGTTTGACAACATGGGCCTGTTGTCGGGGTTCCGCAATGGTGCGCGGGCACGCGGCGCTGTCTATGTGAAGGATCGCGTGGTAGGGCTGACGCTCGAGTCCGGGCGCGTCACCGGGGTCCAACTGGCCGAAGGCGGGCTGGTCGGGGCAGGGGCCTTTCTGAATGCTGCAGGCACCGCTTCGGCCGATATTTGCGCGATGGCGGGCCTTGGCCTGCCGGTCGAGCCGCGCAAGCGCACGGTCTTTGTCATCGACGCGCCGAACGCGCGCCACCCCGAGGCCCCGTTGATCATCGACCATTCCGGCATCTACTTGCGCCCCGAACATGGCCAATGGATCACCGCAACCGTGCCTGACGATGATCACGCCTGCACCCGTGACGACTGGGAACCGGATCACGCCCAGTTCGAAGATCTGATCTGGCCACGCCTGTACGCGCGCTGCGAAGGGTTCGATGCGGTGAAGGTCAGCCGTTTCTGGGTGGGGCATTACGACTACAACAGGCTTGACCAGAATGCGGTGCTGGGCCTTTGGCCGGGCACGGCGAATTTCTTCATCGCGGCGGGATTTTCCGGGCATGGGTTGCAACAATCACCCGCAGTCGGGCGCGGTTTGGCCGAACAGATCCTGACCGGTGGCTGGCAAACACTCGACCTTTCGCCGCTTGGGCCAGAGCGTATCCTTGCCAGTCGGCCCTTCCTGGAGAAGGCGGTGGTCTGAGCCAACTTTGACCGCCCGGCCGTCACGGCACACATCGGCATTGCCCCGCAGCCACCTGTTCTTCGCGCCATCGAACGGCGTCAGAGCCCGTTGACAGGGACTTTCAGAAAGGTCTTTCCATCCGCATCGGCGGGTGGCATCTGGCCCGCCCGCATGTTGACCTGCAACGAAGGGATGATCAGCTTCGGCATACTCAAAGTCTTGTCGCGCGCTTGGCGCATGGCAATGAATTCCTCAGCAGTCCTGCCGGCCAGATGCACATTGCGCACCTTTTCTTCGGCCACCGAGGTTTCCCAGGCGAAGGTGTCGCGCCCCGGTGCCTTGTAATCGTGACAGACGAAGATCCGCGTTTCGTCGGGTAGGGCAAGAATGCGTTGGATCGACTGATAAAGCTGTTCGGCCGACCCGCCGGGAAAATCGCAGCGCGCCGTGCCATAATCGGGCATGAACAGCGTATCACCCACAAAGGCAGCATCCCCCACCACATAGGTCAGGCAGGCGGGCGTATGGCCAGGCGTATGCATCACATAACCCTCAAGCCCGCCAATCCTGAATCGATCCCCATCAACGAAAAGCTGATCAAACTGGCTACCATCGCGTTGAAATTCAGTGCCTTCGTTGAAGACCTTGCCAAAGGTGTTCTGAACGACGGTAATCTTTTCACCGATCCCGATTTTGCCGCCAAGCTTTTCAAGAAGGTAAGGTGCCGCCGACAGATGGTCGGCGTGGACATGGGTTTCAAGGATCCAGTCCACCGTCAGCCCCTCCGCGCGGACATGCGCAATGACTGCATCGGCGGAACGCGTATCGGTGCGCCCAGAGGAATAATCGAAATCAAGGACCGAATCGATGATAGCGCAGCTCTTGCCGGACGGATCACGGACAACAAAGGTCACCGTATTGGTGGCTTCGTCAAAGAAACCATTTACATCAGGCGCTTGCATGGACATCCTCACAGATAGATCGGTTGAAACTCGACGCTGGCATTTCACACTTACACGCAAGTTACAGGCATTTGGGCAATGATGGCAAAGACAGCCGGGGGCAGGGGTCTTATCACCCTTTCCATTTGATCGAGCAGCCCATTGACGGCACCTGATCATCTGGGCCGCGCCCGGTTTGCGCCACTTGCTTCATGGCTTCGTACAAGTCCCGCCGAACGTCAGGGGCGGCGGCCTGCCGCCCAGATGCGTCCAGCCGTCCGCGATATTGCAGCGCAAGATCCGCATTGTAACCAAAGAAGTCTGGCGTGCAGACCGCGCCATAAGCCTTTGCAATATCTTGACTTTCATCGAACAAATAGGGAAAGGGAAAGCGATGTTCCTCTGCCAGGGCGCGCATCTGGTCGAACCCGTCCTGTGGATAACTGACCACATCATTCGAGGAAATCGCAGCAACCCCGATCCCCAGAGCCTGAAGATCGCGCGCATCGCGCACTATGCGGTTGATGACCGACCGCACATAAGGGCAGTGATTGCAGATGAAAAGGATCAGCGTACCCTTGGGGCCTGCAACGTCGGCCAACCACCAAACCTTGCCATCAGTGCCCGGCAGGGCAAAATCCGGGGCCTTTCTGCCAAACTCACAGACCGGGGGCGAAACGGCCATGGTCACGCACCTTCGGCCGCTGCGCGGATCGCGCGGATGTTCTGGCCATAAACCTCGGGCTTCATGACCGATCCGCCGGAAAACACTCCGGATCCGGCGACCAGCACATCCGCGCCTGCAGCCACGACCAGCGGAGCGGTCTCGGCCGTAATGCCGCCGTCGATCTCGATGTGGATCGGCCGATCACCAATCATCGACCTAAGCTTTTTGACCTTATCCACCTGCGAGTGAATGAATTTCTGACCACCGAAGCCGGGGTTCACCGTCATCACGCAGATCAGGTCGACCATATCCATCACATCGGCGGCCGCCTCTGCGGGCGTGCCGGGATTAAGCGCCAGACCAGCCTTTTTCCCAAGTGCACGAATGGCTTGCAGTGTGCGGTGAATATGCGGTCCTGCTTCATAATGGGCCGTCAGAATATCGGCACCGGCATCGGCATAGGCCTGAAGCGATGCATCAACGGGCGCGATCATCAGATGAACATCCATCACGGTCCTGATATGTGGGCGGATCGCTTTGCACAACTGCGGCCCAAAGGTCAGGTTCGGCACAAAATGGTTGTCCATCACATCAACATGCACCCAGTCGCAGCCCTGATCCTCGATCGCACGGATTTCAGCGCCAAAGTTGGCGAAATCTGCCGACAGGATCGACGGGGCGATCTTGATGCTGCGGGAAAAGGTCATGGCTTGCTCCGTTGCGGCTCGAACTGCTTATGGCGCAGTTTGCGTCGTGCGAAAAGACGAGGGGCGTGCCTGATCAGGATTTTGTAGGCACTCCGGCGGGAATATGCGCTTCACAGGCATTATAGTTACATAATACTGATTATCGGATAACCAGACACCCTGACTTACCCCCTGACCCCGGCCAAAGGAAACGTGCATGACTTCAGGTCATTCGCGATCAAGATCATATCTTCGACCGACAGCGCCCAGACATCCGCAAGATCCTTGCGCCCCATCAGCTTTGCCGGATTGGCAATCGCCATACGCAACACCTCGTCCAGCCCACGCCCCAGCAACTCGACCGTATTGCGCACCGATTGCAGCATGGTGACATGGGCACCCGCCAAGGCGCCCTCGGCATTCACCAACCGCCCGTCACGCAGCACAACCGTTTGCCCATAAAGATCAAAGCGGTCCGGCCCGGCCACGGTTGGCATGGCGTCCGACACCAGAATCATCCGCTCTGGCACCGGTCGCGCCCGGATGGCCACTTGCAGCATCTCCGGCGCCACATGGATGCCGTCGCAAATGAAGGAACAATAGGCCTGCGAATTGATCGCGGCACCCGTGACGCCCGCCTCGCGGTTCTGCATCTGCGACATGGCGTTGAAAAGATGGGTGAAACACTGCGCGCCCTCGCCCAGTGCGCGCCGCACCAGATCGGCGGTAGCGTCGGAATGGCCAATGGCCACCACAACGCCCTGATCGACCAGCGCCGAAATCTGGCCCGGCGCGCAGGCCTCGGGCGCAAGGGTCAGCATCACCGAAATACCTTCGCTCCTCAGCCGGTCAACCTGCCGCAGGGTTGGCGCATCCAGCGGGCGCACATGCCCAAGCGCATGGGTGCCGCGCCGGGCAGCACTGATGTGCGGGCCTTCAAGGTGAATGCCGATGATGCCGCCGGAACCATATGTTTGAACGACGGCGTCGACGGCCTGTTCCATCACCTCGGCGGCATCGGTGATCAGGGTCGGCAAAAGCGCTGTCGTGCCGGTCGTGCGGTGCGCGCGCGCGATAGCCAGCGCACCTTCGGCAGTCGGCTGGGAATTGAACAAGACCCCGCCTCCGCCGTTCACCTGCAGATCAATGAAGCCCGGGCTTAGGATGCCGGGCAACCGCCAGACCGGGCCTTCACCGGCGGATTCGCAGGGAAACGCGCGATTCCCGGCAATCCTCAGACAAGCGCCGGATCTTAACGCCTGTCCGTCAAACAGCGCATCCGGCATCAGATATGCCCCCGGCCCGTGCCGCGCTTTGTCCCATTCCACAGGCGGGCGAGTGATGGCTTTCGCGCTCATTTTGTCTCGGTCACTTTGCGCAGGTGGCGTGGCTTGTCGGGGTCAATGCCGCTGTCACGGGCAAAATGTTCCACCATCGCATAGAACGACACGATCAGCGCCAATGGATCGGTCAGCGGATGGCCAGTTGCCACAAATTCAAGCCGCGTGGCGGCTTTCACCCTGTCCGAAGTTGCAAAGACCCGCGCCCCCTTGGCTGCAATCTGGTCGGCAATGTCGCACAGCGCGGCTTCCGCCGCGTCCCGCGCGGCAAAGGCCAGCACCGGAAAGCCTGCGCCCACGATGGATACCGGGCCATGCAATACTTCGGCCGAAGAATAGCATTCCGCATGCACCTGACTGACTTCCTTGAACTTCAGCGCAGCCTCGCCCGCGATCGCATAGGCTGGCCCGCGCCCCAATGTGTAAAGCGATGTGGTTCCGTGCAAGGCTGTGCGCAGCTCCGGCCAGTCCATCTGTGCCGCGCGCTCCAGATGCGCGGGCAGCCGCCCTATCGCCGCCAGCAGACCCTCGTCGCCTTTCCATTCTGCCACCAGCGCCAGCACCGCCACAACCGAGGTCACAAAGGTTTTTGTCGCGGCAACGCTCAGTTCCGGCCCGGCATGGATGTCGATGGTCCGCGCGCTGACCGCAGCCAAAGGCGACGCGGCATTGTTGGTCACTGCCAGCGTCAGCGCGCCCCCCTCGCCCGCTGAACGCGCCATCTCCACGATGTCCGGGCTTTGGCCGGATTGCGAAATCGACAGGCATAGCCCACGCCCCAGTTTCAGCTTCGCCCCATAGATCGACGCCACCGAGGGCCCGAGCGATGCCACCGGCAAGCCCAGCGTCAGTTCGGCCGCATATTTCAGATAGGTCGCCGCATGGTCCGACGACCCGCGCGCCACGGTTGCCACGAACAACGGATCGCAAGCGCGCGCCGCAACTGCCGCAGCCCGGATCGCAGCAGCGCCCCCGGTCAAAAGCCGTTCAACGGCTGCCGGAATCTCCTCGATTTCGGTCCGCATCTGGCTTTGCGGTCGGGCCATATCCCCAGCGGTCATCTCTTGTCCCTTCATCGTCAGCCGCGCGCCTGCGCAAACCGCAGTTCGGCCACAAAATCATAAGCATCACCGCGATAGATTGATCGGGTCAGTTCGATCACCCGCCCGCCTTCCAGATAACCGATCCGCTCGATCCGCAGGCCCGCCGCCTGCGGGCGCACTTCCAAAAGCGCACTGTCCTCGGCCGACAGGTTGATCGCTGAAATCTTCTGCATCGCCCGTACCGGGCGCATGCCGCTTTGCTCAAGCACTGCATAAAGCGATTCCGTCACCACCAGCGGATTGGGCAGCACATCGGGTGGCAAAGCCGCGCGCTCAATCGCCATCGGACGGCCATCTGCCAGCCGCAGCCGCGCCAGCCGCGCCACCTGATCCCCGGCCCCAAGCCCTAGGGTCAGAATTTCGTCCGGCGAGGGCAGGAAGAAACCCCGCTCCAGCCAGCGGATATCCGATTTGAACCCGCGCCGCGCCATGTCTTCGGTGAAAGAGGTCAGCCGCGAAAGCGATTGTTCGACGCGCGGCTTGGCCGGGGCAACCGACGACCCCGACCCCTGTTTTTGCACGATCAACTGCTTTTCGACCAGTTCGGCGATGGCCTTGCGCACCGTCACGCGTGAAAGGCCGGTCAGGCTGGCGATCTCGCGTTCCGGCGGGATCGGCATGTCCGGCGCCAGAAAACCCGAAGCGATGCCAGTTTCGATCCTCTTGCGCAATTGCACATATAACGGGCCGCCATCCTCGGTCAGCCAGCCTTCGGGCAACAGGAATTCGGTGACGTTCATGATCAAAGGCCCTCCGCCGCAAGGGCCATGGCACCATCCAGCGCACTGCCGGCCGGAGGCACAAGGCTCTTGCGCAGCGCGGCCGGCAGCACTTCGGCATAGGCCGGCCCCAACCCGCCGGTCAGGCACAGCGCCTCGTCCGCTCGCCAGTGCAGCGCCTGAAGTGCCGCACCGATATAACGCGCGCCTTCCTCGATCAACGAACAGGCCAGCGGATCACCGGCCTTGGCTGCGGAAATCACCTCCGGGGCAAGGGCTGCAAAATCGGCGGGACGGGCATCCACGGCGAATGCAATCACCTCGGCCACGCCACCGTGCCTGGCCAGCACCGCACGGCTAAGGTCGCTGTGCGGGCGCACCCCGTCGTAGGCCAGCATCAATTCCTCAAGAAGCCGCTTGCCCAACCAGCCGCCGGACGCCTGATCACCCAGCAAGAACCCCCGCCCACCCACGGTGGTCACCTGATCCTGCCGCCGGACGCCCACGAAAGATCCGGTTCCGATCGCCGCCACCGCCCCATCACGCCCGCCAAGCGCCCCGGTGATCATCGTCACATTGTCGCCTGTCACCGTAATGCGGTCAAAGGGCAGGTCGGCTGCAATAGCCGCGCGCACGCGCTCAGCCATCACCGGCCCGGTCACCCCCGCCAGTCCAAGATGAATCGAAGCCTGCGCCAGTTCTGACCGCCCCACCCCGGCGTCCGCCAGCAACCCGCGCAGCACGTCGAAAATCCGCGCAAGGGCGCCGGGAAAATCCGAAACATTTGCAGGCCCGCCCGTCTTTTCAAAGCGCGCGTCAGTTGCCGCAATCACAAGCGCAGCCCGACACGAGGTGCCGCCACCATCAACGCCAATTCTGTATCTGCAAGCCTTCATGTAGATACCTTTATAATACCTATAAGCAAATTGCAAAGCCTTTTCACCGAAATATAGTGGGATTTCCGGGCAAATAGGGCGCAAAACGCGTAGCGCAATCAATACTTGTCTAAAAGGTATTAGAAAGGTATCTTAACGTTCAAAGGGGGATTCGCATGCTGCCACGCTTGACCGAAACGCTCCATCCGGACGCTGACGGCATTGATGCCAGGCCCGACCACGAGGTTCTGGCGGCCCTTCTGGCTGGTCAGCGCGCCGCGCTACGGGCGGTTGAACCGGCGATCCCGGCAATAGGCGAAGCAGCGCAGCGCATGGCGCAAACCATACGTGCGGGCCACCGCCTGATCTATTGCGGCGCCGGGTCTTCGGCGCTGATGGCGCTGGCCGATGCGGCGGAACTGGGCGGCACCTTCGGAATTCCGGCATCGCGGATCATGCTGTGCATGGCGGGCGGCATTCCGACCGACGCCCATATGCCCGGCGACACAGAAGATGATCTTTCGGCGGCCGAACGTGCCGCCGAAACGGTCCTGCCGGGCGATCTGATCATTGCGATAACCGCCTCTGGCTCCACCCCCTATCCGCTTGCCCTGGCGCGCGCCGCCCGGATGCGCGGCGCGCAGGTGATTGGCATTGCCAACAACCCCGATGCGGCTCTGTTTGATCTGTCCGACACAGCTATCTGCCTTGCGACCCCGCCTGAAATCATCGCCGGATCCACCCGGCTTGGCGCGGCCACCGCGCAAAAAGCCGCGCTCAACATGATGTCAACGCTGATGGGCATCCGGCTGGGGCAGGTGCATGACGGGATGATGGTCGGGCTGATCGCCGACAATGCCAAGCTGCGCGACCGCGCTGCGGCCATTGTCGCGCGGATCGCCTGCACCAGCCCCGCGCGTGCCACTGCAAGCCTTGCCCAGGCTGCGGGCGCCGTGAAACCCGCCGTGCTGATCGCCCTTGGGCTTCAGCAGCCACAGGCGGAAGCGCTGTTGCGCGAAACGGATGGAAATCTCCGCGCGGCCATCGCGCGGCTGAGAACGACCGGGAACCAACCCCGGGACTAAAGACCAACTGACTGATCAACATGGGAGAAAGACAATGAAAATCTCGCGGCTGACCGGCTATCTGCTGGTGTCAACTTTCCTTGGCGGAGCCGTCTGGGCTGAAGACGTTACCTTGACCATCGAAAGCTGGCGCAATGACGACCTTGCCATCTGGCAAGACAAGATCATTCCGGCCTTCGAGGCCAGCCATCCGGGCATCAAGGTCAGCTTCACCCCTTCGGCCCCCGCCGACTATAACGCCGCACTGAATTCCAAACTTGATGCTGGCTCGGCAGGCGATCTGGTCACCTGCCGCCCGTTCGACGCATCCCTAGCGCTTTACACCAAGGGCCAGCTTGCTGATCTGACCGGCCTTGCGGCAATGGCCAACTTTTCGGATGTGGCCAAATCGGCCTGGCAGACCGATGACGGCGCCGCAACCTTCTGCGTGCCGATGGCATCGGTCATCCACGGCTTCATCTACAACAAGGATGCCTTCGATGCCCTTGGCATCAGCGTGCCGACGACCGAGGCAGAGTTCTTTTCGGCGCTCGACAAGATCAAGGCCGATGGCACCTATATCCCGATGGCGATGGGCACCAACGACCAATGGGAAGCCGCGACGATGGGCTACAACAACATCGGTCCGAACTACTGGAAGGGCGAAGAAGGCCGTCTGGCACTGATCAACGGCACCCAGAAACTGACGGACGAACAGTGGGTCGCCCCCTACCGCCAACTGGCAAAATGGAAAGACTATCTGGGTGACGGCTTTGAGGCCCAAACCTATCCCGACAGCCAGAACCTGTTCACTTTGGGCCGTGCGGCGATCTACCCGGCCGGGTCGTGGGAAATCTCGGGCTTCAACACCCAGGCGCAGTTCAAGATGGGCGCCTTCGCGCCGCCGGTCGCCAATGCTGGGGATGAATGCTATATTTCCGACCATACCGACATCGGCATGGGCCTGAATGCGGCGTCTGCTCACCCCGATGAAGCGAAGCAATTCCTGGAATGGGTGGGTTCGGCCGAATTTGCTGATCTCTATGCCAACGCCCTGCCCGGCTTCTTCTCGCTCAATTCGACGCCGGTGAAGATGCAGGATCCGCTGGCCCAGGAATTCGTCAGCTGGCGCGACAAGTGCCAATCGACGATCCGCTCGACCTATCAGATCCTGTCTCGCGGCACGCCGAACCTTGAAAACGAAACCTGGACCGCGTCAGTCAACGTGATCAAGGGCACCGAGACGCCGGAAGATGCAGGCAAGCGGCTGCAGGCTGGACTGGAAAGCTGGTACAAACCCGCCAACTGATGTTGGGCGCTTTTGCGCCCGACCAAGGCGGGGGGCTGTCTGCCCCCCGCCCCCGCCCGAGGATATTTCGACCAAAACGAAAGCATAGGAGGCCGGAATGGCATCGCGACCGCGCACGCATATCGTGGTGTTTCTGGCCCCGGCGGTCATCGTTTACACGGCAGTAATGATCTGGCCCCTGTTCAATACTTTGCTGCTGGCACTTTATACGACCGATGAGGCAGGCCGACATTTTGCCGGGCTTAAGAATTTCCGGACGCTTCTTGGCGACCCGAACTGGTCCAGGCCATTCTGGAATGCGCTTGGGAACAACATCTGGTTCTTTGTCGTGCATATGCTGGTGCAAAACCCGCTTGGGGTATTGCTTGCCGCGATCCTGTCGCATCCGCGGCTACGGTTTGCCGCGCTCTACCGGTCCGCGATCTTCATTCCGACGGTCCTGTCCTTCGTGATCGTCGGTTTCGCATGGAAACTGATCCTGTCGCCGATCTGGGGGATTGCGCCTTCGATGCTTGACATGGTGGGGCTGAAATCACTTTTCGCGCCATGGCTTGGCAAAGAAGAATATGCGCTGACCACGCTGGCGCTGATCTCGGTCTGGCAGTTTGTCGGCATTCCGATGATGCTGATCTACGCTGCCCTTCTGTCGATCCCCGAAGAGATCCTCGAGGCGGGCGAGATTGACGGGCTGACCGGCTGGCAGGCCTTCTGGAAGATCAAGCTGCCCTTGATCCTGCCGTCGATCGGCATCATTTCGATCCTGACCTTCGTCGGCAATTTCAACGCGTTCGATCTGATCTATTCGGCCCAAGGGGCCCTCGCCGGGCCGAATTTCTCGACCGATCTTCTGGGCACTTTCCTCTATCGCACCTTCTTCGGCTTTCAGCTGCAATTGGGCGATCCGCACATGGGCTCGGCCATTGCCACCGCGATGTTCGTGATCATCCTGATCGGTGTCTGCCTTTATCTTTTTGCCATCCAGACGCGCATGCGCCGCTATCAGTTCTGAGGGATTGCAATGAACAGGGCACGCCACAATCCGCTTAATTCCGCAGCATCCCACGCGGTGCTGATCCTTTACACGATCATCGCGCTGTTTCCGGTCTTCGTGATCCTGGTCAATTCATTCAAGACCCGCCGCGCGATCTTCTCTGAACCGCTGACTTTGCCGACCGGTGATGCCTTTTCGCTGATCGGCTACCAGACGGTGATGAAGCAAGGGGACTTTTTCCTTTATTTCCAGAATTCCGTCATTGTGACAGTGGCCAGCCTGTTCTTCATCCTGCTGTTCGGTGCGATGGCGGCCTTTGCGCTGTCGGAATACCGGTTTCGCGGCAACATGCTGATGGGGCTTTATCTGGCGCTTGGCATCATGATCCCAATCCGCATCGGCACGGTGGCGATCCTGCAGATGATGGTCGCCTCGGGGCTGGTCAATACGCTGACCGCACTGATTCTGGTCTATACGGCGCAGGGCCTGCCGCTTGCGGTCTTCATCCTGTCGGAATTCATGCGCCAGGTTTCGGATGACCTGAAAAACGCTGGCCGGATCGACGGAATGAGCGAATATTCCATATTTTTCAAACTGGTACTCCCGCTTGTTCGCCCGTCCATGGCCACTGTCGCGGTGTTCAACATGATCCCGATCTGGAACGACCTTTGGTTCCCGCTGATCCTTGCATCGGGCGAAAAGACCAAGACCCTGACCTTGGGCAGCCAGGTCTTCATCGGACAGTTTGTCACCGACTGGAACGCGGTTCTGTCGGCCCTGTCACTCGCGATCCTGCCGGTGCTGGTGCTTTACACCATCTTCTCGCGCCAACTGATCCGCGGCATCACATCGGGGGCAGTGAAATGAGGGTCCTGATCGCCGGCCTTGGCAACATGGGGCTAAGCCACGCCCTGGCGCATCACCACCACCCGCAGGCACAGATCGTAGCACTGGTGAACCGCTCGCCGGTCGCCCTGCCCTACGAACTTGACTCTTACCCGTTTTTCAATGACTTCCACGCGGCTCTTGATGAAACAAAGCCGGATCTTGTGGTGATTGCCACCTATTCCGACAGCCACGCCGACTTCGCCGTGGCGGCAATGGAAGCGGGCGCACATGTCTTCGTCGAAAAGCCGTTGGCCACCACCGTTGCCGACGCCCGCCGCGTGGTAGACTGCGCCAAACGTCTGGGGCGCAAGCTGACCGTTGGTTACATCCTGCGCCACCATCCCTCGTGGCAGCGCCTGATCGCCGAAGCGCGCAGCCTAGGCGGCCCCTATGTCTTTCGCCTGAACCTGAACCAACAGTCCAAGGGGGCAACCTGGAACACCCACAAGGCATTGATGCAGACCACTTCGCCCATCGTCGATTGCGGGGTGCATTATGTGGATGTCATGTGCCAGATCACCGACGCAAAGCCGGTGCGTGTGCATGGAATGGGCCTGCGGCTGTCAGACGAGATTGCCGAAAACATGTATAATTACGGCCAGTTCCAGGTGATTTTTGATGATGGTTCGGTTGGCTGGTACGAAGCCGGCTGGGGTCCGATGATGTCCGAAGTGGCCTATTTCATCAAAGACGTCATCTCTCCCCGTGGCGCCGTCTCCATCCTCTCTGGCATGCACCCGCAGTCGGACTCGGTCGATGGTCATACCAAGGTGGGTGCGCTCCGCATTCACCGTGTCGGTGCACCGGATCGCGATGTGGATTTCCCCACTGAGCCGGGCCATCAGGCCCTGTGTGACGCCGAACAGGCCTTCCTGCTGCGGGCCATCGCCGAAGACATCGACCTTAACCGCCATATGGAAGATGCCGTTCAGTCCCTTGCCATCTGCCTTGCAGCAGATGAAAGCATCCGCACTGGCCGCGCCATCGAATTGAAAGGCTGAAGATGACCGCCCTTGTACTTGAAAATATTCATAAATCCTTCGGCGCTGTCGATGTGCTAAAGGGGATCAGCCTCACCGTGGAACCCGGCGAGTTCATCGTTTTCGTTGGCCCCTCAGGCTGCGGAAAATCGACTTTGCTGCGCACCATCGCTGGGCTCGACGATGCAAGTTCGGGTTCGATCCGCATCGGCGGGCGCGACGTGACCAACCTGCCCCCGGCCAAACGTGGCATTGCGATGGTCTTTCAGTCTTATGCGCTTTACCCGCACCTCGATGTTGAGGGAAACATGAGCTTGGGCCTCCGGCAGGCCGGCGAAGACCGTAAGATCATTTCAGAACGTGTTGATGTTGCTGCTAAAATGCTATCCCTGACCACCTATCTCAAGCGGCGCCCATCCGAATTGTCGGGCGGTCAGCGCCAGCGTGTCGCCATCGGTCGCGCCATTGTGCGCAAGCCTGAACTGTTCTTGTTCGACGAACCGCTGTCAAACCTTGACGCCGCCTTGCGCATGGCGACCCGGGTTGAAATTGCCCGCCTTCACCGCCAGCTAGGCGCCAGCATGGTCTACGTTACCCATGATCAGACCGAGGCAATGACTCTGGCCGACCGCATCGTGGTCTTGCGCGACGGCAAGATCGAACAGATCGGCAGCCCGATGGCGCTTTACAATGATCCGGACAATCAGTTCGTGGCTGGTTTTCTGGGGGCGCCCTCGATGAATTTCCTGACCGCCGCCCCGCTTGGCGCCCCCGGTACTACGCTGGGCATCCGCCCGGAACATCTGACGGTTGCCGCCAAGGGCCGCATCACCGGCACAATCACCCATGTCGAACGGCTGGGCGGCGATACGAACCTTCTCGTGAATACCGACCGGGGCGAAACGATCACCGTCCGCCTCTTTGGCCAACATCCGCATCAGGTCGACGAAACCGTCGCCCTCGATTTTGACAATCGCCACGCCTACAGCTTTGATCTGGATGGCATGCGCCTTAGATCCTGATCGCCTTTCATCTTGGTCCAACTACTCCATGGGGGTCCGGGGGTGTGAAACCCCCGGCCCTAACGTCAGGTGACCACGTCAGGGCCTGCGCGGCCCGTCGCCGCCCTGATCCCAGCCAGCGCCTCGGCGGCACGGATCACCGGGGTAAGGGCTTCCTGCACTTCGACATCCAGCCCCTCAGGGCCGGCCACATAGCTTTCCAGATAAAGCCGGATCGTCGCCCCCTCGGTCCCGGTGCCCGACAGGCGCAGGACAAAGCGCGATCCCCCTTCGAACAAGATCCGCAGGCCCTGCGATTTCGAAAGGGATCCGTCCACCGGGTCACTATAGGCAAAATCGTCGGCAGCAGCGATGATCATCCCCTCGATTCTGGTCCCCGGCAACATGGTCAGCCGCGTACGCAAGGCCCCCATCACCGCTTCGGCCTGATCGATCGGCAAAGCCTCGTAATCATGCCGCGAATAATAGTTGCGCCCGAATCTTCGCCAATGTCCGTTTAGAATTTCCACAACAGGTTCATTGCGTTCTGCAAGGATATTCAACCAAAGAAGCACCGCCCAAAGGCCATCTTTTTCCCGCACATGGTCTGACCCGGTGCCAAAGCTCTCCTCGCCACAGATCGTGACCTTGCCCGCGTCCAACAAATTGCCGAAGAATTTCCAGCCGGTCGGCGTCTCATGGCTGGCAATCCCCAGCGCCGCCGCCACCCGGTCCACTGCCGCCGAGGTGGGCATTGACCGCGCCACCCCCTTTAGCCCGGCCCGGTAGCCCGGTGCCAGATGGGCATTGCCAGCCAGCACCGCCAGACTGTCTGAGGGCGACAGATAAATGCCACGCCCCACCACCATGTTGCGGTCCCCGTCTCCGTCTGACGCAGCACCAAAATCGGGGGCATCGGCCCCCATCATCTCGTCCATCAGCTCATGCGCCCATGTTGGGTTGGGGTCGGGATGCATGCCGCCAAAGTCGGGCAAAGGCGTGCCATGGGTCACAGTTCCCTTGGCCGCTCCCAGGCGGTTTTCCAGGATCTCGGTCGCATAGGGGCCGGTAACCGCGCACATCGCGTCAAAGCGCATCCGAAACCCATTGGCAAACAGCGCGCGGATTTTCGGAAAATCGAACAGACTTTCCATCAGCCGCGCATAGTCGCTCACCGGATCAACGACTAGAACTTCCATTTTCCCAATCTGTTGCGCGCCGATCTTCATAAAATCAACATCAACTGTCTCGATGACCCGATAGCTGTCGATCACTTGCGTGCGCGCAAAGATCGCCTCGGTCACCGCCTCGGGTGCCGGGCCGCCATTCGCCATATTGTATTTCACCCCGAAGTCGGCATCACGCCCGCCCGGATTATGGCTGGCCGACAGGATCAGCCCGCCATCGGCCCGATTCAACCGGATCAGATGCGAAGCCGCTGGCGTCGACAGAACAGCACCCTGCCCGACGATCATCCGCGCGGCCCCATTCGCCGCCGCCATCCGCAAGATCACCTGTGCTGCACGGTCGTTGAAATACCGCCCGTCACCGCCCAACACCAAAGACTTGCCCTGAACCCCGCCAATCGCATCAAAGGTAGACTGGATGAAGTTTTCCAGATAGTGCCTTGACATGAATACAGAAGTCTTCTTTCGAAGCCCAGATGTTCCAGGTTTTTGGCCGGCAATCGGCTGGGTAGAAATCGTCAAATTCTGCATCACATTCTCCTAAAGGGTCGGTGCGCCGACCCGTCGGATGCAGAATAGGCGAGCCAACCGCCCCTGAGAAGGCCCGCCGTGCCTAACCCAGCGCGTAACCCGCCCCGCGCACCGTGCGCAGCGGGTCTTCGCCGCCGTGGGTGCACAGTGCCTTGCGCAGGCGGCCAACATGCACGTCAACCGTGCGGGTATCGACATAGATGTCTCGCCCCCACACCCGGTCAAGCAGTTGCTCTCGGCTCCAGACCCGGCCCGGCTTTTCCAGAAAGGTCGCAAGCAGCCTGAATTCCGTCGGCCCCAGCTTCAGTGGCTGACCCGCACGATTCACCCGGTGGGTGGTCGAATCCAAAGTAATATCCTGATATTCCAGAAGTTCGCCCTGGCTGGCAGGGCGGGTTCTGCGCAGTTGGGTGCGCACGCGGGCAATCAGTTCCGCCACCGAATAGGGCTTGACCATATAGTCATCCGCCCCGGTCTCCAGCCCACGCACCAGATCCACCTCTTCTGATCGGGCAGACAGCATGATGATCGGCACGCCCTTGGTTTCCACGCGTGACTTCAGCCTCCGACAAACCTCGATCCCCGACACGTTGGGCAGCATCCAGTCCAGAACGATCAGGTCCGGCACCTCCTCGGACACCATCAGAAGGGCTTCTTCGCCATTGTCGGCCTGCGCCACGCGAAATCCCTGCGCTTCAAGATTATAGGCCAGCACCTCGCGCTGCGCCGGTTCATCCTCGACCACCAGTACAGAGGGGATGGGCTGGCTCATCCTCAGGCTCCCGCCGCCTTGGTCAGGTCAGCGACATTCTCGGCTTTGGGTCGCGGGTCTTCGGGCAACTCGCCGGTAATCAGATAGACCACCTGTTCGGCAATGGCTGTCGCATGGTCGCCCATCCGTTCGGTATTCTTGGCGATGAAATGCAGGTGCATGCAGGCGGTTATGTTGCGCGGATCTTCCATCATGTGGGTCAGAAATTCGCGAAACAGCGCATTGTACATCTGGTCGATATCGCGGTCACGGACCCGAACATCTTGCGCAAGGTCAAGGTGGCGCCCGGCATAGGCGTCCAACGCATCCGACAGAAGTTCGGTCACCGCCTTGGCCATACGGCGCAACGACGCCCCTGCCCCGGCGATGATCCCGACCTGCCCCAACTGCGCCAACGCCTGCGTGCGCTTGGCCATGTTCTTGGCATAATCGCCCACCCGCTCAAGACTGGAGGCAATCTTCATCACCGAAAGGACCATCCGCAAATCCGATGCGGTGGGCGCGCGCAGCGCGATCAGCCGCGCGGCTTCCTCGTTGATCTTCATCTCCAGCGCGTCAATCGCCTTGTCGTTCTTGCGAACCTGTTCGGCCAACTCATCGTTGCGGGTTTCAAGCGCCTGTGCTGCATCAAGGATCGCGGTTTCGACCATGCCGCCCATCTTCATGACCAAGGCTTGAATTGCCTCCAGATCACGGTCAAAGGCGCGGGCAATATGTTGTTCTGCCATGTCTTTTCCCCCCTCAGCCGATCCGGCCGGTGATATAGCTTTCCGTGCGTGGGTCGCGCGGATTGGTGAAGATCTGACCCGTATCGCCATATTCGACAAGATGGCCCAGATGGAAGAAGGCGGTCTTCTGGCTGACGCGGGCGGCCTGTTGCATCGAATGGGTGACAATGACGACCGAGAAGTTTTCGCGCAGCTCGTCGATCAGTTCCTCGACCTGTGCGGTGGCAATCGGGTCAAGCGCCGAACAGGGTTCGTCCATCAGCAGCACCTCGGGCTCGGTCGCCACCGCGCGCGCAATGCACAGCCGCTGCTGCTGCCCTCCCGACAGGCCGGTGCCGGGCGACAGCAGGCGGTCCTTCACCTCGTTCCAAAGGGCCGCGCGGCGCAGCGACTGCTCCACCCGTTCGTCAAGTTCCGCCTTGCTGCGCGTCAGCCCATGGATGCGCGGGCCATAAGCCACATTGTCATAGATCGACTTCGGAAACGGGTTCGGTTTTTGAAACACCATCCCCACCTTGGCACGCAACTGCACCGGATCGACCCGGCGGTCATAGATATTTTCCGCCTCCAGCGTGATTTCACCTTCTACGCGGCACCCAGCGATCGTGTCGTTCATCCGGTTCAGGCAGCGCAGAAAGGTGGACTTGCCGCAGCCCGACGGGCCAATGAAAGCCGTCACTGTCTTGTCAAGGATATCGACATCGACATCCTTCAGCGCATGGTTATCGCCGTAATAGACCTGCACCTTGCGGGCGCGCATTTTGGCGGTATCGCTGGCCACATTTCTCTCCGTCAATCGCATGTCGTTCATGTCTTTAACACACCTTTGCGCCTTACCAGCGCCGTTCGAAGCGGCGGCGCAGCACGATGGCGACCGCATTCATGATCAGCAGAAAAATCAGCAAGACGATGATGGCCCCCGAGGCGCGTTCCACAAAGCCGGGGTCCCCGCGCACGGTCCAGTTATAGACCTGCACAGGCAGTGCCGCCGCAGGGTCGAAGAAGCCACCGGGGAAGTCGCGCACAAAGGCGACCATACCAATCAGCAAAAGCGGCGCACTTTCTCCAAGCGCCTGCGCAAGCCCGATGATCATGCCGGTCAGGATACCGGGCATCGCCAGAGGCAGCACATGATGGAACACCATCTGCAAGGGCGAAGCGCCGACGCCAAGCGCCGCATCGCGTATCGAAGGCGGTACTGCCTTCAGTGCAGCGCGCGTCGGAATGATGATCCGGGGCAGCGTCATCAGCGTGAGTACCAGCCCGCCCACAATTGGCGCCGATTGCGGCAACCCGACAAAGTTGATGAATATCGAAAGACCAAGGATCCCGTAGACGATCGAAGGCACTGCAGCGAGGTTGGAAATATTCACCTCGATCAGGTCGGTCCAGCGGTTCTTGGGCGCGAACTCCTCAAGATAGACCGAAGCCGCAACACCGATCGGCAGCGACAAGACCAGAACCAGGGCCATCATCAGGAACGACCCGACAATGGCAATCCCCAGACCCGCTGCCTCTGGTCGCTTGTCAGAGGCGTCGGGCATGGTGAAAAAGCCCCAGTTGAACCTGATATCTAGCACACCCGCCGCGCGCAGCTTGTCGGCTAGTGCCAATTGCTCGGGCGATGTGTTCTTGTCCTTGACTGCGGTTTTCATCGTCACCCGGCCCTTGTAGTAGCCATCGACGCGGCCCGAAGCCAGAACGGTAAACTCTATCGTCTGCCCGATCAGCGTGGGATCAGCCAGCACCCGGTCGCGCAGACTGGCGGCAGATTCCTCGGATATCATCTTGGCAAAGTCCTTGGACTTCATCCCGGTTGTCTCAAGCCCCAGATCTTCGGCCTTTGCCTTAAGCCCCAGTGCCAGCAGCTTGGCGTAGGAAACTGTCGTCACCTTGGACAGTTTCGCAGGGTCCCGCCCGCCCTCTTTGTCCAGCGCCTTTTCGTCCAGCGTGACAGGGAAGGTCATGAACGCCTGCCGGAACGCAGGGGCACCCGCCGAGAATATCGAGATCAAAAGCCACACCAGCGCTGCCAGCGCCAGAACGATGGCGGCAAGTCCGCAGGCGCGAAAGCGGCGTTCAGCGGCATTGCGGGCCGTTGTGCGGGCGTCCTGTGTGAAAAGCGAACTGCTCATTCGTACTGTTCCCGATACTTGCGCACGATAACAAGCGCAATGACATTAAGCCCAAGCGTGAAAAGGAAAAGCGTAAGGCCAAGCGCAAAGGCCACCAGCGTTTCCGGGCTGGCAAATTCCGTATCGCCTGTCAGCTGGCTGACGATCTTGACGGTAACCGTCGTCATCGCCTCGAACGGGTTCAACGACAGCTTTGCCGCAGCCCCGGCCCCCATCACCACGATCATCGTCTCGCCGATGGCCCGCGATGCCGCCAGAAGGACAGCACCGACAATGCCCGGAAGGGCGGCGGGCAGCACGACTTTGCGGACCGTCTCGGCGGAAGTGGCGCCCATGGCAAGGGAACCATCGCGCAACGATTGCGGTACTGCATTTATGATGTCGTCCGACAGGGACGAAACAAACGGGATCACCATGACCCCCATGACCAGTCCGGCCGTCATCACCGACGAGGCGCTGTCGCCCAGGCCCAGCGGCTGGGCAAACCAATCCCGCAAAAGCGGGCCCACGGTGATCAGCGCGAACAGGCCATAAACGATTGTCGGAATCCCAGCGAGGATTTCGATCGCGGGCTTGACCCACGCCCGCGTCCGGCTTGACGCGTATTCCGAAAGGTAAACCGCAGACATCAAACCTATCGGCACCGCAACCAGAAGCGCGATGGCGGATACGTAAAGCGTGCCCCAAAGCAGCGGCCATATGCCCAGATCGGAACCGCCACGAAATTGTGGATTCCATTTGGTCGAAAAGAAGAAATCCTTCGCCGGGTAAAGCTGGAAGAAATGCCCGGTTTCAACAACCAGCGACAGGAAAATGCCGATCGTCGTGAGCACCGCAATCAGCGAGGCACCGACCAGAAGCCACATGATCAGCCGCTCGGTGGCGTTGCGCGCCCGGAAATCGGGGGTAATACGGCTCAGCCCGAACCCGAAACCGGCAGCGGCAACCACAAGGCACGCGCCACCCAGCAGAACCGTCAGATCGGGGCGTTTCTGCCCGACGATCATCATCCAGATCGCAACCATCACCAGACCGGGGAAACTGGTCATCAAAGCCGTGAACCAGCCGTAATAGTCCGGCAATGAGTGAAGCCGTCGACTGTCGCCCTGCGCCAACGAAAGCGCGCGGTTGCGCCCTATGGCAAACCCAAGCCCGCCAAGCACCAAAAGCAGCAGTAGAAGAAATCCAGGGTTCATCGGGGCTTTCCGTCAAAAAAGTCAGGGCGCGGCCAAGGCCGCGCCCAAAGTGGTTCAGCTTATTCCAGCGGCCCCATCACGGTTTCCGCAGCAACAGCAGCCTGAGTCTCGGCCAGTGCCGGATCGGGAACCAGGCCATATTCTACCAAGGCACCGTCGGGGCCCGACATCTCATCCGAAACGAAGAACTCGACATATTCCTTCAGGCCGGGAACAACACCAATATGTTGCTTCTTGACGTAGAAGTAGAGCGGCCGCGACACCGGATAATCACCGACCGAAATCGTCTCGACCGTCGGCACGACACCATTGATCGTGGCCACTTTCAGCTTGTCGGTGTTGTTTTCAGAAAACGACAGACCGAAAACCCCGATCGCAATCTTGTTGGCCTCGATGCGGGCCAGCGTTTCCGTATAATCGCCATCAATGTCGACCGAAACGCCGTCGGTGCGCAGCGTCACGCACTTCTCGACCGCTTCCTTTTTCTTGGCATCGTCATCGGCACCAGCCGAGGCGGCAAAGAAGATATCATAAGCGCCGGTTGCCTTGCAGCCTTCTTCCAGAACCTTGACGTCGAACACTTCACGCGTGCCATGCTTGGTGCCGGGCACAAACATCGCAATTTCCTGCGCGGGCAGGCTCGCGTTCACCTCGGCCCAGTTCTTGGCCGTGTTTGCCACCATGGCGCCGTCCTTGGCCACTTCCGCGCCGATCGCGTTATAGATGTCGGCGGGCGTCAGGGCAAAATCAGCGCCGTCGATGTCCGAGGCGAAGACGATACCGTCATAGCCGAAACGGACTTCCATGATGTCCGTCACGCCGTTTTCCTTGCACAGATCGATGTCCGACTGCTTGATGCGCGAAGAAGAATTGGCAACGTCGATCGTGTTTTCGCCTACACCTTCGCACATTTTCTTGCGACCAGCGCCCGAACCACCGCCCTCAACCACCGGTGTCGGAAAGTCAGCGTTTTCGCCGAATGCTTCGGCAACGATCGTCGCATAGGGCAACACGGTCGAGGAACCGGCGATCTGCAATTGGTCGCGTGCATCGGCTGCGGTGGCCGCGGCGGCTAGCGCCAGAACCGAAGCGGTGAGTTTCAGCGAGGTCATCGTCATCTCCTTACGGGGCATCAGAGCCGCCACCCCGGCGGCCTTCGAAATGGCTTTAAGGGGATGCAGCTATGGTTTTGTGACGAGTCGGTAACAGTTTGATGACGCAGACCAGATCAGCGCAGACGATTCCGGGCCCGCTGAAGATCAATCCTTGTCACGCCTCAGGAAGTATCACAATGAATTTGCTACCTTTTCCTGGCTCACTCTCTATCCGAAGCCGCCCCCGGTGGCGATTGACAATATGTTTTACAATCGCCAACCCCAGCCCGGTTCCACCCTTTTCGCGCGATCTGTGACTATCAATGCGGTAAAATCTTTCCGTCAGGCGCGGCAGGTGAATCGGATCGATTCCCTCGCCCTGATCGGCTACTTCGATGACAATGGCCGGGCCGCGCAGCTTTGGCTCGCGCGCAAGTCGCGTGACCCGGTAGGTCAGGCTGCCCCCAGACCCACCATATTTGATGCCGTTTTCGGTCAGGTTAAGGAACACCTGCAACAATTGGTCCGGGTCGCCACGCACCTTCAGCGGTTCTCCCTCGGCCACAAGGTTCAGCCTGACCCCGGCAGCCTCTGCCTGATCGCGCTGGGTCTGCATCACCGACCGCAGCAGCCCGGCCATCTCGACCACGTCCGATGGCCGGCGATGTTCCTCGGCTTCGACCCGGCTGAGTGACAGCAGATCGCTAACAAGTCGGATCATGCGGCCTGCCTCTCGCTCCATGATCGCAAGGAACCGGTCCCGCGCCGGGGCGTCATCACGGGCCGCTCCGCGCAATGTCTCGATAAAGCCCACCAGCGCGGTCAGGGGAGTGCGCAATTCGTGGCTGACGTTGGCCACAAAATCCCGGCGGATGGCCGTGGCCTGCTCCAGCGCCGTCTGATCCTCGAACGCGATCACAGACCCGTCGGCGTGCCCGGTCGGGCTGACATGCACGTCAAACTGGGCCGCCCCGGCCTTGGTGGTCAGGGCCAGCCGGACGACGCTTTTGCTGCCCTTGGCAAGACAGGCGGCCAACGTCTCATGAAAATCCGGATGCCGCAGAACCCCGGTGATCAGCCGCCCTTCCAGTTTATCGCCGAACAAGGCCTCGGCCGCCTCATTGGCCATGACCACGCGGTCAACCTCTTCCAGCCAAAGGATCGGCATGGGCACCGCATTCAGGACAGTCGAGATCATCGTTGTTGCCATTCCCGCACCCGCCACCGCCGTCATCGTGCCGTTAACCTATGACAGTTTTCGGAAAAAGTATGTTTCGCCCACATTTTCGCCATTGCTCCGCCACGCAACATAAATACACACTCAGGCTGTATACAGTTTGCAGAATACTGCCTCAGGACGAGTTTCATCCTCTTTTCTTCCATCCGCTCTCTGAAGGCAGAACACCATTGCACCCCGATGACCAGCCCAGACAAGGCGCGCTTATTTCGCCGCAAACCCTCGTTGACCAGATTGCCGCCGACCCGCGGATTCTGGTGATCGGCCCCAGTTACCAAACCGACCGTTTCCTCATCGGCTGGCATATCAGCCCACGCGCGCAAAGACCCTTTCACGCCCTTGCGCCGCAACTGCTGGCAGACCTGCGCCCAGAGGTGGTTCTTTCCCCGCTGCTGGCCCCGGACTTCGATATTCTGGATGTGGCCGATCGCTTGATCAAGATCGGCTTTGGCGGGCGGCTGGTCGCCGTGACCGGCAGCTTGCCGGATGCCGCCGCCGTGCAAAACGAAGTGCGCCTGCATTGCGACGGGTTCCAGTTCGACCTGCTGGAACTTGTGCCCGACGATTCTATCCCGCCGTAGCAGCCGCTGCCGCCACCCCGCCGGTGAAATCACGCTTCAAAAGCGCAATATCTTCGACCCCCACCGAGATCCGGAAGAAGCCTTCCGAAATGCCTTGGGCCAACCGGTCCGCCTCTGCCACAGCACGGTGGCTGCTGGACCCCGGATGCGACAATGTCGTGCCGATATCCCCCAGCGTCGGCGCAAACGCCAGATCCGGCATGGCGCGGGTCAGGGCATTGGCCGCCGCCCGCCCGCCGTCCACTTCGAACGACAGCATATGCCCGCCACGCTGCCCCAGAAGCCCTACAGCGCGGTTGTGATCGGGATGGTCGGGGCGGGTCGGATAGATCACCCGCCTCACCCCCTTCAACCCGGCCAGATGATCGGCCAGCAAACGGGCGTTATCCTCTGCCCGGTCATAGCGCAGATGGAACGAATAAAGCCCGCGTTCGGCCAGCCAGCAATCAAACGGGCTGGGGGTCATGCCAGTTGTCGTGGCAAAATCATAAATGGCCTTGCGGTCGTCAGCGTCGCGGCAGGCGACATAGCCCAGCGTCGCATCCGAATGGCCCGCCAGCATCTTGGTCACCGAATGGATGACGATATCCGCGCCATGGTCAAACGGCCGGTAACCGCGCGGCGTGGTAAAGGTGTTGTCCACCGCCACACTGATGCCCTTTGCCCGCCCCAGCGCCAGAATTCCATCCATATCCGCCACCCGCAAGGTCGGGTTGGAAACCACCTCGATCAGGATTAATCGGGTTTCGGGCCGGATCGCTGCCTCCATCGCGCGCACATCGGTCGGGTCGGCCAGCGTTGCCGTGACGCCAAAACGCGGCATGTCCTGAGTCAGCAGCCGCAAGGACCGGCCATAAAGCTGCACCCCCGCCACCACATGATCGCCCGCGCTCAGCAGCCCCATCACCACCGCCGAAACCGCCGCCATGCCGGAACCGACGATCAACCCCTGCCCCTGCAACGGCGCCGCCTCCAATGCGTCGATCTTGCCAGCCAGAACCTCGGCATTCGGATGGCCTTCGCGCGCATAGGTAAAGCCCTTCACCTGCCCGCCATACTGCGCGTCCAGTTGGTCCGGACTTTCCGAGGCATAAACGACCGACGGCTGCAACGGCGTGCCCACCGCCCGGCTGACCGATGCGGGCCAGGGCGTGCGCCGCACCAATCCTTCGGGCAGGGACGGCAAATCGCTGTGATTGTCAGACATGGTCAGCCCCCTTGCAATTTCTTGAATACGTCAGCCCTTTGGGCAGTTCGGCGGCGCCGGATCATGAATGCGCTCCACCACGGGCTTGTCGCCCGCGCACTCACCCATCGGCGCCGGATCGGGCGCACAGCCTCCCAGAAACGGCAGGATCAGCGCCACCAAGGTCAGTTTGGCCAAAGGCTGGCGCAGGCGATTGCGGGGCATGGTTTTTCCTCCGAAATGCGGGTCCTGATCTTTCTACAGGGAATCTCGGCACATCCAAGAGGCAACGCAAAGGGCGCGGGGATCAGCCCGCGCCCTTTCGTCGGTTCTGTGGGCCGCAGCCCCGTGCTTATTGCAGCGCCTTGTCGGTGATCGCCAGCGTGTAGGCGCCTTCGGGCGCCTTGGTGATAACCGGGTCCGACCCGCCCGCCATCAGCGTCTTCACCGTGCGCTCATAGTCGGCCACATCCAGCGCGCCGTTCGATCCTGCGGTCAGCTTGGCCACCTCACTCATCATGAACTTCTGATGGGCTTCGGTCTGGGCACCGGTTTCGTCATTTTCCAGAACGATGGCGGCAGCGGCATCCGGATCCGCCTCGGCATCCTTCCAGCCCTTCATCGACGCACGCACAAACCGCACCATCTTGTCTTCGAAGGCCGGATCGGCAAGCTTGTCTTCCATCACGTAAAGACCGTCTTCCAGCGTGGCCACGCCTTGGTCTTCGTACTTGAAGGTCACCAGATCGTCGGCGCTGATCCCGGCATCCAGAACCTGCCCATATTCGTTGTAGGTCATGGTCGAAATGCACGCCGCCTGCTTTTGCAACAGCGGATCAACGTTGAAGCCCTGCTTCAGAACCGTCACGTCGCCACCCTCGGCGGTCGAAAGACCAAGCGAGGACATCCAGCTCAGGAACGGATATTCATTGCCATAGAACCAGACACCCAGCGTCTTGCCCTTGAAGTCGGCGGGCGACGCCACACCGGATTCCTTCAGGCAGGTCAGCATCAGGCCCGAATGTTTGAATGGCTGGGCGATATTGACCAGCGCCAGACCCTTTTCACGCGCAGCCAGTGCTGCAGGCATCCAGTCAACGATCACATCTGCCCCGCCACCGGCAATCACCTGCTCGGGTGCAATGTCCGGCCCACCGGCCTTGATCGTGACATTCAGCCCCTCGGCCTCGTAATAGCCTTTCGCTGCGGCCACGTAATAGCCCGCAAACTGCGCTTGCGTGACCCACTTCAATTGCAGCGTCACATCATCCGCCGCGAAACCCGCACCTGCCGTCAGGGCAAAACCCATGGCCGAAGTCAGTAGTTTTTTCATGATCGTCCTCCTTGTTGTCTGTACCGTTTGTTATTCTTGCCGTCTCAAGTCCGCCCGCGCTGCGAGGGATGCCAGAAAGTCACGGCCTTTTCGATGACCGCTACCAAACCATAGAATGCCGAACCCGCCAAGGCCGCGACTGCAATCTCGGCCCAGACCATATCCAGCGAAAGCTGCCCCACGGCGGTCGAGATGCGAAAACCCATCCCAACAATCGGGCTTCCGAAAAACTCGGCGACAATCGCCCCGATCAACGCCAAGGTGGTCGCAATCTTCAACCCATTGAAAATAAACGGCATTGCCGCTGGCAGGCGAAGCTTGAACAGTCCCTGCCAATAGCTCGCCCCCCAGGTAGCCATCAGATCGCGCTGCATCCGCTCGGATGCCGCAAGCCCCGCCACCGTGTTCACCAGCACCGGGAAAAATACCATCACCACCACCACGGCGGCCTTCGACTGCCAGTCAAAGCCGAACCACATAACAAGGATTGGCGCGATGCCGACAATCGGCAGGGCCGCGACGAAATTGCCAACCGGCAAAAGCCCGCGCTGCAAGAACGGTGACCGGTCGATCAGGATCGCGGTCAGGAAGGCCGCGCCACAACCGATCAGATAGCCTGACAACGCCCCCTTCAGGATGGTCTGGGCAAAATCCGCCCAAAGAACCGGCAGCGAGTCGATGATGCGTTCCCAGATCGCCGATGGCGCCGGCAGGATCACGCCGGGCACCTCCAGCCCCCGCACGATCCCTTCCCACAAGACCAGCAGCGTCACCCCGAACAGACCGGGGATCAGCAAGCGCCACCCGCGCTGCCGGGCGAACCCCTGATGCGAGGCCCAGATATTGAACCCCCAGGCCGCCGCCCAGAAGGCAAGGGCAAAGATCAGCCAGCTCATGTCCGCATCCCCATCCGCACCAGCGTCCGCCGCTCGATCATACCGACAATCATCACCAGCCCCGCCGCCAGCAATGCCGCCGCGAACAAAGCCGACCAGATCTGGATGGTCTGACCGTAATAGCTGCCCGACAACAGCCGCGCCCCCAGCCCAGCCGAGGCCCCCGCCGGCAATTCGCCCACGATCGCCCCCACCAAAGACGCCGCCACCGACACCTTGAGCGAGGTGAAAAGGTAAGGCACCGACGCCGGCAGGCGCAGCTTCCAGAAGGTCTGTCCTTTGCTGGCGCTATAGGTGCGCAACTGATCCAGCATCATCTGATCGGGGCTGCGCAGCCCCTTGACCATCCCCACCACCACCGGAAAGAACGAAAGGTAGGCCGAAATGACCGCCTTCGGCAGCAATCCGGTCACTCCGACAGACGCCAGAACGACAATCACCATCGGCGCGATGGCCAAAATCGGTATCGTCTGGCTGGCAATCGCCCAAGGCATCACTGAAAGATCCATCGCCTTATTGTGAACGATCCCCACCGCCAGCAAAATGCCGCCTAGCGTGCCGATCAGGAACCCCACCATCGTCGCCGACAAGGTCACCCAACCATGATAGACAAGGCTCTTCTTCGAAGTGATGGCCTGCCCCGCAAACCCGTCCCATAACCCCGCCGCCACCTGATGCGGCGCCGGCAACACCGGCCGCTCCTGCACCATCGCGTCCTTCACGACCTCGCCAAAAGTTACCTCGGCCTCCGCCCGCGCCGCCTGATCATAGGTCCAGGCCGAATTCAGCCTCACCGCAGCCGCATACCAGATCACCAGAATCGCCAGAAGAACCGTCAGAACCGGAAGCACGGACCTCATTGCCCCGCCCCCCTCTTCTTTTCACAAATATCCCGGGAGGAGCGCGAGGGGGGCAGCGCCCCTCTCGCCCGGATCGGCCCCGAAGGGGACGAAGGATCACACCTCATCGCCATGCCCCGCCCGCAAACCTTCCCGCACCCGATGGGCGATCTCGATGAATTCCCGGCTGTCGCGGATATCCAAAGGCCGCTCCTTCGGCAGCGGGCTCTCGATCACATCGGTGATCCGCCCCGGCCGAGGGCTCATCACCACGATTTTCGTCGAAAGATAGACCGCCTCGGGGATGGAGTGGGTGACAAAACCTATGGTCTTCCCGGTCCGCGCCCATAGCTTCAGCAATTCCTCGTTCAGCCGGTCCCGCACGATCTCGTCCAAGGCCCCGAACGGCTCGTCCATCAGCAATATATCCGCATCAAACGCCAAGGCCCGCGCGATCGAGGCGCGCTGCTGCATCCCCCCCGACAATTGCCACGGAAACTTCCCGCCAAACCCGTTCAGATCGACCAGATCCAGAACCCGCTCGACCCTCGCCGCCTGCTCGGCGCGATCGAACCCCATGATCTCCAGCGGCAACCGGATGTTCCCGGCAATCGTCCGCCATGGGTAAAGCCCCGCCGCCTGAAACACATAGCCGTAAGCCCGCGCCATTCGCGCCTGATCGGGCGTCATGCCGTTCACCGTCAGCGTCCCGCTCGTCGGCGTCTCTAGCGCCGCGATGCAGCGCAGGAAGGTGGTCTTGCCACAGCCCGACGGGCCGATGAAACTGACAAACTCGCCCTTGCCGATGGTCAGGTTCACGTCTTTCAGCGCATGGACGGCGCCATCGGCGGTGTCGAAGGTCAGGTTCAGCCCGCGCGCCTCGATCACTGGCGTATCCTGGTTCATCGTATCCTTCATCACACCCCCGTCGCCGGAATGCCCGACCGGCTGACCGGGCGGGGCGAGGTCAGCTCTTTCCAGGCCGACAGCGCCCGGTTCACCGTCCCGTTCGGCTCGCGCCGCACGAACTCGCCGTGCCCCTCGTGGGTTTCCACGCGGCCATCGTTCACCGCCACCTGCCCGCGCGTCAGCGTATAGCGTGGCAGACCCTTGACGGTCTTTCCCTCGAACACATTGTAATCAATCGCGGATTGCTGGGTTGCTGAGGTAATGGTCTTCGACTTCTCCGGATCCCAGACCACCAGATCGGCATCAGCCCCCACCAGAACCGCACCCTTCCTCGGATACATGTTCATAATCTTGGCGATGTTCGTCGACGTCACCGCCACGAATTCGTTCATCGTGATCCGCCCGGTATTCACCCCATGCGTCCACAACATCGGCATCCGGTCTTCAAGCCCCCCCGTCCCGTTGGGGATCTTCGAGAAATTGCCTACCCCGAACCGTTTCTGCTCGGTGGTGAAGCTGCAATGATCGGTCGCCACACACGACAGCGTTCCCGACGCAAGCCCCGCCCAAAGACTGTCCTGATGCTGCTTGTTGCGGAAGGGTGGGCTCATCACCCGCCGTGCCGCATGATCCCAGTTGGGATTGAAATACTCGCTCTCATCCAGCGTCAGATGCTGGATCAAGGGCTCGCCCCAGACCCGCTTGCCGGCCTGCTTCGCCCGCCGGATCGCCTCATGAGCCTCCTCGCAGCTGGTATGCACCACATAAAGCGGCACCCCCGCCATGTCGGCAATCATGATCGCCCGGTTCGTAGCCTCGCCCTCGACCTGCGGCGGGCGCGAAAAGGCATGCGCCTCCGGCCCGGTATTGCCTTCGGCCAGCAGCTTTGCCGTCAGTTCGGCCACCACATCGCCATTCTCGGCATGCACCAAAGCCGTCGCCCCCAATTCGGCACAGCGCCGGAAGGATGAATAAAGCTCATCATCATTCACCATCAAGGCACCCTTGTAGGCCATGAAGTGCTTGAAGGTGTTGATCCCCTGATCCTGCACCACCGCCTTCATGTCCTCAAAAACCTTCTCGCCCCACCAGGTCACCGCCATGTGAAAGGAATAATCGCAGTTGGCCCGCCCCGACTTGTTGTGCCACATGGAAAGGCCGTCCAGCAGCCCCTGCCCCGGTGCCGGCAGCACGAAATCGACGACCATCGTCGTGCCCCCCGACAGCGCCGCCCGCGTGCCACTCTCGAAATCATCCTTCGAATAGGTGCCCATGAACGGCATCTCAAGGTGCGTATGCGGATCAATCCCGCCCGGCATCACATAGCAACCGGTCGCATCCAGCTCCTTGTCGCCCTTCAGGCCCTGCCCGATCTCGGTGATCTTGCCGCCCTCGATCCGCACATCCGCCTTATAGGTCAGGTCTGCGGTAACAATGGTGCCGTTCTTGATGATGGTGGACATTTCTTCCTCCCCAAGGGCCTCTGCCCTCATCTTCTTTTCACAAATATCCCGGGGGTCCGGGGGCAGCGCCCCCGGCCTTCCCTCAGGACACTATCCCCGCCGTCTCGACCACCGCATGGAACAGCACGTCCGCCCCCTTGGCCGCCCAATCCTCGGAAATGCTTTCCGCCTCGTTGTGCGAAAGCCCGTCCACACAAGGGCACATGATCATCACCGTCGGAGTCACCCGATTGATCCAGCAAGCGTCGTGACCGGCGCCCGAGATGATATCCATATGCGACAGCCCCAGCTTTTCCGCTGCCGCCCGCACGGTCTTCACCAGCACCGGATCAAAGGTCACCGGGTCGAAATGCCCCACCGGTTCGATCGCGCATCCCAACCCCAACTCCTTCGCCACCGCATGGGCCGCGCGCTCGACCTCGCCGCGCATCAGGTCCAGCTTGCCCTGCTCGGGGCTGCGGATATCGACGGTGAAGATCACCTTGCCGGGGATCACGTTGCGCGAATTCGGAAAGACCTTGACCTGCCCCACCGCCCCCACCGCGTTCGGCTGGTGGCTCATGGCGATCTGATGCACGCGTTCGGTGATCCGCGCCATCCCAAGCCCGGCGTTCACCCGCATGTTCATCGGCGTCGATCCGGTGTGGGCGTCCTTGCCGGTCAGGGTAATCTCCAGCCACCACAGGCCCTGCCCATGGGTGACAACCCCAATTTCCTTGCCCTCGGCCTCCAGGATCGGCCCCTGTTCGATGTGATATTCGAACATCGCATGCATCTTGCGCGCGCCGACCTTCTCGTCACCGACCCAGCCGATGCGCTGCAATTCCGCGCCAAAAACTTTGCCCTCGGCGTCGGTGCGCGCATAGGCATAGTCCTGCTCCAGAACCCCCGCGAACACGCCCGAGGCCAGCATCGCCGGCGCGAACCGCGCGCCTTCCTCGTTTGTCCAGTTGGTCACCACCACCGGATGCCTGGTGCGGATGCCCAGATCGTTCATCGTGCGAACCACCTCAAGCCCGGCCAGCACCCCCAGCACCCCGTCAAACTTGCCGCCCGTCGGCTGGGTGTCCAGATGCGAGCCGATATAGACCGGCAGCGCGTCGGGGTCGGTCCCGGCGCGCGTGGCAAACATGTTGCCCATCGTGTCGACACCCACCGTGCAGCCCGCCGCCTCACACCAGCGCTTGAACAGATGGCGCCCTTCGCCGTCCGCATCCGTCAGGGTCTGCCGGTTGCAGCCGCCCGCAACGCCGGGGCCGATCAGCGCCATCTCCATCAGACTGTCCCACAGCCGCGCGGAATTGATCCTGAAATTGTCACCGGGTGCCGTCATCGCCATCACTCCCTGCCGTCATGTCCGAGGTCTCATGCCCCTTGCGACGACTCACAACCTGACCATATGGTCAAGAGGAAGAGCATCACAACCTGACCAACCGGTCAACAAAATTATGACCCAAGGAAAACGGCAATGGCAGAACCCGAACGCCTGACCAAACGCAACGCCATCCGTCAGGAAAACGAAAGCCGCATCATGGCGGCAGCCGAAAAGGTGTTTGCCGAAGCCGGGTTCGGCGGCGCCACCATGCAACTCATTGCCGATATGGCCGGCCTGCCCAAAGCCAACCTGCATTACTACTTCGCCACCAAGGAAGAACTTTACCGCGAGGTGGTGCGCAATATCTTCAACTTCTGGCTCCATGCCGCCGACACGTTCGACAAGGCCGCAGGCCCCGCCGAAGGCATCGGCGCCTATATCGACGCGAAAATGGAAATCTCGCGCCGTCACCCGGATGGCTCCAAAGTCTGGGCCAGCGAGGTGATGCACGGCGCGCCGGTCATTCAGGACTATCTGGAAACCACGCTGCGCGACTGGACAGCAGGCCGCGCCGCCCTGATCCAGCGCTGGATCGACGAAGGCAAGATGGCCCCTGTCGATCCCCGCCACCTTCTCTACATGCTCTGGGCCACGACCCAGCACTACGCCGATTTCGGCCACCAGATCGAAACCCTGAACGGTGGCAAACCGCTTTCTGAAAAACAGTGGAAGGCGGCGAAAGAAAGTGTGAAGGCGATCATCCTCAGGGGCATCGGCGCGATCTGATCCGATCAGAACCTGGTCAGAATTGACAGAGCGGCCGATCTCGGAAAGGGTTCGCGCGATTTCCCGAATGAAATGTCCGCAGAAATGTCCGAAGTGCCGCCCACCCCGACAATGAAGAAAGCCAGAAAACGCGGGCTGAACCGCCTGTCAGCCTTGCGCAACTTCCTGGTCGGACTCAGGCGGACGTTTTATGTGAAAGCCTTCGGAATGGACATTCACCCGACGGTGCAGATGTCACTTTCGGCAAAACTCGACCGCACCTTTCCGCCGGGGGTCCATGTCGGCGCCTATTCCTACCTTGCGTTCGAAAGCCGCATCCTGACCCATGACCGCACCCGCGGGCTTTATTTGCATACGCGGATCGGCAAAAACTGCTTTATCGGCGGGCGCTCGATGATCCTGCCGGGTGTGGAAATTGGCGATGGCTCGGTGGTGGGGGCCGGGGCAGTCGTCACCAAATCGGTGCCGCCCGGATCGGTCGTCGCGGGAAACCCCGCCCGCATCATCCGCTCGGGGATCAAGGTAGGCCCTTATGGCCGTTTCCTCGATGCCGATGCCACGGAAAGCGCGCTGGCCGAACAGGGGCTGGCTTAGGCTAAAAGCCCTTCACCTGACGGGTCCCTTGTGTGCGGCAAATCGCCCTTGCAGCCCGCCGCGCAAATTCCCCGCCACATTCAGAAAAAGCCAATGGGGCAGCCCCCGCACCACCCGCCGGATGGCCCAGCCGATCACTTCAGCTCAACCTCGACAAAACTCATGGGCGCCGCACCACCATTGACCACATTATGCTCGACCCCTTCGCTACGCCGGTAACATGTGCCCGCCGTAACCAGAACCCGGCGGCTGCCGCCGCCCGGCTCTTCGATCAGCATGTCGCAATCGGTAACTGCGGTGATCACATAGTCAAAGCCGTGGCGGTGCCAGCCGGTTTCGGCACCGGGCGCAAAGTCGAACCGGGTGGCGCGCACCCGCGCATCGTCGATCATCTGAGTGGCAGTGCAGGCGGGGCGCATGATCCTTCTCCGGTTAAAATCTGGTTAAAATGAAATCGCAACCCTTTGAAACGAAAGCACTCTTGTCCTTGTCCGAGTTCGGACAAAAGGCCGGGGTTTCCCCCGGCCTCTCTTTTTAGTGCAGCGTATCCAGCACTTCTTTCAGTGTCCCGATAAGGCGGTCGATTTCACCCTTCGAGATGATCAGCGGCGGCGACATCGCGATGATGTCGCCAGTGGTGCGGATCAGGATGCCCTTCTCATAGGCCTTAAGGAACGCACTGAACGCCCGTTTCGTCGGCTCGCCCGCGATCGGTTTCAGCTCCACAGCGCCGATCAGGCCCATATTGCGGATATCGATCACATTCCGGGTGCCTTTCAGCGAATGAAGCGCGTCTTCCCAATAGGGCGCAAGCTCGGCGGCGCGTTCGAAAAGCCCCTCTTGCTTATAGGTGTCAAGCGTCGCAATCGCGGCCGCAGCGGCAATCGGATTGCCTGAATAGGTATAGCCATGGAACAACTCGATCATATGTTCCGGCCCGGTCATGAACGCGTCATGAACCGCCCCGGTTGTAATCACCGCCCCCATGGGAATGACGCCGTTCGTCAGGCCCTTGGCGGTGGTCATCATATCGGGAAGCACGTCGAAATGCTGGGCGGCGAAGGCGCTGCCAAGGCGGCCGAAACCAGTGATCACCTCGTCAAAGATCAGAAGGATGCCATGCTTCTTGGTGATGGCCCGCAACTTCTCCAGATAGCCCTTCGGCGGAAGCAGAACCCCGGTTGATCCCGCCATCGGCTCGACGATCACCGCGGCGATGGTGTCGGCCCCATGCAGCGCCACGATCCGTTCCAGATCATCGGCAAGGTTGGCCCCATGTTCCGGCTGGCCCTTGGTAAAGGAATTCTGCGCCGGCAGATGGGTGTGCGGCAGGTGATCCACCCCGGCAAGAAGCGTGCCAAAGAACTTGCGGTTATTGACGATCCCGCCCACCGAAATGCCACCGAAGTTGACCCCGTGATACCCCCGCTCACGCCCGATCAGGCGGGTGCGGGTGCCTTCGCCGCGCGCCCGGTGATAGGCAATCGCGATCTTCAACGCCGTCTCCACCGATTCCGAACCGGAATTGGTGTAAAACACATGCTCCATCCCCTTCGGCGAGATGTCGATCAGCCGGTTCGCCAGTTCAAAGGCGATCGGATGGCCCATCTGGAAGGCCGGGGCATAGTCAAGCTCGGCAGCCTGCTTCTGGATCGCCTCGGTGATCAGCGGGCGGCAGTGGCCGGCGTTGCAGCACCACAGACCCGCAGTGCCGTCCAGAACCTGACGCCCTTCCGAAGTGGTGTAATGCATGTCTTTCGCCGACACGAACATTCGTGGGTTTTGCTTGAATTGCCGGTTCGAGGTGAAGGGCATCCAGAATGCGTTAAGGTCATTCGGTGCAGGTTTGCGATCCAGCGCCATAAGTCTCTCCCAGAAACAGCGCCGGGCGGCCAAAGCCCCCGCGCGCGAAAATTGATGTTTGACCTTGCAGTCAAAGGCACGCTAGCAGAGCGTGTGACCAAGCAAAAGGTCAGTGCCGGGGATGGCAGCGTTAACATCTTCAATCGCGCCCGGAAGGCGGGCGGCAAGGGGGCAAGGTGCCACACACGGCGCAGAAGAAACCGGCGCTGACGCGGATTCAGGCGCGCAACCGCCTGACCATTCTGGAGGCGGCGCTGGACGTCTTCTCCGCGCAGGGTTTTCGCGGCACGACCCTCGATCAGGTGGCCGAAGTGTCCGGCCTGTCAAAGCCGAACCTGCTTTACTATTTCCCCTCGAAAGAGGCCATCTACGGCGAATTGCTGACGCGGCTTTTGCATGACTGGCTTGGCCCGCTGCGCGCGCTGGACCCGGATGGTGAGCCCAAGGCAGAACTCTTGTCATACGTCCGCCGCAAGCTGGACCTGGCGCGGGATTTCCCCCGCGAAAGCCGGTTGTTTGCCAACGAGATTCTGCAAGGCGCGCCGCGGATTTCCGAGGTTCTGAGCGGCGAACTCAAGGACCTCGTCGATGAAAAAGCGGCTGTCATCGCGCGATGGCAGGGTGAAGGCCGCATTGCCACCCTGCCGCCTCATCACCTGATCTTCTCGATCTGGGCGCTGACCCAGCATTATGCAGACTTCGATGCTCAGGTGCGCGCAGTTCTGGGCGAAGGCCACGACCCATATGCCGAGGCGCAGGACTTTCTTGAAACCCTGTTCACCCGTCT
>CANJQT010000026.1 GCA_947476475.1 Paracoccaceae bacterium | reverse complement strand
GTCCCTGAACGCGCGCGCACTGGTCTCTGGCGCATTCAGGTAGCCCGAAACCATGTAACCGTTGCGCACGCGCACCTGGCCGGCCTGCCCGGGGGCACAGCGTGTCCCCATTGCGTCCACGATCTCGACCTCACTGTCCAATGGCTGGCCATGGATCTCAATCATGCCGTCGGGTCCAAGTTGAAGTTTGTTGGCGAAGGTCTTAGAGGTTTCGCTGGCGCCATAGACATCAAGCACCTTGTCGAAGCTTTCAAGATACAGGCGCGCCGAACCCGCCGGGACTCGCGACCCGCTGATCTCGAGCCGCGCGACACGTCTCGGGAGGCGCCCTTCCTCGAGTTTGCGGAACATCTGCATGGGCGACGCAGCAACGAAGTTCACGCCATGCCGAAGCCATAAGTCAGTGTCTGCACCCTCGACGACTGTGCAAGCCTGAAGCAATGCAGCCATAGCCCGTGCGAAGAACGGGCGCGACGTGCACCCGAAGAACGTCGCAAAAGTCGTTCTTGCCAAGGGAAAATCTGCTGCTGCCGCCCGACTTCGATCATACACGATCCGTTGGCTTAGCGCGATGAACTTCGGCTCGCCCGTCGTGCCTGACGTGTGCAGAAAGAGCCACGGCGCGTCTGGATCGACAGCGGCTGGGGGAACATCGGCAGTTTGCAAGCCGTCCGTGCGTAGCCATGCCGGCTGAAGCAAGCGGAAAGGCACCGCAGGATGGCCCATCAGGTCTGGTGTTCGATAGAAATGCGTCGGCCGGATCACCTGGGCTCGTGCCAGGATCGGTCCTGCCACGACGAACCCCGCCCCCAACAGGCCCGTGGCCATAAGCGTGGCCAGCACCACCACCATGTTTCGGGAATTCAGCGCGACCAGCCCGCCGGGACCTACGCCGTCTGCTGCCAGATGCGCGGCAAGTCCGTTGACAACCTGCCAGAACTGCCCGTGCGACAGCGCCACGCCGTCGCCCATAAGCGCAGGAAACCCAGCATGGCGGGTGGCGACCACTCCATAGTGCGCGCCTATATTGAAGGGAGATTGCATGCCGTCAGCCATTCCGCCGCTCCTGATAGAGTGCGCGGCACAGGAAACGCTGCGCGCCGCCATCATGGGCACGTGGGACTTCCGAAACCTCGATCAGGCGCTGCGGCGACCGATGCACACCAAATCGAGGCTGTATTGCCGCGCGGACGCGATCAGCGATTTCGTTCATAGTCACGCCCATTGCCGGTACGACGAAGGCAAGGAATTCGTTGGCCTTGCCCACCACCGGCACGTCAAAGCACATGGCGTCGGCCACCCCCGCCACCGAACGCAGCGCGTCGTCCATCTCTAGTGCATTCACCTTGACACCACCGAGGTTCAGGATGTCGCCTGATCGCCCCACGACCCGCAATTCGCCGCGTGAGCCGAAGAGACCCAAGTCGCCAGTGTAGAACCAGCCGTCACGGAAGGATGTCGCGGTGGCTTCAGGGTTGTCCAAATAACCTTCGGCAAGATACTCGTTACGTACACGAACATAACCGACCGTTCCTTGCGGCGCGGGTTGACTTCTGTCATCGACGATTTCGACCCTGCTGTCGAGTTTCTGGCCAAGTGTGGCCAGATGGCCAGCCTCGTCGAGAAACTTGACATTCTTGAACGAGCGGTTCGTTTCCGTAGAGGCGTAGAGGTCGACGACACTGTCAAAGCTCTTTAGCAGGTGCAGCGCCAGTTCATCCGACAGACGCGCGCCAGAGACGTGCACAAGTGGGATTTTTTTTTGAAGGACTTTGCCCTCTAGACAGGTCCCTATCTGCGCCACAGAACCGTAAATGTGATTAACCCCTGCAGCTTGCCAGACCGCGAAATCGCGGCTTTGCACCACCGTCGCACCGTTGACAAAGGCGCTAAGGAAGCGGGTGATGAACGGGTAGGCATCGGCACGAAAGAGCGTGCAGAAGACTGTGATCCGCGCCAAGAAATCGTCACGCGTAGCCTGAGCGCGCAATGCCTGTTGATGTTGCGAAAAGACCAGAATCTTGGGCGATCCGGTTGTCCCGGAGGTCGGCGCATAGATGAACGGCGCTATTTCAGAGACCGGCTCAAGTGATTCAGGTTTGGCAGGTTCCGCTTTGGCCCAGATCGAAGTGATAGGATGCCACCCATTCGTTTCTGTGCTGTCAGAGTCGGTCAGCAGATGCGTCGGGCGTAGTCGGTCGGGCAGGTGGCGCGCCGCGCCAGCAGAAACCCAAGAGGCCCCAAGCAACGCGCAGCCCAGAACTACAGGTGCCGCCACGGCCACATCACCGCTGTCAAGCGCCACCCGCGCGCCAGCGCCGATGCCAATGGCTTTCATTTGCGTCACATAGGCCAGAGCGAGCCGAGCAAGTTGTGCATACGTCAGCATTGACCGATCCGTGACGATCGCCAAAAGGTCAGGATGCTTTTCGGTCGTCGACAGTACCATCCGACCAAGATTCATCACCGTCATTGCCGCTCCTTGGGTCGCCGGCGCATCTGCTCGAACCAGACCAACGGCCGAATCCAAGAACCAGCGCTTTCCTATATTGTGGAACTTGGCTGGGGCGGCCACAAGGGACTAGGTTGTGGTGAGGCGGCGTCGATGGGGGTGCAGCATGAAAAATGTG
Source organism: Paracoccaceae bacterium (assembly GCA_947476475.1). GTDB lineage: Bacteria > Pseudomonadota > Alphaproteobacteria > Rhodobacterales > Rhodobacteraceae > TMP-24. The sequence goes on along the minus strand of CANJQT010000026.1, from coordinate 37,187 downwards.
ACGACGCAGGTGGCCATCGTTGGGGCAGGGCCGGCCGGAATGATTCTCGCGCTTCTTTTGCAGATGCGGGGCATCGATTGCGTGGTCCTTGAACGTCGTGCCCGTGTTGACGTCCTTGCACGCATCCGCGCGGGCGTTCTGGAACCTGCCGCAGTGCAGTTTCTGCGCGAAAGCGGTCTGGTAACACGGTTGGACCTCCTTGGTCGCCCGCGAAACGGCAGCCGTATCGCCTGGCAAGATCGCCCTGGCCTGATGATTGACGTCAAACGCTGGACCGGGACCGAAATGATGGCCTATGGTCAGACCTTCCTGACTGAAGATCTTTATGCGCAGGGAGATGGGCTTGGCCTGTCCCTTTTTGAACGTGTCACTGATCTTGATGTGACGGGCCTAGAGGGAGTGCGCCCGCAGGTGGAATTCCGCACACCGGACGGCGCCTTTCACCTGAACTGCGATTATGTCATTGGTTGTGACGGTGCGCGCGGGCAGTGTGCGGGCCTTATCCCCGAAGCGAACCGGCGGACCTACGAACGCGTATACCCGTTCGGTTGGCTTGGAATCATGGTCGAGGCGCCGCCAGTCGACGATTTTACCTATATTCACCATGTCGATGGCTTCGCTCTTGCCGCCCAGCGTGGCCCTAACCTCAGCCGTTACTACGTTCAGACACCGCTTGATGAGGGTGTGGAGGCCTGGCCCGATGATCGTTTCTGGAAGACCTTCTTGCACCGTGCACCGTCCGATCTGGCGGCACAGGTTGTCACCGGACCATCAATCGAAAAATCGCTTGCCCCGCTGCGTTCGCGCGTTATCGAGCCGATGCGGTGGGGCCGCCTGCTTCTGGCCGGCGATGCAGCCCATGTCGTTCCGCCGACTGGGGCAAAGGGCCTCAATCTAGCGATTTCTGATGCTCGGCTGTTGTCGCGTGCGCTGATTGCCTATTACGGTGAAGGCCGAAGTGATCTTCTGGACAGCTATTCCGCCGATGCCCTGCGCCGTGTTTGGGTCGCGTCGAACCTTTCCTGGCGGCTAACGCGGCTTTTGCATGTCTTTCCGGGCGAGCCTTCGATAGACGCCCGCTTGCGCCAATGCGACTACGAACAGCTTCTGGAAAGCGACGATCTGCAGCGCGCATTGGCACGCGACTATGCCGGGATCAGCCTGTCAGGATGACATGGACGTTCTGGTTCGGGCGGTCAGCTGCGCTGGCCTAGCCTACGCCACAGGGGGCCCAGCCGCACAATGTCGCGAATTGTTTCTCGCAATCCCGCTTTGACGATGTGATTAAAGGGGCTAACGGGCATGGCCATCAGGATGCTCCGCGCCTCGGCGGGTTTGGCGCCAGGGCCGTAAAGGCGGTACTGCGTTGCTTGCATCGGGCCGTAGACCACATGCAGCCATAAGCGCGGGTCGGTCAGGGCCAGCCGCCACAGACGCGGGCGACAGCCGATGAGGCGCGCCATCGCCTCCATGTAGTGCGGATAATCCACCAACCCGCGTACCCGTTCGCCTGTCGGACCGAACTGCTCCGTCAGGGTTGCGCTGTCCTTGGCCGCCACTTCGGTCATCCGGGCGGTGGACGGAAGCGCCCGCGCGCCGCTTATCACCCGTGCCGCAAACCGCGCCTGCAACTCCATCACTGGGAACTGGCTGCCGAAGGTGGGCCGGGCAAAGCCGATCATGACCAGTGCTGCGCCAAGCTCGGGGTGGAAAACGTTCTTGTACATGCGGCGCGGATCCACGGTGCGTAGGGGTTCGGGCAGAAACGCCACACGGCTACGAAAGCCGGTTGCCAGAAGGATAGCGTCGACGCCCTCGATGCGGCGGCCTTCCGATGTCAGAAGGGTTCGCCCCCCCTCCAGAACCTCGGTCACTGCTCCCACCACTTCGGTGCCATGTTGTGCGATCGCGGTGGGAAGGCCCAGGCTCTTCGTACCAAAGATGCCGCGGATACCGTAGGGCGAAGCCACCTTCGCGTTCAGCCGAGCCACTTCGGCCAGCACTGGCGAATGCCTGCCGCGCCATTCATCCGCAGCGATCAACTCGGCGCTGACCCGGCCGCCGCAGGTATAGGGCAAACACCAGAAGCCGCGGTGCGTTGAGATGTCAGCGGCCAAATCACCCCGCATTCGCGGCACCACCCAGCCGGGGCCCCTACGCAAGCTGACCCATGTCCTGTTGGCGACCTGCGCAATTTCGAGCGTCATGTCGGATGCAGACTCGCCGCCCCCCACAATCACTACCGATCGGTCACGAAACCGCGTGGCATCACGATAGTCGGCCGAGTGCATGACTTCGACCTGATTGGCAGTCGCTGCCCAGTCGGGGGCATGCGGATAGACGTTGTTGCCCGTCGCCACCACCAGATGATCGCAAGTCAGGGTCTGGCCGCCGCAATCAAGCCGCCAGCCCCCCTGGGGCCGCAGTTCGGCGGCCCCGACGGTCACGCCGAAGCGGATCAGTGGGTGAAGCCCGAACCTCGTTGCATAGCCATCCCAGTAGTCCGTGGCCTCGGCCTTGGTCCAGAATGCGCTGTGGCTGCCGTCAGGTGGCGGAAAGTCTGAAAACATGCTGAAGGCGGCGGAGGAGGTCAGGAACAGCCCGTCATACCCGCCTCGGAACAACCCGCCGACACCGTCGCCTTGGTCAAGGCAGACGACTGGCCCAACACCTGCTTCGGCCAGCTCTTTCAACGCGACGATCCCTCCTGGGCCCGCCCCGACGACGATCGCCTTGAAGTGTTCGTCCTGCACTGCCCGTCCCATCATCCGTTGCCGCCCACCGTTCTCCCGCCGAACGAATAGTCGAGCCGCCAGTCCCAGTCCATCGCCATCCGTCGCATCAAGGAAGGAACCTATGGTGCAAGGTAGGACTTTCGTGCCCGGAACTCGGACACGCTGTTGCTGCTGGGGAAGGGCGCTTCGGGCACCGGGCGGTTCAAGAAGGCGCACAGCGGCCCCCAACCTTCGCGCACATCGAAAACCAGAAGCCGCTCGGGTGGTATCGTTTCGACCACTTCCTGCCGGTGCCGGGCGAAACGTTCCAGCGCGTAGGCGCGGTCAGCTATTCGGCCCTCGAAAAGCCCTTCCAGCACGACCTTGCGGATTATATCTGAACCGGCGCGACCGTTTGCGTCCGGGTCCTGTTCCGTTCCGATGGTCGCTGACGGCACGATCGTCTGCAACATGCTCTCGTACCATTGTTCGGGGTCGCGCAGCGACAAGATGACCTTGGCTTGCGAAAAATGCCCCGAGATCTGGCGCCAATAGGCCGCGGCCGGCCAGTCGACCTGACTGAAAAAACCCTCGAAGACAGCGTCCCAGTCGGCAGGGACACCTGCGGCAATTGCCTGCCACATTTGGATTTGCCGGGGGGCACTGCGCACTTCGTACATGTGATGACACGGGCCAAAGCCCAGAACATCAATTGCCTGCTTAAGCGATTGTGTGCCCGTGCGCCCAAAACCAGCGCCTATGATTCTCAAGCCCATCTTTCGTCTTGACTCCCTGCCTCTGTCGGGGCCCTTGCGGATCGCAGGCCAAACCTGCGGCAGGGCTTGCGACTGCTTATGGCTTGCCTGTACTCAGTGTACTTATTTAGTCAATATCGGCGAAGCTGCGAAGCCCTCGCCTGCCAAGGACAGGAACGAGAAAGTGGTCAATTCGGATCTTGTAATCCTTGAGCGCGACTTTCCAGTCAGCCACGCGCTTTTGATGCATGGCGATTTGATGACGCGGGTGCTGATCCAGCATTTTGGCGCAGTCCATGCGATGCAGACCGCAATCGAGCATGATGGCGACAGCGTGACACGGTGGTCGACACTTTATCAGACGGCAACTGGCGCGCCCCTGTTGCACGCCACGCTGATCATCAACAAGCCGGCGCTGCCCGAGGGTCTGCTCGAACGCCTACTGAATGGCACGCGTCTTTTCGGTGGTCTTCTGATAGAGGCGGGCGTGGCCGTACGGATGACCGATCGCACCGTTTATCGTGCCGGTCCCCCCGGCGGCGTATATGCTGGTACCTGGGGGCGACGGCAACGGATGCTGTTAGCGGATGACGGCGTTCTTGTGTGCGATGTCGACGAATGCCTTGTGGAGGAGACCGTGCTGCGCAGTCTGGTTTTTCCCCTGGATCATGACGACCACGAAAACAAGTGAGGCGAGAACGATAGCGCTTTCGAGACGCTTCTGGCCATTCCGACCGTGGTCTTAGCGCCCCGTTTCAGCCCGTTTTCACCATCGTGCTCTGGGAAGATCTCTGTTTCATTTGCAGGCGAACCACCTGCGGCTCCCCTTCATAGCGTCCGGGTTGATGAAGCGGCCTTTCGATGTGGTGGCATCCGCGTCAACATGGTTTGCAAGAGCGAACATGTTGCAATCTGGGCGATAGTCCAGAATTTCTTTGCCATAGCCTGCATATTTCCGGACCGAAGGGGCGCCCGTCCATTTTTTTGACAAATTCGAAGAAAAAGATCGTTTCGCGGAGGCCCGACTATGGGATTTTGAACGCAATTTAGAAGAACCACCGGCTACAGGGCAGATATGTCGTTTGAAGATGCATGGGTGTGCCCGGGCTGGCGCACTTCGACAATCAACGTTCGTCAAGTCGGCGTGATGCCTGCTGCCGGGGGGCGGACGCCGACCCTCAAACGCGCTGAGATCGGCTGTGGGCGCGGTGGTCAGATGTACGACCTGATTGTTGGCAAACCAGAAGTGACGAGGTGACAGCGTGCCAGTCCTGCTAGATGACGCCATCGCCGATCAGATGACACTTCCTTCGCCTTCTGGTCGTGTCGATGCGGCCAAGAAATCGGCAAAGGCCGACAGGCGTTATATCCGGGCTGCAACACTGATTGGCTTCGATACTTTCGTCGCAGCGCAAGGCGGCGATCCAGCAAAACTTCTGTCAGAAAGCGGGATTGCGCCGAACGTTCTGGACCACCCCGACTGGCTGATCGACTTTCGCAAGTACAGCCATCTGGTGGAACTTGCGACGCGCAGCCTAAAGAACCCGAGTTTCGGCCTTGAATGGGCGGAATCGCTGGCGCCGCGCTTTCAGGCCTTGGGGCCGATCATGTTGATGGCCTATTTTTCGAAAACCGCGCAAGGCTGGTTTGAACAGACCTCGAAATATCTAGATCAACACACCAATGCCTTTGATCTGACGATGGACTGCGACTTGTCGAAAAACCAGGCGACCATGCGCTATGAATTCAGCGGGCCCGTGCCGATGAACCGTCAGGTGATTGAAACCAAGCTGGCAGTTGCGGTTCTGATGATGCGGCAAGTCACCGGCCAATTCGACAAGAACCCCACGCGCGTAAAGTTCTGCCATGGGGCGCCTGCTGACCTTGCTGCGCATGAACGCATTTTCGGCTGCGAGATAGAGTTTTCCAGCCCGACGACAGAGATCGTTTTCCCGTTGGAATATCTTGCCTTGCCGATCGATGTGAATGTGAAGTTCTTCAGAACGCTGGTGGACAATTTTGTGCGTTATCGTCTGGAGCGTAACCACACTGCCGATCAGACCGTGTCGGCAATGGCCGCTTCGGCGATTGCAGGCCTGTTGGGCAGCGGCATCTGCCGATCCGAAACCGTGGCCCAGATTGTCGGTTTGCATGAGAAGAAGTTGCAGCGGCTGCTGGCGCAGGAAGGCACAAGCTACACCGAAATCCTTGAAGTGGTCCGGCAAGAGCAAGCCGTCTACCTGCTGCGGGAATCCTCTGCGCCAATCAATGCAATTGCGGGGCTTCTGGATTATGCAAGCACCTCTGCCTTTTCCAATGCCTTTCGCCGTTGGGCGGGGATTACACCCCGCGGCTTCCGTGGTGGCGAAGACGCCTAGGGCGGCAAGTGGCAGCGTTCGAGGGGCATGTCCGTACAGCGTGCGGGGATTCGATGCCATGCCTTGTTCAGGATGCCCAACCTCCCGGCTTGATCGCTCGGCCGTCAGTCCACCGGATGGTTGGAATGAAAGCCATATGGCCGATTGCGCCAACGGGGGTTAAGGACTGCTGCGCTTCGCTCGCCGTGAAGGTTTGGCCTCAGTGTCCTGAATTCGATACTTATTTGTCGTTCAGGAAGAAAAAAACTTACCAGAATGGGTGCATCCGGTGTGGGTGACTTTTTTAAGCCATATTTAGCAACAAGATCATTCCTCGGAAACGATCATCCGTGACGCCAGAATCTGGTCGAGCCGGATGGCAAAAGACGGTGCATCGGGCATGGGGGTGCAAAGTGGCGACGAACCTACATCTGCTTGGCAGCTGCAACGAGGCCTTTGCGCCGACCAGCCGGGCACTTGCCGGACTATCGCAGCATCTTGATGCATTGGCAGGCCTTGCCGATGCGCGTACCGCGAGCCGTGCAAGGGCCTTGCAGGCGCGCGTTTCGGAATTTGCGCCCAATGTCACATTGGTGGGCCAGGTGAAGGCCGGGAAATCGAAGCTGGCCAACGTGCTTGCCGGATGGCCCGGGCTTTTGCCATCAGACGTGAACCCATGGACTTCGGTGGTCACCACTTTGTCGATTAACGCCAGGCATGAAGGCGTGGCTACAGGTGCTGCATCCGGCAAGGCGCGCTTCACGTTCTTTTCACGCGCTGAATGGGACAACCTGATCCATGGGGGCGGTCGTCTGGGTGAACTGGCCGACCGCGCCGGCGCGGAAGACGAGATGGGGGCAATCCGCGTCCAAATCGAAGCAATGCGCGAAAAGACCAAGGCGCGGCTGGGATCGCACTTCGAGTTGCTGCTGGGGCAAGAACATTCCTATGGCTACATCGATGCGGAACTGGTCGAACGTTACGTCTGCATGGGCGATGATATCGAGTTGCAGGAACCGGGCTCGAAAACCGGGCGTTTTGCCGATATCACCAAGTCGGCAGAGTTTGCATTGGACGTGCCGCAATACGACTTTGCGTTGAAATTGTGTGATACGCCCGGTGTGAACGATACGTTCATGATGCGCGAGCAGATCACCATGCGCAGCTTGCGCGGGTCCGAACTTTGCGTCGTGGTCCTGTCCGCCCATCAGGCCCTGACGACGGTTGATATTGCGCTGATGCGGATCATCGCCAATCTGGAGAGCCGCCAGATCATTCTGTTCGTCAACCGTGTGGATGAACTGGCTGACCCTGCTACTCAGATCGACGAAATCCGCTCCGGAATCGAACAGACACTGAAATCCTTCAATGTGGCCACGGATGTTGAGATCATTTTTGGCAGCGCCATGTGGGGCGAAGCTGCCTTGGTCGGGGACCGGGCACTGCTAAGCGGCGATAGTCTTGCAGCACTCGAATCCTATGCTGCCGCCCGTCCGGACCTGACCCAGAAAGATGAATGGCAGACCGTTTGGACGCTCTCTGGCGTGCCAGCCCTGCTGCAGGCGATCGGTCATCGGATCAGCGAAGGCGCTGGCAAGCGTTTCGTTGAAAAGGTTCGCCGGGGTGCCCTGAACCTTGCCAGTGAAGCCAACGCTACCCTGGCCGCCCGCCGTCCTGGGCTGCCAGCGCCCAGTCTGGCGATGCCTGAAGGCAATATCTCGCCGGAGGCGGCGATGGCGGCATTGGTAAGAAAATACGAGACGGAAGTCGCAGATCTGTGTGCTGGCCTTGGCAAGGACCTTGCCCAGCGTCTTGACGCTGCCGAGATCGGCTTCGTAAAGCGCGCGACCGACTCTCTGATCCATTTTCTTGGCCAGTACGGCGAACAAGGCACTTGGCAATACGATCCAACCGGCCTGCGGGTGCTACAAAGATCGGCCTACCTGAGTTTTGCGCGCAGCCTTACGGCCAAAGCCAACGCGCTTTATGCCAACGCGGCGAACCATGTTCAGTCTGTCTATGGTCTGGTTACGGATGGCACCTCCTCGGTCGTCAGGATCGAGCCTCCGCTCACACCCCAGGTGCCGCCGCCCGTCAGCCTTGGCAAGACCATCGCACTCGACCTGCAAAGCAACTGGTGGCGGCGGTGGTGGCAGAAACGTCAGGGCTACGAGGCCTACGCCAAGGACTATGCCCGCCTGATCCAGACCGAGACGCATTCGATGACCACCGAGCTTCAGGAGGGCCAAGTCTCTGTGGTTCTGGGACAGATACAGGCGGTTTTGAACGATTTTCTGGCGGATCATCAGGAAACCATCCGACGCATTTCTGTGTCGGGCGCAGATTCATCTGCGCAAGGCCATGATGCGATGCCCGAGATGAAGCCCGCACGCGACACGACAGCGGCTTTCGGACAAATTCTGAAAAGCCTGAATGACATGGCCGCCTGAGCAGGAGCCGGAAATGACAAACAAAATGCAGCACACGGACCGCAATGTTTCGGCAAAACATATGACACGAATTGAAGGCTGGGCCAGCCGCAAGCCTTGTATTGCCCTGATGGGTGAATTCAGCGCGGGAAAGACCACGCTGATCAACTTCCTGTTGGGCGAAGATGTCCTGCCAACACGGGTGACCGCAACGCAGTTGCCCCCGGTGTGGATGAGCTATGGCGACGAGTCGGCTCATTATATGGACGAAACCGGCCGCAGGCATGACATCGACCAGGCTGAGCTTCATCAGGTACCGGTCAATGGCGTGCGTTACATCCGCCTGTTCAGCAAATCCACGCTGCTGGAAACGATGGACCTTCTGGACACGCCCGGCATTTCCGATCCCAACATCCCGCGTCAGACTTGGGAAATTGCCGCAGGCTACGTGAATGCAGTCATTTGGTGCACCCATGCGACGCAAGCCTGGCGCGAATCCGAACGCAGCGCCTGGGACTCGCTGCCTGACCGGCTGCGGCCCTTCAGCGTGCTGCTGGCCACCCGTTCCGACAAACTTTCGGCCCATGACCGCGGCCGGGTGATTGCGCGCCTGAAGCGGGAGGCCGGCGCAAGTTTCCGCACCATTCTTCCGTTTTCGGCGGTCGACGCGATCAAGGCTTGCGCCGAGGGAGAAGCGGGCGATCTTTGGCTTTCAAGTGGCGCGCAGGACCTGCTGCAGAACCTGAACGAGATTGCTGAAGCGATTTGTGCGAACCGCAAGGGCCTTTTGGAACGCTACAGCGTGGTTGAGGATCAAGAGGATCTTCGGGATCAGCCGAAGCCTAAGCGGCGCGAAGCCGCGACCAAGATCGAAAGCACGCAGGATCACGCGGATCTGCGCCTGACCTCGGCCACGATACACGACATGATCCCCCGTCGGGACGACACGGCCGATACGGATGGCACGCAATCCGACGGCTCAAGGGTGCTGCCCAGCAGAATTGCCCGGCCCGGCGCAGGCGACAGTGATCAAAGGCGCGCCCGACTCAGCCGCGAGGCGGCGGACACGATGGTGTTGCGCGTGGTTCAGCCTGATGAGAGGGACGATGCCGGTGGGGTCGGGTTGGATCAGTCACCCTTGGCTGCGACAGCGCCCCTGATGGAATTGGATTATCAGGCAACAATCACACCGATTGAACCCCTGATGCTGCGTAATCGGCTGCCAAAGGCAGAACCGGGCATCCCGGCACAGCCGATCATGGAAGACGCCGTTGAAGATGCAATTTCAGAACAGATGGATGCTCTTGCATTTGATGGCGACCAGGACGTGCTGTCTGCCACGTTTGAGTTTGAAACTGAAGCCGATGTCGAAGACGATTCAGACGACGAAATGATCATTTCCGACGATCAGCCGCTGTTTGCCGATCGTTCAGCGGACATGGCGGCAGACTACGACGCGGATATGCCCGACGAGGCGCAGACACTGGATGTAGGCCTTCTGATGCAGAACATCGCGCGCGAATCCGATGCAGATGTTGCGAAAGAACAGCAAGCCGATGGTCGGCTGTCGGTTGTCCGGGCCGAAGGCGGTACGCTTGACCTGTGGCGCGCCGTAGTCGCCCGTGCGCCTCAGCCAGAGACTGTTCCGGACATGCTTGCCATTATCGAGGGCTTTTTGAGCGAACTGGATGCGCGCGGAGGGTTGCGCATCCACTCGGCAGCCTGACAGATGTAGCGACAATCATGGACGGGCCTTTCTGATCGCACGTCTGTGAAATAGCGGTCGCCACGGGCGGCCAACCTGAAGGACGAAGTGGTATGCAATTGAAGAAGGTCATGGACGCTTATCTTGCGGACACGCCCGACTGTTTGTTCATTGCTTACTTGGACATGGCCAGCGGATTGGTGCTGTGCAGCACTGGTCGCAAGTCGATTTCACAAGAAATCCTTGACCGTCTTGCGTCGGTTGGCAGCAGTCTGTTTCTGGGTCAAAGCTTGGCAGAGTGGGGCAGACTGGCGGGGGCAACGGATATGGACCGCGCGATGATCTATAATGGAGGGCACCTTTACTATTACCTGCGAATGGAACGTTTCCCGGACCATGCGCTGTGTTTCGTCTGCCGTCGCAGCACGGATACCGGGATGTTGCGTCAGCAGGCATTGGTGGTGCGAAAACAGGTTGCGGTTGCCCTGTGAAAGGGGTCACCGTTAATCGGAAGGGCGGGATATGATTCACTCAGGCAAGATGTTCCCCAGCGCTGAAATCTCCGCCATTCTTGCAGAGGCGGAAGGATTTGCTTTGCCCCGGCAAAGCCCGGAACGCAGCCTGGAAGGTCATAGCCCTGCCAAGCGTCTGTCACTGATGATGGATGCCATTTCCGGCACAATCCTGCCGCGCCAACTTCTGTTCAAAGCAGGCGCCGGGCTGGTTCGGTTCAATGTTCGCAATGGCGGGGTTTTGCTGAAAAGTGACGGGGGGCGGGAATCCAGCTTGCGCGATCTGGCGGTGCTGCTGGCCCGTCTTGCCGCGATGAGCGATCCGCTTACGGTCAGTGCAGGACGTGATGCCAACGATATCGCCGACGAAGACATATCCTGCCCCCCGTCCGATCTGCGCACGATCGCCGAGGCGGCTCTGGCAGATCTTGGGGTGCAGACTGATCTGGCTGCGCTTGGCCTTTACGATCAGCTTGCCGCAGCAGTGGCGCGGGCCGAGTTCGGTCGTGATGGGGCGCAGATCCGCTTGCAAGGCGATGCTGCGACTTTGCCGGAGGGCGGTCTTGAAACGTTACTGGCGGATCTGGACCGGATCGATGCCGATCTGCCCGATCATGCGGAAGAAACAACTTTGATTCTGCTGGGGTCGGCCGCCGAAGGTGATCGGCAACTTATCGTAGGGCACAGTTCTGAAGGCACGATACTTGCGGTGGCCGACGGGTCCGCCTTGGCAAGCCTCTTGCCGGTGTGGGGGGCGATAGCTCCTTCGGATGCCGATTGAAAAAGATGAGGACGGAGGAACGCTGAAATGGTCCTGCCCGTTGCAGAACAAGAGCTTGAGCTGCTTGGCCGGTTCTTGCAAGGACTGACGCTTGTCAGCGCGCCGCTTGACGCGGACCTTGAAGATGCGCAGGCCGTTGCACAAGAATTGCAGGCGCGTCTGACGGCGCCGGTGCGGGTTGCGGTGGCAGGGCTTGGCCGCAGCGGCAAGACAAGCCTGATCCATCTGCTGCTTGGCGAAGAACTTCTGACCGTTGACCCCCGTAACTATCGCATGCCGCCGGTTGAACTGCGTCATGGCACTACGGAATTGACGCGCGCGGGCTGGTGGGACCGCAAGGACGTGACCATTGACGGGCTGGCCCTGTCTACTGCGCTAAGTCAAAAGCCCGACGTGATTTCGCTGATTCTGGATCATCATTTGCTGCGCGATGTCCGCTTGATCGACGTATCTGATTTTGAATCGGACGCTACCGTGCCCGAGGGCCTGTTTGCCCTGACCCAGCTTGCCGATATGGTGATCTGGTGTGTTGATGCCCGGACCGGATGGACCGCGCAGGACCGCACCATTTGGGATCGGGTTCCGCGCGTTTTGCAGCGACGCAGCGTACTGGCGCTGACCCACACGGAAAACATGGCAGAGCCAGAGCTTTTGCGCCAGCATCAGGCGGTGATCGACGCCGTGGGTGCGGGGTTTGCCGCAGTCTTGCCGGTTGCCAGCACTCTGGCGTGGCAGGCGGTGGAAGGCACTGCCGAGGATCCCGAGGCCATCTGGATTTCAAGCGGTGCCGACGATCTGTTCAACGCAGCGATGACCATCGCGGCCGACTTGCGCCAAACCGAAAATACCAAGATCCTGCGTCTTATTGAAAACAAGATCCTGCCCTTGCTGCCACGGGTGCCGGTTGCACAGGCCCCGATCCCAAAGGTTCTGACAGCCGCCACGCCGCTGGTTCAGGCCGACGCGCGGCCGCAACCCATGGCAGTTCAGGATCTGCCGCCAGCCAGTCCGCCACCGACCATCAGCAAGCCCACCGCTTCAGCCTCTGCCTGGACCCATTCGAAGAATTCGGTACTTGAAATCTGGCTGAGCGCCATCGCGCAGATAAATGGGGACGTACAGGCAGGCCGTTTTTCCAGCGATTCCGACTTCGTTCAGGCTTGCCAACTGGCGGTAGCTGCCTTTCTTCCCAAGCTGGATGGCGTACCGTCACTTCAAGCCGGGGCAGACTGGCTGATTGCAGATTTCGAACAGGCGCAGGATCTGCTGGTCCTGATGCAATATGAAAGCGGGGACGCGACAGCACATACCGCTGCGCGTCTTCTCGTTCAGTTGAGTGAAGCCCTGTCCGGGGCGGTAACCCCCGACGCTTCGGTTGTTGCGGCCTGAGTTGATCGTCACTTCTTTGGCAGCCTGACAGCGGGCGGATGCGCAAGCACCGGCCTTTTGCGGTTCAGCCTGCCTTGATCACCGCGACCGAAACATTGTCCTGATCGGGATCTTCAAGCGATTGCACGCAGGCAAGAAGGGCACTGGCCAAAATGGCGCTACTGTCCTGTTTGTGACGCTCGACCACATCCTGAATTTCGTCGTCGGTCAGAAACTGCAAGCCGTCGCTAGAGGCGATGACGATGTCACCCGGCATCAGTTCCACCGGCGCCTTTCCGCAATCCATGCGCGGGATAGTGGTGCCCATCAGAACCGAGGTCAGGCAATTGCGGTCAGGATGATTGCGCCCCACTTCGGGATCCATCATGCCGGTACGCACCATCATGTCGATCTGCGGCGCCAGCGAATGGTCTTCATTTATCTGGCGCAACCCGTCCTTGTTGAAAACATAAAGTGGCGAGTCGCCGACCGATACCCAGTAAAGCTTGTTGCTGACCAGAACAGAGCCGATCAACGTGGCCCCCATCCCCTCAACCTCGCGGTTGCGTGCCACATAGGACGCGATCGAGGCATTGGCATGGGTGGTCGCTTCCTTCAGCATGGCGGGAATGTCGCTGGCCAGCAGGCTTGCCTTGTCCAGTCTGGCACTCAGGTTGCGTGCAAATTCCGTGACCACCAGATTGCTGGCCACATCCCCCGCGGCATGACCGCCCATGCCATCGGCCAGAACTGCGAAGCCCATTGGCTGATCGCTTAGAAAGGCCGTGGTCACGGCATCTTCCTGGTAATCCCGTTTACCTTTGCTCAGGGCTGTTGCGACATCGTAATTCATATCCCGACCCTTTTTCAGATGTTGTCCCAGACAAACTCTTCGCCACAAAAGGCGATGAAACGCAGGGTCGTCTCGCCAATCCGTATCGTGTCGCCATGCCGCAATGGTTCGGTTGACAAAACCGGTCTTCCATTCAGTCGCACGATATTGGCTTTGCCACCATGGCCTAGGAAGAACTGCCGTGCCTCTCCATCAAAGGCGATGGCCGCGTGGTTGGTGCGTGAAATGCCCATGTCACCGAAATCCAGCTGGATCATCTGATCGTCGCCCCGCCCGATCTGCGAGACGCCATCCTGAATGGCAAAAGAGGTGCCGCGCCCGGGGCCATCAACCACCACCACCCAGCCAAACGGAAATTCCGATCGGTTGGGATTGGCGCGAATGGCGGTTTCCTTGGCAAAGACATCTTCTGTCCGCGTGCCCGAGCGGTCGAAGCCAAGGAAAGTGGTTTTGACGCGGCTTGTCGTGCGCCTTGCAGGTTCAGCGGGTTCTGCAATCGGCGCGACTACGGTTGGCGCGGCCACTTCAGGCAGGGCCGCAGGCGCGGCGGCTGCCTGCATGGCCAGGGTCGGCGCGGCTGGGATGGCGGCTTGCTCCACTCCCGCGTTGTTGGCCCGGGTCAGGGCCGCAATAACGGATTCGGGGGACACGATGTTGGCCTCGACCATGCCCGCAAGCGTGGCCGGGGCAGGGCTCTCTGCCATCGGCGCCAAGGCTGCTTCTTCCATTTCCACTATCTCTGCTGGCTGCGGGGCTGGCTCAGGCACACTTTCCGGGGCAGGTTCTTGCGCGTCTGCAACCTCGACCGAAACAGCCTGTTCCTCGGCCTCCGGCTCAACTGCGTCAGGCTCGACAAATCCTTCTTCTGCAGCCGCCGGATCAGAAGGCATACGCCTCAGGATCAGCGACTCGAACGGTTCAACGCTGTCAAGTGCTGCGGGTTCCGCAGCGGGTTTTTTGCGCGAAACCAGATCAAACGAAAACCGCTTCTCACCAAAACCAACCAACTGCCCAAGTCTCATGTCTTCTTCCTTTTCCCGTTCGGGTCTTCTTTCAGTGGTCAGACCGGAGGTGAGTCCGGGCGCTGCCCTCGGTTCTTCTTTGCATCATTTTTCCGCCGCAGCGCGGTTTCTGATGGTCACGGATAGTTACCCTTGCACACCTGCATCGACTGTCACCTGCATGGTTGTTCCGGCGCGCTCGACGTCAAAGACGATCTTGGTGATCCCTTTTGCCCCCAGCGATTCCATGTTTTCCTCAAGCGCCTTGGCGGTGTTGAAACGGGACTTGCTTTGGGCCTCGCCCAAAAGAATGTCTCCGATCTGAAGCGGGCTGGCAGACCCCTCCTGAAGCCCGGTCACAACCGTTTCCCATTCACCGTCAACAATGCGGCTTTCAAGGCCAACCATGCCGAACAGGCCGATGCGCCTGATGGCCGGCAGGGCCAGTTCGACGCGTTTTTTGGCCGAACCCGATGGTTTCCTGATCAGCACAGCCGCGCGCACCAACCCATCGGGGTCCAGCTTGAATGCCTTCAGGATCAGTGCCGCAGCACTTTGGCCTTTCGTGACCGGATCGTCATTGATGGCGTGAATTTCCACGCCCTTCCGGATCCAGGTGCCATACAGGGTCAGATCAGCCTCTTTGCGAATGTCGGTGATGGTGGCAAATGCCGCGTCGCCATCTACGCCCTCGGTCGTCTTGAACGGCAGGTCAACATCCCAGATTGCCAGATTGACCAGATTGACGGGTGCAACTGCCTGCGGGGCTGGTGCTGATATCTGTAGTGCGCCGTTGCCGGACGCGGTGCTCATGTAGAAGAATCCGCCAAGACCAAGCACCAATACCGCAGCAAAGCCAAACCAAAGCCCTCGGTTTGGCTTTGCCCGGTAATCGGGGGCAAGTGTCACCGCCGCCGTCCCCACCGCCGCCGTCCCCACCGCCGCCGTGCCGACAACCGAAGGTGGAACGGCCACATCTTGTGCCTTGCCAAGCTGCTCTGCGACTTTGGCTTGTGCCTCTTCCGCTTTGCTCGCCTGATCCGCCGCGACCATCGCCATCACAAGGCTGTCGATGTTTTCGGTGTTGGTCTGTACGGGGCGCTTTTCAAGCATTGCCAGCCAGTCGTTCGCAGACTGGATCCGCTTGCGTGGAAGCGTGCTCATGGCCATGTCGATGGCTTCAAGAAATCCGTCCGGATAATGGGGAAAACGTCCGGCAAGTCGCACTTGCGGGTCGTCCTTGCCTTCGACGATGGCGGCAAGTCGAGCTTGACTGTTGGTGGGTGGTTCTCCGGTGATCGCGTGGTACATCGACGCCCCAAGCGCATAAAGGTCGCTCCACGGCCCCTGTTCGCTTCCGGCGATGTAAAGCTCTTGCGGCGAGTAGCCATCCTTTACGACACGCAGCGCTGAAAGCGCCCGGCTAGCCCGACTGGCTTCCTGCCGGGCCGCACCGAAATCGATCAGAATTGGCTCGGCCTTTTCGTTGATCAGGATGTTGTCGGGCGATATGTCGCGGTGCAAAATGCCATTCGAATGAATGAAGGCCACTGCATTCAGAAGCTTGTGCGTCATCGCGACAATGTTTGAAGGTGCAAGCGTGATGGACTTGTCTTCGATCATGTCCAGCAGGTCGCTGCCCTTGATATAGTCAATCGCCATATAGGCTGTGTCATTGTCCTCGAACACCTGATGGACACCGACGATGTTGGGGTGGACCAGCTTGGACAGGTTGTGGGCTTCCTGCACAAAGAGGTTCACGATGGATTTGAATTCGGCCTGATGCGCGGGCGACCGCGCAGCCACAATCGCTTTGCTGCGCTGGCAGAACGCCCCCGGAAAACACTCCTTGATCACGACCTCGCGGCCCAGACTGTCTTTCGCCACATAAGTGATGCCGAAACCGCCGCTGTTGAGGAACCGGGTGACAGTATACTGCCCCTGAAGAAGGCGCGTTCCGGGCTTGAGTTCGTCGACAAACTCCTGCTCCGTCGCCTCGTCCCTGGCAAGCGTCTGTGGTCCCATGTCGCGTCCTTACCTCGATACTCGCAGACAGGCTTCCCTGATGTTCCCACGCACCCCGACGGTTGAGCCGTTGGAACCCACTCAAGACCCCTGATCGATCGAAGGTTGTTTCCCTGATCGGTACAGTCAGTTTCCTTCGAAAAATGGGGCGGAAGTTTGTCTGCTGTCCGCCCGAATGGCGGTCATGTCCTCAGAAATGAAGTTTTCAGAACATTGAGCGATAAAAAGACCGAGTGGGGCGTCCGTCCTGTTTCTTGATTTGACCAAATCTTGAATGCATGAACGAATGGCCCGCCATGTCGGCAAAAACGGCTGACAACGCCGCCAGGGCGCGCTGGGATGAACGGCCCTTTTGTTGCGCAAGCCGGACAGAATGGGACCACGAAAGACAGCGGTGCCCCCTCTGCCGACCAGTCCGCAGACCCCGCATGGCCGGGGCGGTTTCAACTGCAGGTGCGCATTGGTCCGGTGCGGATCGGCATTCATCGAAGTCCCGAGGGTGACAGGGTGCCGCCGGACCGGATACCTGTTCTAGTCGTGCTTCAGGAAGTCGCCATACAGCCCGCCCCAAAACAGCAGCGGCGCGCCATCGCGGAAGCTGGCGCGCAAGACCCGGCCGACGATGATGGCATGATCGCCGCCCTCATGTTGTGCATGCAGTGCGCAATCGAAACGCGCCAGAACGCCGTCCAGCCCCGGTGCGCCTTCCGGAGTGGGGCGGTGGGGCCATGGTGAGAAGTCGTTCCCCGAGCGCGCAAAATGCATCCCCAGATCCAGCTGGTCGTGGGCGAGCACATGGATGGCGAAATGCTGCGCCGCAGACAGGGCTGCAAACCGCGCTGACCGCAGGGCCGGGCACCACAGCACCAGCGGCGGATCCAGCGACAAGGCAGTGAAACTGTTGGCCGTCATGGCCACCGGCCCGTCTGCGCCATTTGCGGTTACCACTGTCACGCCCGTCGCATATCGCCCCAGTGCATTGCGAAAGGCGCGCGCTTGATCGGGTCCTGGTGTCAGCGCTTCCATGATTGAATCCTTTTGAGCCAGAGTTAGGGGCGGTGCGCCCGCTTGGCAACTCTGTGCAGCAGGTTTGGGAGTGGATTGCGCTATTTCACCTCGACGCGGCCGAAGGGCGTCGGCATTCTGGAAAGCTAAGGCAAGATCGGCTGTGGGGGAGTCTGGCGATGATGTTTCTTTATGGCCGTGACGGGGCAGGGCTGAAACTTCTGCCGCAGGGATCGCCCGTTGCGGATGCCGTCTGGATCGACCTTTACCGCCCTACGCCCGAACAGACCGCTTTGGTCGAGGCGCTGGGGCTGGCGGTGCCGACGCTGGCGGATATGGAAGAGATTGAAATCTCGAACCGGCTTTACCGCGAAAATGGTCTGGACCACATGACCGCCATCCTGCCCGGCCAGACCCTTGACAAGGATCAGGCCAGCATGCCGGTGACCTTCATCACCGGGCCTTCGCGGCTGGTCACCGTGCGCCACCACGCGCCGCGCCCGTTCGAGACGTTCGGCGGACGGGCGGAAAAATCTTCGGTCGGCTGCGCCACGGTCAACCATGTCTTTCTTGGGCTGATCGAGGAAATCCTTGGTCGTCAGGCGGACTTGCTTGAAAACGTTGGTCGGTCGCTGGACCTGTCTTCGCGGGCGGTATTCAATGGCGATGCCAGCCAAAAGCCAAGCGTGCTGCAAAAGGCGCTGGCGACCATCGGCGCGCAAGGCGAGGTGCTGGGCCGGGTGCGGCTGGGGCTGATGACGCTGGAACGGGCATTGGCCTATTATGGTCAGACGCTGGAGGACACGCCCGCTGCCCGCCCGCTGCGGGCGCAGGCAAAATCCCGGCTGCGCGACCTTCAGGCGCTGGAGGTGCATGCCGATTTTCTGGGCGGTCGGCTGCAACACGCAACCGATGCCACCCTTGGCATGGTCAATCTGGCGCAGAACATGACAGTGCGGATCCTTTCGGTGGTTGCGGTCCTGTTCCTGCCGCCGACGCTGATCGCCTCGGTTTACGGGATGAACTTTCACAACATGCCCGAACTTGACAGCAATTGGGGTTATCCGGCGTCGATCGGGATGATGGTAGGATCGGCGCTGGTGACCTATTTCTTCTTCAAATGGAAGAACTGGCTTTGAAGGGGCGCCTGATGAGGCTTGGGGATCGCCCTGCCAATTCTGGTCAGTCAAACCTGCTGGATGGAGGGTGATCCAAGTTTGTCCGAACTCGGACAAACTGGAATATAAATTTAAATCAATGGTTTGAATTTATTCTTTAACCGGATTTTTACGGTTTGGCGGGTGGCAACAGGGGGCAGAGCGGCTGGCGCGATGTCTGGTTGTGCCGTCATCTTATCTGCCGGACCGGGGGGCGGACTTTCTGTCCGGGGCCTGAAAACCTATGCGCCAAGCAAACGGACGGCCCGCATCACCGCAAAGGCATAGCCCTGAACCCCGGCCCCGGCGATGACCGCATCAGCCCGGCCCGAGACATAGGAATGGTGGCGAAAAGGCTCGCGCTTGTGGATGTTGGAAATATGCACCTCGATCACCGGCCCTTCAAAGGCTGAGAGCGCATCAAGAAGTGCCACTGACGTATGAGTGAAGGCGCCGGGGTTGATGACGATGGCGGCGGCATCGGCGCGCGCCGCGTGGATCCAGTCGATCAGCTCATATTCGCGGTTCGACTGGTTGCAGCGCACCGTATGGCCCGCAGCTGTGGCGGTGGCCGCGCAAAGAGCTTCGACATCGGCAAGGGTTTCGTGGCCATAGATCCCGGGCTCGCGGGTGCCCAGAAGGTTCAGGTTCGGGCCGTTCAGTACCAGAATGGGTTTCATTGTCTGCCTGCAAGCTGGGTCGGGCCGATCATCGGTGAATTGGCGCAAGCCCGCAACCCGTGGCGTCGCGTCGTGGTTCGGGGGAAGGGCGGATGTTGCATCCTTGCCCGGGTCGATGGCCAAAAACCTTCAAGAAGGTTTTTGAGAATTCCTTCAGGAAGGAATTTGCGCCCCACCTCGGCGCGGCGCTTCAATGCTGGGACACGAGGAGTTTGTCGATACGGAACCCATCCAGATCGATCACCTCGATTTCAAGGTTCTGGACCCGCAGCTTTTCGCCCAGTTTTGGAATATGGCCCAAGGCGTCCAGCACGAGGCCTGCCACGGTTTCATAATCGCCGTCATCGGACAGGCGCAGGCCCATCCGGTCAACGAATTCGTCGGCGGCCATCGACCCTGACACAAGGAAGCTGCCATCTTCGCGCACCACCATATCGGGTTCTTCTTCATCGGCGCTGTCGAAGGAACCGGTGATCCCTTCCAACACGTCCATAGGGGTGATCACCCCTTCGAAATGGCCGTATTCATCAAAGACCAGCACCATGTTGGCGGCACTTTCGCGCAGCTTCACGATCACCTGACGCGCGTCGGCGATGTCGATGACGATCGGGACTTCGCGCACCAGACTGCGCAGATCGCTGGCAGAGGGCTTCCACAGCAAGAGGTCGCGCACAGGGATGACGCCGATAATCGCATCGGGCGATCCGTCCGCCACCGGCAAGATCGCCTTGCCGGTTTCGCGCGCCAGCTTCTGAGCGGCACTGGCGCCCGCGGTAAGGTCGATCATTTCGACATCGGTGCGCGGGGTCATCAGGGCGCGCGCGGTGCGGTCCGCCACCCGCATGACGCCGGCGATCATCTCGCGTTCGTCCGATGACAGGACACCCGCCGTTTCGGCCTCGGCGATGGTCAGCTTCACTTCCTCGTCGGTCATCTCCTCGGCCGACACGCGCGACTGGCGCAAAAGGAACAAAAGCCCGCGCCCCGACATGTCCAGCACCCAGACCACAGGTGTGGTGATCGTCGCCAGCAGCGCCATCGGCGGGGCCATGCGCACCGCCACCCCTTCGGGGTTCTTCAGCGCGATCTGCTTGGGCACCAGTTCGCCCACGATCAGCGACAGATAGGTGATGGCCGCGACCACGATGCCGACGCCCAGCGTATTGGCCACCGACAGGGAGAAACCGGTGGCCTGAAGATATTGTGACAGCCGCTCGCCCAGGGTGGCGCCGGAGAATGCACCGGCGATGACGCCGACCAGCGTGATGCCGATCTGCACGGTCGAAAGGAACCGTCCCGGATGATCCTGAAGCGCCAGCGCCGTGTGCGCGCCCGCCCGCCCCTGATCGGCCATCACCTTCAGCCGTGTTGGCCGGGCAGAGACGATGGCCAGTTCGGACATCGACAGGACACCATTCAGGATTGTCAGGAACGCGACGATCAGGATTTCAAATAACATCAGGCCTTCATCCGGTTGATCCGGGAACTATAGGGGCGGGGGGGCAGAGCGGCAATGGACCAGTTTGGGGGACCGGATCAGGGGATCAGATGGAAAAGCTGGTCCCGCAGCCGCAAGACGACGTGGCGTTCGGGTTGTTGATGACAAAGCGCGCGCCGATCAATTCTTCGGAAAAGTCGATGGTCGCGTTGGTCAGGAAGGGCAGGGATACGGAATCAACCAGCACCTTCTGGCCGTCCCCCTCGAGCACCAGATCATCGGCGGTGGGCTCATCAAGCTTTATCTCATACTGAAAGCCCGAACAGCCGCCACCCGATACGGCCACCCGCAGCGCCTTGCCTTCGGTGGCATCGGCATTGATCTCGGCCAGCCGCGCGAAGGCGCGGGGGGTGACTTTTGGCGGCAGTGTCAGGTTCATGCCATTGGCCCATGTCATTTCTTCACGAAACTCAATATAGGATCAGACAAGCCATTGAACAAGAACAGACCGATGACCCTTGCCCCCTATGCTTGTCAGCCCGACCAGAGCCGCGGCAGGCTTTTTCCCGAGAAGCTGTCGACCTTCCGGTCGCCCTTTCAGCGTGACCGCGACCGGATCATCCATTCCTCTGCCTTCCGGCGGCTGAAGCACAAGACCCAGGTGTTCGTCGAACATGAGGGCGACTATTACCGAACGCGTCTGACCCATACGATCGAGGTGGCGCAGGTGGCGCGCACCATTGCGGCCACGCTGGGGCTGAACGTCGAACTGGCCGAGGCGGTGGCGCTGGCGCACGACCTTGGCCATCCGCCCTTCGGCCATACCGGCGAGGATGCGTTGGCGGTTCTGATGCAGCCCTACGGCGGCTTTGACCATAATGCGCAAGCGATCCGCATCGTTACCGATCTGGAACGCCACTACGCCGACTATGATGGGCTGAACCTGACCTGGGAGACGCTTGAAGGCATCGCCAAGCACAACGGCCCGGTGATCGGGCCGCACGCATCGGGTTCGCATTCGGTCACCGACCCGTCGCAGATTCCCTATGCGCTGGCCAATTTCAACGCGCGTTATGATCTGGAACTGCACACCCATGCCAGCGCCGAGGCGCAGGTGGCCGCCGTTGCCGACGATGTGGCCTATAACCATCACGACCTGCACGACGGCCTGCGCGCGGGCCTGTTCTCCGAGGCCGACCTGATGGAGTTGCCGGTCACCGGCCCGGCCTTTGCCGAGGTGGACCGGCTTTATCCCGGTCTTGACCCTTCCCGCCGCCGCCATGAAGCCTTGCGCCGGGTTTTTGGTGTGATGGTCGAGGACGTGATCGCCGTGGCCCAGAACCGCCTTCAGGCCAGCCAGCCGAAATCTGCCCAGGAGATCCGCGAGATGGACGGGCCGATCATCCGCTTCTCGAAGCCGCTGTTTCAGAACCTTAAAGCGATCAAGGGCTTTCTGTTCACCCGCATGTACCGCGCCCCATCGGTGATTGTCGAACGCAAGCGTGTGACCGCCATCGTCAACGACCTGTTTCCGCTGTTTCTGGCCGATCCCGCGCTGCTGCCCGCCGAATGGCGCGCCGATGTGGCGCGGGCGCAAAACCAGACGGATCTGGCGCGCGTGGTGCTGGACTATGTGGCAGGGATGACCGACCGTTTTGCGATTCAGGAACATGCACGGTTGGTGCTGAACGAGCCGCAAGACGACAAGGCGCGCTGAAACAGGATAGACCATGGCCCACGATTATGCCGCCCAGAAGGCGGAAACCTTTGAAACCTTTGTAGAGTTGCGCAAGCAGGGTGGTCTGCCAGACAGCGGCATCATTCATTTCCTGTTTTACGCAGAGGATCAGGACCCCGACTGGGCCACCGTCGAAGCCGCGCTGACGAAGCTGGGGTTCACGGTCGAGCGCGACGAGGAGGAAGGGATGATCGACGCTGCGGTTGGGCCGATCGCCGTCACCCCGGAAGCGATATGGGACCATGAGCGGCGCGCGACCGAAGTGGCGCTTTTGTCGGATTTCTACCCGGATGGCTGGGACATGCTGGAAAGCTAGAACGGGGGCTGTCTGCCCCCGCGTGGGCGTTCCGCGCACTTCCCCCGAGGATATTTTTGCCATCACCAAGGGGCAGGCGGATCAGCCGCTGACCGGCCTGCCACCGACCCAGACTGCTTTGATGGCGCGGTCGTCCCCCATCATGATGGTGGGGAAAAGCGATTCCCAGATGTCCTTGGCCCGTGCGTTGCGCTGGGCGATGGCGGGGGTCGAGGCGAGGTTGATCACGGTGATGTCGGCCTCCATCCCGGCCGCAAGGTTGCCGATGCGGCCTTCGGCGCGCAGGGCGCGGGCCGAGCCTTGGGTGGCCAGCCACCAGAGTTGCGACGGATGCAGGGGTGTCCCCCTGAGTTGGCCGACTTCATAGGCCGCCGCCATGGTGCGCAGCATCGAAAAGGAAGATCCGCCGCCGGTATCGGTGGCAAGGCCGACGCGGATGCCTTTGCGGGCCATATCCATCGTCGGGAACAGGCCCGAACCGATGAAGGTGTTCGAGGTTGGGCAATGGACCAGCGCCGCCCCGGTTTCGCGGATACGCGCCACTTCGCGGTCGGTCAGATAGATCGCATGGCCGAAAAGGGCGCCTTCTTGCAGCAGGCCCTGCACCTCGTAGGTATCCAGATAATCGCGCGACTGCGGGAACAGCGACTTGACCCATTCGACCTCGTCGGTCTGTTCCGAAAGATGGGTCTGCATCAGGCAGTCGGGGTTTTCACGCCAAAGCGCCCCCATCGCCATCAACTGTTCGGGGGTGGAGGTTGGCGAAAAGCGCGGGGTGATGACGTAAGATAACCGGTCAACCCCATGCCACTTTTGCAAAAGCCGCTTGCTGTCGTCATAGGCCGACTGCGGGGTGTCGCGCAGCCCGTCCGGTGCGTTCCTGTCCATGCAGGTTTTGCCCGCATAGGCACGCAGGCCGCGCGCCTGCGCCGCTTCGAAGAAAGCATCGACGCTTTCGGGATGGATCGTCGCATAGGTGCAGACCGTCGTGGTGCCATTGGCCAGCGTCAGGTCCAGATAGCGCCCGGCGATGTCGGCCGCATAGGTTTTGTCGGAGAATTTCATTTCCTCGGGGAAGGTGTAGCTGTTCAGCCAGTCGATCAGCCGTTTGCCCCATGAGGCGATCATCGCCGTTTGCGGATAATGGACATGGGCGTCGATGAAGCCTGCCGAAATCAGCGCATCGCCATAGTCGGTTACCCGTGCTGCGGGGTGGGCGCGCCTCAGATCATCGGCCTCGCCGACCGCCGCGATCCGGCCACCTTCGATCAGCACACCGCCGCGGGCGGAATGGCGGGCAGCATCCGGCCCCTCGAGAAGCGCGTCGCCCGCATAGGCCAGTGTCTGACCGATCAAAAGCTCTGCCATGAAATCCTCCCTGTCACAATCTTGCACAGTAACCCCCTTGCGCGGGGCGGTAAATTTGCCCTTTGCCCCTGTTTCTTTGAAACTGCTTCCGATAATGTCCGCCTAATTCAGCCGGAGATCCCATGAGCGAGACCGAGCATCAGCTGGCCGAACGGCCGACGGAGCGGGAGGAAGAGGATTATTCCCTTGACCCCCGCACTGTCGAAGCGATTCTGGATGCAGTGGATGCCGGGGACGCGGCGGCCATCGACCGGCTGATGGAGCCTTTGCACGCCGCCGACATCGCCGACCTTTTCGAGCAGATCGGCGCAGGGGCACGGGCGGGGCTGCTGGCGCTGTGGTCGCGCGGGATCGATGGCGAGATCCTGTCGGAACTTGACGAATCCATCCGCGAGGAAGTGATTGCGGCGCTGCCGCGCGACGTGCTGGCGGACGCGGTGCGCGAACTGGATTCCGACGATGTCGTCGACATCCTTGAGGATCTGCAAGAGCCACAGCAGGAAATGATCCTTGGGGCACTTGAGGACAGCGACCGGGCGGCGGTGGAACAATCGCTGACCTTCCCAGAATATTCCGCCGGTCGCCTGATGCAGCGCGAGGTGGTCACTGCGCCCGAACATTGGACGGTGGGCGAGGCGATCGACTATTTGCGCGGCGACGTCGAGCTACCGGACCAGTTCTATCATGTGATCCTGATCGACCCGCGCTGGCATCCGACCGGCTATGTGACGCTGGGCAAGCTTTTGTCGTCGAAACGGGCGGTCCGGCTGAAAGACATCACCGAAGACAGTTTTCGCACCATCGGCGTGCGCGAGGACGAGGGCGACGTCGCCTACGCGTTCAACCAGTATCACCTGATTTCCGCCCCCGTGGTGGATGAGGATGACCGGCTGGTCGGCGTCATCACCATTGACGATGCTATGTCGGTTCTGGACGAGGAACACGAAGAAGACGTGCTGCGTCTGGCGGGGGTGGGCGAGGAAAGCTCGATCTCGGACGGGGCGGTGGCGACGGCGCGGCAAAGACTGCCGTGGCTGGTGGTCAATCTGTTTACCGCCTCATTGTCGGCATTGGTGATTTCGCAGTTCGAGGGCACGCTGACCCGGCTTGTGGCTTTGGCTGCGGTCATGCCGATCGTCGCCTCGACCGGCGGGATTGCCGGGACACAGTCGCTGGCGGTGGCGGTGCGGGCGTTGGCCACCCGCGACCTGACCGATGCCAACGCGCGGCGAGTTGTGCTGCGGGAACTGGGGGCGGGGCTTTTGAATGGCGTCGGGCTGGCGCTGATCCTTGGGCTGGCGGCAACGCTTATTCTGGGCGAACCGATGCTGGGGCTGGTCTTGGGGCTGGCGATGATCGTCAATCAGGTGGTGGCGGCGATGGGCGGGGTTCTGGTGCCGCTGACGCTGGAGAAGTTCAAGCTTGATCCGGCGTTGGCGTCGGGCACCTTTGTCACCACCCTGACCGACGTGATGGGATATTTCGCCTTTCTGGGCCTTGCAACGGTGCTTTTGCTATGAATTTGACCGACATCAAAGCTGCGGCCCGCGCCGAGGCCTTTGCGCGCCGCAAGCTGGCCTTTGCCGCGCGCGCGGCCAGTGATTGCGACGCTTTGATTACGGTGCTTGCGCCCTATCGCGGCGCGGTGCTGGCGGGTTACATGCCAATGCGGACCGAAATTGATTGCCTGCCGGCGATGGCGGCGCATCTGGCCGCGGGGCAGGGTGGGCGGGTCGGGGTGCCGGTCATTCCCGGACCGGCGCAGCCCTTGCGGTTTCACGAATGGACGCCTCAGGTGCGCATGATGGAAGGCGCGTTCAAGGCCCTGATCCCCGAAGGTGGTGCCGAACTGGTGCCCAACGTGTTGATCGTGCCGCTTCTGGCCTTTGATCGGCGCGGTTTTCGGTTGGGCTATGGCGGCGGCTTTTACGACCGCACGCTGGAAGGGCTGCGGGCGCGCGGTCCGGTCACTGCCATCGGCTTTGCCTTTGCCGCGCAGGAAGTTGAAGAGGTTCCGATCGAACCGACAGATCAGCCGCTTGACCTGATCGTCACCGAACACGGTATTCTGCCTCTGACTGGCCGCGCCAATTCGCGCTGATCCGCAGTCTTCGCGTTACCGCCGCCGCCGCAGGCGCAAACCGCCCGCCAAAAGCCCGGCCGTCAGCAGCATCAGCCCCGAGGCGGGCAAGGGCACCAGTGCAGGGCCTGTCGCGTTCAGCGTCACATAATCCAGATCGAAATGGCCGCAGGGCGCGCCGCAGTCCGCCGAATTGACTGGGTAAAGCAGTTCAATGCGCAGCTTGTCGATCCCGGCGAAGGCCGCGCCAAGCTGGAACATCTGGCTGGCGCCGACGATATCGCTAAGGATGTAGCCGACGGTCGTCACCACCGAGCCATTCAGATAGCCGGTGACGAACAGATTGTCAGACAAGGGGCCGGGCGTATCGGTGAAATCATAGCCAAACGATACAAGTGCGAATTCCACGGCGTCAAACAGGCCCGACATGGTGAAATCCAGTGTCGAGGCCAAGCCGGTGCCGGAATCGTCGATATGGGCAAAGCCGGGATTTGACTCATAGGCGATGACGCCCCCAAAGCCGGTCACGTTGATGCCATTTTCGCTGTAAGTATCCAGTTGCGCGCCTTCATCAGGCAACAGGTCGAAGTTCATCGTGGCCGCCTGCCCGGCCAGCGGCAATGCCAAAACCAAGGCCACCACCACTGCGGAATTTCGCAAAACTGCAAACATTCTCACCCTCCCGATCCATTCGGATCACCTGCCCCGAGGTCAGGCTGGCCCGATTTTCGATATCCGTCAAGAAATTAGGTCATTTGCAGCGGCTTATTGCCGACCAGATCGGCAATTTGGCATCTGCATCGCTCTTGCGCGTATGCGCACCGCGGCATAGTCAGGGCGCATGAAACTGCTTTTTCTGGGCGATGTGATGGGCCGCGCCGGGCGCGCGGCGATTGTAGACCGGCTTCCTGGGCTTCGTGCCGAGTGGGGGCTGGATTTCGTTGTGGTGAACGGCGAAAACGCGACCGGCGGCGTCGGGATCAGCCCGGATCACGCGAAAAATCTTCTCGGGGCGGGGGTCGATTGCCTGACGCTTGGCGATCACGCCTTTGACCAGAAGGACATGCTGTCGTTCATCGAATCCGAACCCCGTATTCTGCGCCCGCTGAACTATGCCAAGAACGCCCCCGGCAAAGGCGCGCGCCTGTTCGAGGCAAGGGGCGGGCGCAAGGTTCTGGTGGCGCAGGTGCTGGGTCAGGTCTTCATGAAACGCCCCTTTGACGATCCGTTTTCCGCGATCGACGCGGTCTTGCGCAACCATCCGCTGGGCGGGCTTGCGCAGGCGATCATCATCGACGTGCATTGCGAGGCGACCAGCGAGAAGATGGGCATGGGCCATTGGTGCGACGGGCGCGCCAGCATGGTCGTGGGCACCCATACCCATGTGCCGACCGCCGATGCCCAGATCCTGAACGGTGGCACCGCCTTCCAGTCTGATGCTGGCATGTGCGGTGACTATGATTCCGTGATTGGCATGGACAAGCTGGAACCGATGCGGCGTTTTGTGACCGGCATGGGCAAGGAACGCTTTAGTCCGGCGGAAGGTGCCGCGACGCTGTCGGGCCTTTATGTGGAAACCGACGACAAGACCGGCCGGGCGCTGAAAGTGCGGATGATCCGCATCGGCGGACGGCTGGAAGAAGCCAGACCGTGAGTGCACGCCTGCCCTGGATCGGCGCATTGCTTTTGTTGGGCACCGGCTGGGGCTCGACGCAGGCGCTTGGCAAGATCGCGGTTTCAAGCGGACATGGGCCATTGATGCTGATCTTCTGGCAGACCTGCATCGTGGTTGTGGTTCTGGGTGCCTTGCTGGCGTTGCGCCACCGCCGCCGGATACCGGTCAGCGGGGCGGGGTTGCGCATCTGCACGCTGATCGCACTGACCGGCACGATCATACCCAATCTGAGTTTTTATCAGGCTGTGGCACATCTGCCAGCGGGGATCATGTCGATCCTCATTGCCACGATCCCTCTGATATCCTTTCCGATTGCGCTGCTTTTTGGGGGTGACCGCTTCACGCTGGCGCGGTTGGCGGGGCTTTTGTGCGGGTTGGCCGGGGTTGCGCTGATCGCTTTGCCGAAGGCAAGCCTGCCTGACCCCGGCATGATTGTCTGGCTGCCGATTGCGATGATCGGCCCGCTTTTCTACGCGATCGAGGCGAATGTGGTGGCGCGGTGGGGCACGGCGGGGCTTGATCCGGTAGAGGCGCTGTTTGGCGCTTCGGTCATCGCGTTGGTTCTTTTGCTGCCTGCGGTGCTGATCCAGGGGGC
Organism: Paracoccaceae bacterium; assembly: GCA_947476475.1. Classification (GTDB taxonomy): domain Bacteria; phylum Pseudomonadota; class Alphaproteobacteria; order Rhodobacterales; family Rhodobacteraceae; genus TMP-24. The sequence goes on along the minus strand of CANJQT010000026.1, from coordinate 8,635 downwards.
ATCGGTGATCCCGCCTGCCGGTTTTGGCAAGGCGGGCGTGGCCTTGTTGGTCATGTCGGTTCTGCATGCCGTGCTTTACGCTGGATATGTGGGGCTGGCAGCCCGCGCGGGGGCAGTCTTTGCCACGCAGACCGCCTATGTGGTGACCGGCAGCGGGGTTTTTTGGGCCGTGGCGCTTTTGGGTGAAGAATTTGCCGGCACTGTCTGGCTGGCGATGGCCATCATGTTCGCGGGTCTTTTCCTGGTGACACCCCGGTTGCGGGCTGCGCGCATGGCTTGAATTGATCGGTGCCGCGTGTCATGGCATCGGGCGATGGGGCGGCCTTTGGGGGGATGATGCTCGGTTTGGAAGTGCTGGACGCGGTGCAGGCCTGGATTGCGTTGGGTATCGTGGCGGGCATGTTCGCCCTGTTCCTGTCGGAAAGGTTTGCGCCCGAAGTCGTCGCCATGGCCGGGGCGGCACTGATGATCATACTGGGTATTCTTCCGGTTGATGATGCGGTGAAAACCCTTTCAAATTCAGCGCCATGGACGATTGCCTTCATGTTCATGCTGATGAGCGCGCTGCTGCGCACCGGGGCATTGCAGGCGGTGACCAACCTGGCCGAACGCCATGCAGAGGATCACCCGGCCCGCACCCTGGCCCTGCTTTATCTGGTGGTGGTGGTGGGATCCGCCTTCATGAACAATACGCCCGTCGTCGCCGTGATGATTCCTATATTCATTCAGGTGGCCAAGCGTCTTGGAACCTCGCCGTCCCGTTATCTGATGCCCTTGTCGCATTTCACCATCCTTGGCGGGATGATCACGCTGATCGGCACCTCGACCAACATTCTGGTTGACGGGGTGGTTCAGAAACAGGGGATGGCCCCCTTCTCAATCTTCGAAATCGCGCCCGTTGGCATTGCGGTCACGCTGGCAGGTGGCATCTTCATGGCGCTGTTCGCGCGCCGTCTGGTGCCCGACCGCCAGTCGATGGGTGTCCTTCTGGGCGACCGGCGCAAGGTCAAGTTCTTTACCGAAGTCGCGGTGCCGGAAGGTTCGGGCCTTATCGGGCGGCGGGTGACCGAGATTGACATGTTCCGCCGCGACGGGGTTCGGGTGGTCGACGTGCTGCGCGGCGATGCCTCGTTGCGCCGCGATCTTGCGTCGGTAGTGCTTGAGGCGGGCGACCGCGTGGTTCTGCGCACCGAAATGGCCGAACTTCTGCATCTTCAGCAGCGCAAGGATGTGCAGCTTGCCGATCAGCTTGTCGACAAATTGTCGTCTGTCGCCACCGAAACGGTCGAGGTGCTGATTACGCCCGGTTGCCGGCTGATCGGCCGCACGCTGGGTGAACTGCGCCTGCGTCGCCGTTATGGCGTCTATGTGCTGGCGGTTCACCGCCGCAACCAGAACATCGGCCGCCAGCTTGACGATCTGGTCGTGCAGGTTGGTGATACACTGCTGCTTGAAGGCGCTGCGGAAGACATCTCGCGCCTAGCTGCCGATGTCGATCTGGTCGATATTTCTAAACCCTCGGCTCGCCCCTACCGGCGCAGTCACATGCCGCTGGCGGTGCTGGCGCTTTTGTCGGTGGTAACTCTGTCGGCGTTCGATGTGGCCCCGATCCTGGTTCTGGCGATGCTGGCGGTGACCGTCATTCTGGTCACCCGTTGCATTGATGCGGACGAGGCCTTCCATTCCATCGACGGGCGGCTGATGGCGATGATATTTGCCATGCTTGCGGTCGGCGAGGGGCTGGACAATGCCGGTGCGGTCAAGCTGATCGTCGATGCCGTGGCCCCGCTTCTGAAGGGGTTGCCGCCGATCGCCGCGCTAGCGGCGGTTTATTTCCTGGGTCTGGTGATGACCGAGTTCCTTTCCAACAACGCCGTTGCGGTGATCTTTACCCCGATCGCCATGCAGCTCGCCATCACCCTTGGCCTTGATCCGCGCCCCTTCGCGGTGGCGGTTATGTTCTCGGCCTCGGTCGCCTTTGCCACACCCATCGGCTATCAGACCCACATGATGGTCTACGGCCCGGGGGGCTACAAATTCACCGACTTCCTGCGGCTTGGTCTGCCGCTTGACGTGATCACCGGCATTGCGGCGGTTCTGACCATTCCGCTGATCTGGCCCTTGCAAGGATAAACCATGCGCCGCGCTTTCATCGCCTTGCCGCTGCTTGCCCTTGCCGCCTGCGCCTTGCCCGAAGGCGCCGCACCGCGCCCTGATCGGGTCAGTCTGGGCGGAACGCAGATGGCCGTGTCGTTTCCCGATGGCACCCGCTGCACCGCCGACGTGCCCCTGACCGGCGGCACCGGCCAACTGTCTGATTGCGCCTATCCGCTGGACTGGCAGGTGGCGATCACCAAGCGTAACTATCTTGAACCGATCCTTGGTGTGGCCGTCTCTCCCTATGCTACGGTGAGTCTGACCGACGCTGCGGGGCGCACCACCCAGTTCCGCCTTCCGGTTCCGGCCCGCGATTGGCGCTAAGGGGCGGGGTTGCGGCCTGCGCACCCCTTGACATATAGAGGCGCCGACAGACGCAGATCGGACGGAGAAGGTCATGGCAGGCCATTCAAAATGGGCCAACATCCAGCATCGCAAGGGCAAGCAGGACAAACTGCGCTCGAAGATGTTTTCCAAGCTGGCGAAGGAAATCACCGTCGCCGCCAAGATGGGCGAGCCCGATCCCGACAAGAACCCGCGCCTGCGCCTTGCGGTTAAGGCGGCAAAGGCGGTTTCGATGCCGAAAGACGTGATCGACCGCGCCATCAAAAAATCGGTGGGTGGCGATGCGGCCGACTATACCGAAATCCGCTATGAAGGATACGGGGTCAACGGCATTGCGATCATCGTCGAGGCGATGACCGATAACCTGAACCGCACGGCATCAAACGTGCGCAGCTATTTCACCAAATGTGGTGGCAACCTGGGCCAGACCGGCTCGGTGTCGCACGGGTTCGACCGGGTGGGCGAGGTTTCGTACCCCGTCACCGCCGGTTCGGCCGACGACGTGATGATGGCGGCGCTGGACGCCGGTGCCGATGATGTGGAATCGGACGAAGACGGCCATTGGATCTATTGTTCGGTAGAGGCGCTGAACGAAGTCTCGGATGCGCTGGAAAAAGCCCTGGGCGAGTCGCTTGAATCCAAGCTGGTCTGGAAGCCGAAGTCCCGCACCGAGGTCGATCTGGAGACCGCACAGAAACTGATGCGCCTGATCGACATGCTGGAAGAAGATGACGATGTACAGGATGTGACACACAATTTTGACATCCCGGACGAAGTTGCAGCCCAGCTTAGCTGACCCGAACGGCGCCTTCGGGCGCCGTTTTCATGCGAATCTGAGAGGGGAATGATGACGGGAATAACCGATCTGTCGCGTTTGCTGGCCAGCATGGAACCGGTTCTATCACCTGAACCTTACGGGTACGTCGCGCTGCCGCAGGGCGCCAGAATTCCGCCCGGCCTGATCGCATTTGCGACCATCGCCGAAACCGAGGGGGTAACGCTGATTGCTCCTTCGGCGGCCCTTGTGGGCGTGGGCCTTGATGCAGGCCCGCCCTGGGGGCGCATCAGCCTCACCGTACACTCCGATCTTGCCGCCGTTGGCCTGACGGCCGCTTTTGCAGCGGCTCTGGGCCGCGAAGGGATCAGCGCCAATGTGGTCGCGGGTTACTTCCACGACCATATATTCGTTCAGTGGGCGCGGCGCGATGACGCGGTTGCAGCCCTGCGCGCGCTTGCTCTGGCGGCCAAGGCATGAGCGCTGCGACCTTTGCCGGATTTCGGTTGGGGTTAGGGCTGATCCTCGCCATCGGTGCCCAGAACGCTTTCGTTCTGCGTCAGGGGATCAGACGCGAACATGTCTTTGCCAGCTGTCTGTTCTGCGCCCTGTCGGATTCGATCCTGATTGCCGTCGGTGTATCGGGCTTTGCGGCGGCTTCGCTAGCCGCCCCGTGGCTTGCGCCGCTAATGCGCTGGGGCGGGGTCGGATTTCTGGCCTGGTATGGCTTTCGCGCGCTGAGCACCGCCTTCGCGGGGGGGGCTGGGTTGACGGCTGCCGCCGGCGAAGGGCAGGGGCTTCGCGCGACGCTTCTGACGATTGCCGCCTTCACGTGGCTTAATCCCCATGTCTGGCTGGATACGGTGGTGCTGCTGGGGTCGGTTTCGGCGCAGTATCCGGGGCAGGCGTTGGGATTTGCAGCCGGGGCGATCATCGCTTCGTTCACCTTCTTCTTTTCGCTTGGCTACGGTGCGCGGCTGCTGGCGCCGCTGTTTGCCCGCCCGCGCGCCTGGCAGGTGCTGGATGCGCTTGTCGGCCTGACCATGTGGTCGCTGGCCGTATCCCTTGCGCTTGGCTGACCTTGCGGGTCGGCAGCCGATCTGGTTGTGCTGCACCATGAGCGACAGCATGCCTTCCCGTCCCGCCCTGATCCCCGCCAGCCTGCCGCTGGTCGGGATACTCTGGATGGTCCTGTCCGGCGTTAGCTTCGTGGCGGTGAACGGAGCAGTCCATCATCTTGGCACTACCTTGCCCACCGCCGAAAGCGCTTTCATCCGCTTTGCCTTCGGGCTGATCCTGCTGGCACCTTCGTTGGTGGCCGCCCTGCGCGCCGGTCTGCCTGCTGGCACCCTGCCGCTGATCGGCCTGCGCGGGGCGCTTCATACGCTTGCCGTGATCCTGTGGTTCTACGCCATGGCCCGCATCCCAATGGCCGAGGTGACGGCCATTGGCTATCTCAGCCCGATCGTGGTCACCGTCGGGGCGGCGCTGTTTTTGGGCGAACGACTGGCGCTGCGCCGGATCCTTGCCATCGCGGTGGCGCTGACCGGCGCGCTGATCGTGCTGCGCCCCGGCCTGCGCGACCTTCAGCCCGGGCATCTGGCGCAGATCGGCGCCGCCATCTGTTTCGGCCTGTCCTATATACTTGCCAAGAAACTGGCGCCGCTGATCCCTGCCGGGGCGCTGGTCGCGCTTTTGTCAGTGACGGTCACGCTGGGTCTGGCGCCGTTCGCGGCGCTTGAATGGGTGACGCCGGGCCTTGCGCAACTTGGCTGGCTGGCGGTGGTTGCTGTCTTAGCCACCTCGGGGCACTACTGTATGGCCCGCGCCTTTGCCGCCGCCCCGGTCAGTGTCACCCAGCCGGTGATCTTCCTGCAGCTGATCTGGGCGACACTTCTGGGCTGGCTGGCCTTTGGCGAACGGGTCGATCCCTATGTCTTGTCGGGTGGGGCGGTGATCATCGCCGCCATCAGTTACATGAGCTGGCGCGAAGCACAGATTGCCCGCGCCGGTATCACCCCCGCGCCGGGGGCAGAGGGCAGATGACAAAAGGCCGGGGCGTTGCCGCCCCGGCCCTTGGCAGATGCTGCAAGATGTTTAGCCGCGCGGGTCAAGAAGCCGCGCGATCACCGTCTTGCGCGACACCTGACCCACGACCTTGCCGTGATCCAGCACCTCGAGCGCGCGGGTTTCATCCTTCAGCTGGAACATCACGTCCTTGATCGGCGTGTCGATATCGACCTGACCTGCGGTCGGCGTGGTGTTCGGCGTGGGTTCCACCGCATCACGGGCGGTCAGAACCGACAGCGGGTTCATGTGGTTGACGAAGTCGGCCACATAGTCGCTGACCGGATTGGCGATGATTTCGCGCGCGGTGCCGCATTGGACGATCCGCCCGCCTTCCATCAGCGCGATCCGGTCGCCGATCTTGAAAGCCTCGTCCAGATCGTGGCTGACGAAGATGATCGTGCGCTGCAGCTTGGCCTGCAATTCCAGCAGTTCATCCTGAAGCCGGGTGCGGATCAGCGGATCCAGCGCCGAGAAGGGCTCGTCCATCAAGAGGATCGGCGCATCGGTGACAAAGGCGCGCGCAAGGCCCACCCGCTGCTGCATCCCGCCCGAAAGTTCGCCCACCTTGGCATCGGCGCGTTCGTGCAGGCCCACCAGCTTTAGCTGGCTGTCTACCTTTTCGCGCATCTGCTCCGCCGATTGCCCGGCCAGTTCCAGCCCAAGACCGACATTTTCGCGCACTGTCCGCCATGGCAGCAGGCCGAACTGCTGAAAGACCATCGCCACGCATTCGCGGCGCACCTTCAGCAGATCCTCGCGGTTGGCAGAGCCGACTTCACAGCTCCAGTCGCCGTCATGAACGGTGACCGCGCCCCGACAGACCGGGTTAAGGCCATTGACCGCGCGCAAAAGCGTGGATTTGCCCGACCCCGAAAGGCCCATCAGCACCAGGATTTCACCCCGCGCCACGGTCAGAGAACAGTCGTGGACGCCCAGAACCTGACCGGTTTCCTTCTGAATCTCTGTCCGGTTCATCCCCTTGTCCATCAGGGGCAGGGCGCGCTGCGGGTGATCGCCAAAGACGATGTTGACCTTGTTGAACTCGACCGCGATTTCCGAAGTCTTCATATCCTTGGCCATCATGCGTCTCCCTTGCGCAGCATACGGTCAAGGACGATGGCCACGACCACGATGACAAAGCCGGATTCGAACCCCAGCGCCGTATTGACCGAACTCAGCGCCCGCACGACAGGCACGCCAAGTCCGTTGGCACCGACCAGTGCCGCGATCACCACCATCGACAAGGACAGCATGATCGTCTGGTTCAGGCCAGCCATGATCTGTGGCAGGGCGTAGGGCAGTTCGGCCTTGTAAAGCACCTGCCGCTTTGTGGCGCCAAAGGCGGTCAGCGCCTCGGTCAGTGCCTTGGGGGTGTTCGACACACCCAGATGGGTCAGGCGGATCGGCGCGGGCAGCACGAAGATCACCGTCGCGATCAGGCCGGGCACCATGCCAAGGCCAAAGAAGACGATGGCCGGGATCAGATAAACGAAGGTCGGCAGTGTCTGCATCAGGTCAAGGATCGGCTGCATCCCCTGATAGAGCCGGGGCCGGTGTGCTGCGGCGATGCCGATCGGCACGCCGACGGCCATGCAGACCACACAGGACGACAGGATCAGCGTCATGCTTTCCATCGTTGGCTTCCAGTAACCCTGATTGAGGATGAACAGAAAGCCGAACAGCACCAGAAGGCAAATCTTCCAGTTGCGTTGCAGATACCAGGTCAGGGCGATTGCCAGCGCGACGATGACCAGCGGATGAGGGGTGATCAGCAGCCAAAGGATGCCGGCGATCATGTGCTCCATGGCGAAAGAGATGAAATCGAAGACCGACTTCCCGTGTTCCTTCATCCAGTCGAAGACCTGTTTTGCAGCCCATCCAATCGGAATCTTATGGTCAGCAAGCCATAGGTTTTGAAGCCAGTCCATTACGTCCCCCCGTCGCACGGTTTCTTATGAGATGCGGCAGCGACCAAGCCGCTGCCGCAGTTTCTGAACCGCCCCGACCTCCCTTGTCGGGGCAATCGGCCTTTACTCAAGCGCCGCGGTGACCGCAGCCATCGCATCGCCACCGTCCTTGGTGGTCACGCCGTCAAGCCAAGGGCCAAGCACGTCCGGGTTGGCGGCAAGCCAGGTCTTGGCGGCCTCGTTCGGGTCGGTGCCCTCGTCCTGAATCGACGACATGATGGCGTTTTCCATGTCGAGGCTGAAGGTGAGGTTGGTCAGCAGCTTGCCGACGTTCGGGCATTCGGTCACGTAACCCGCGCGGGTGTTGGTGAAAACGCTGGCAGCACCGAAGTCCGGCCCGAAATAGTCATCGCCACCGGTCAGGTAGGTCATCTTGAACTTGGCGTTCATCGGGTGCGGCGCCCAGCCCAGCCAGACGATCGGCTTACCGTCGCCATTATGCTTGTCCACTTCGGCCAGCATGCCCTGCTCCGAGCTTTCGACCAGTTCGAACCCGTCCAGCCCGAACGGACCGGTCGTGATCATGTCAAGCACCAGACGGTTGCCGTCATTGCCCGGCTCGATCCCGTAGATCTTGCCTTCCAGCGCGTCCTTTTGGGCCGCGATGTCCTTGAAGTCGGCGATGCCAAGTGCGGCACCGGCTTCGTTGGTTGCCAGCGTGTACTTTGCGCCCTCCAGGTTTGCCTTCACCGTGTCGACGGTTTTTGCTTCGGCATAGGGTTTGATGTCATTGGCCATCGACGGCATCCAGTTGCCGAGGAACACGTCAATGTCGCCGCTGGCAAGGCCGGTATAGGTCACCGGAACCGACAGAACCTTGGTTTCGGTCTCATAGCCAAGGGCGGTCACGATCAGCGAGGTGACAGCGGTGGTCGAAGTGATGTCAGTCCAGCCAACATCCGAGAAAGTCACTTTGTCGCAGCCTTCGGCATTGGCTTGCCATGCGAAGGCCAGTGTTACGGACGCCAGCAAAAGCGAGCGAAGGTTCATTGTCATTCTCCCCATTTTCTTGATTGATGAGTCAATTAACTTCCATTCCGTCCTTTGTGGCAAGAAGAATCTTGGCCGTCTGCAGATCCGACCGACTTTTTATTGCCCCAGATTGAAGCCTAGCGGAAGAATCGTATGCCGCAAAGGCAGCGTTGAAGCCGCAAAGCGATTTTTCTTGATTGACGAGTCAATAACCGTTTGTGCCCACATTCTCCAAGTAAGTCGCTGATTTCGCTGTCGTAATCGTGATATTTCGCATATAAATCATGGCGTTGACGGCTGCGAGGGGCGCGTTTCATGGATCACCTGGAGGGTGCGGGCTTGGCGCGGG